>JALSKB010000034.1 GCA_026989035.1 Saprospiraceae bacterium | reverse complement strand
AATGACCTCTTGCAAAAGAGTGATTTTGAACCACCTTTAAAGCTTGAGAAGCCTCTTTCCGAGCTTTCGCCAAATGACCAATTGGTTTTAGCGCACCTCATTACCATGGTGGAAAACGATTTGCCGGAAGGCCGGCAAATCTTGGAGCAAGTGCGGAAACAAAATGAACAAAGCGAGCAAAAAATTCCTGTTTTAGGGATTACGGGCACAGGAGGAGCAGGAAAATCCAGCCTGACAGATGAACTTGTACGGCGCTTTTTGCTGGATTTTCCGGATAAACACATCGCTATCCTTTCGGTGGACCCCACCAAGCGCAAAACCGGAGGCGCTTTATTGGGAGACCGCATTCGCATGAACAGTGTCTCCAATCCACGTGTCTATATGAGATCATTGGCTACGCGAGAAGCGAATTTGTCGCTTTCCAGGCATATTGCTCCGGCTATTGACGTTCTTCGTGCAGCCCGATTTGACCTCATTCTGCTGGAAAGCTCGGGCATTGGACAATCGGATTCCGAAATCGTAGATCATGCGGATCTTTCTCTCTACGTGATGACGCCGGAGTTTGGGGCAGCTACCCAGCTGGAAAAGATTGATATGCTGGATTTTGCCGATTTTATTGCCATCAACAAATTCGATAAGCGAGGAGCGGAAGATGCCTTGCGCGCTGTACAAAAACAGTATCAGCGCAATCACCATCTCTGGGATAAAGACTTGAGTGAAATGCCGGTGTACGGCACCATAGCGTCTCAGTTTAACGATCCGGGTACCAATCGCCTTTACCGTGCTTTGATGCAGGGCATTCGGGAGAAAACGGGAGCTTCTTTGGAGTCGTCCCTCCATTTGCCGGAAGGCCAAAGTGAAAAAATTTACATCATCCCTCCCGAGCGGGTGCGGTATTTGTCGGAAATTGCCGAAAACAATCGTCGCTACGACGAATGGGTGAATAGACAGGTTGCGGTAGCTGAGAAACTCTATGGTCTGCAAGTGGCTATGACTCATTTGCGAGAAACATCCTCTTCGGCCCAACCCTTACTCGTTTCTGTGGGCGGAGGAATGGAAGAGGAGGAAGCTAACCACAAGGAGGAATTGCTCCGTTTGTTGGAGAAACAATATGAAGAACTGCAGCTCCAGCTGGACGGGCGCTGTCGCCAAATTATAGAACAGTGGGAGGCCAAAAAAGCGGCTTATGAAGCCGATGTCTTTCGCTACAAAGTGCGGAATCGGGAAATAGAAGTCGAAACAAAAACCGAAACTTTAAGCCATATTCAAATTCCCAAAGTCATCCTACCACGCTATAAGAGTTGGGGAGAAATTTTGCGCTGGACATTGCAGGAAAATGTGCCCGGGGAGTTTCCCTATACGGCGGGTGTTTTTCCTTTCAAGCGTAAGGGCGAAGATCCGACCCGCATGTTTGCCGGAGAGGGAGCTCCGGAGCGTACCAATCGTCGCTTTCACTACCTGGCCCACGGCATGCCGGCTGCGCGGCTTTCCACAGCTTTTGACAGCGTAACCCTCTATGGTGAAGACCCCGATTACCGACCCGACATCTACGGGAAGATTGGCAATTCAGGGGTGAGTATTTGTTGTTTGGACGATGCCAAAAAGCTCTATTCCGGCTTTGATCTTTGTGACCCGAAGACTTCCGTGTCTATGACAATCAACGGGCCGGCAGCTGCTATGTGTGCTTTTTTTATGAACACAGCCATAGACCAGCAGTGTGAAAAATACATTCGCGAGCATGGCTTGGAAGATCGCGTTGAGGCTAAGTTGCGGGAGCTATACGACGAGAGAGGCTTGCCTCGCCCCAGGTATCGCGGGGATTTGCCGAAAGGCAACAACGGGCTGGGCTTACTCTTATTAGGCTTGACTGGAGACCAGGTACTCGAACCTCATATCTACGAGGAGTGTAAGGCCAAAGCGCTCCAGGCGGTGCGTGGAACCGTACAGGCGGATATTCTGAAAGAAGACCAAGCTCAAAACACCTGCATCTTTTCTACCGAATTTTCGCTGCGCCTCATGGGCGATATGCAGGCCTACTTTATTGATAAGAAGGTGCGGAATTTTTACTCCGTATCTATTTCGGGCTACCACATCGCAGAGGCAGGGGCCAATCCCATCACCCAGCTGGCTTTTACCTTGGCTAATGGCTTTACCTATGTGGAATACTATTTGGCTCGGGGAATGGACATCAATGAGTTTGCGCGCAATTTTTCTTTCTTCTTTTCCAATGGAGTGGATGCTGAATACGCCGTTATCGGGCGAGTAGCCAGGCGCATTTGGGCCAAGGCTCTCAAGTTGAAGTACGGCGCTAATGAGCGGGCACAAAAGCTCAAGTACCACATCCAAACCTCCGGTCGTTCTCTACACGCCCAGGAAATTTCCTTCAACGACATCCGTACTACGCTCCAAGCTTTGTACGCCATTTACGATAACTGCAACTCCCTACATACCAACGCTTACGATGAGGCCATTACCACCCCTACCGAAGAGAGCGTGCGTCGCGCTGTGGCCATTCAGCTCATCATCAACCACGAACTGGGCCTGGCTAAAAACGAAAACCCCCTGCAAGGCTCTTTCATTATCGAAGAGTTGACCGATTTGGTGGAGGAGGCTGTCTTGGCAGAATTTGACCGCTTGACAGAACGAGGCGGCGTGCTGGGTGCTATGGAAAACATGTACCAGCGCAACAAGATTCAGGAAGAAAGCATGTATTACGAATCGCTGAAACTAAGCGGCAAACTGCCCATCATAGGTGTAAATACATTCCTTGGAAAGGACGGTTCGCCCACAGTTTTACCGGGGGAAGTCATTCGGGCTACACGAGAGGAAAAAGAAGCCCAAATTGAAACTTGCCGCAATCAGCAAAAGGCTTGGTCGGAAAAAGCCGCTGAAATGTTGAGCCGGCTTCAGCGCAAAGCTGTAGAAAACAAAAATACTTTTGAAGAGCTCATGGAAACGACCAAGTTTTGTACCCTGGGTCAAATTACCAATGCCCTTTATGAAGTGGGAGGGCAATACCGAAGAAACATGTAAAACCGATGGTTCTTTTGTATCCATCGGCACCTCATAACCACCTAACAACGAATAACGACATGACAAGCATGAATCTGGATTTCATCAAACGCCTTGGTTTGGAAGACAGCAATCCGGGCACCTGGACAGGCTTGGAGTCTTTCGACTCCGGAGATTACATCGAATCTCACACGCCCATAGACGGCTCCTACATTGCCAAAGTAAGTGTAACGAGCAGAGAAGAATACGAAAAAGTCATCCGACAGGCCGAAGAAGCTTTCAAATATTGGCGCAAGGTGCCGGCTCCGCGTCGGGGAGAAATCATCCGGCAGTATGGCAATAAGCTACGCGAGTACAAAGACGAACTGGGCCGCTTGGTTTCTTATGAAATGGGCAAAAGCCTTCAAGAAGGCTGGGGAGAAGTGCAGGAAATGATTGACATTTGCGATTTTGCTGTTGGTTTATCTCGTCAGCTCTACGGCTTGACTATGCACTCCGAGCGCCCGAACCACCGCATGTACGAGCAATGGCACCCCCTGGGCATTGTGGGTATCATCTCTGCTTTCAATTTCCCCGTAGCGGTGTGGTCCTGGAATGCCATGATCGCTATGGCTTGTGGAGATGTCTGTGTGTGGAAGCCTTCTGAAAAAGTGCCGCTTTGCGCTGTTGCCTGCCAAAAGCTGCTGCACGATGTACTCAGGGAGAATCAGGTTCCCGAAGGAGTCAGCAACATCATTACCGGTGATTATCGGGTTGGGGAATACATGACCCACGACAAGCGCGTGGCTCTGGTGTCTGCAACGGGTAGTATTCGCATGGGTAAAATCGTCGGCAAAACCGTAGCCGAGCGCCTGGGGCGCAGCCTGCTCGAGCTGGGAGGCAACAACGCCATCATCATCACGCCTTCCTCCGATTTGAACATCGTACTGACCGGTGCACTTTTCGGTGCTGTGGGTACTTGTGGTCAGCGTTGTACCAGCACCCGTCGCCTCATTATCCACGAAAGCATCTATGAGGAAGTCCTTCAAAAACTCAAGCACGCTTACGGTCAAATCAAAATCGGCAACCCCCTGGATACCGACAACCACGTGGGCCCACTTATCGATCGCGATGCCGTGGATACCTACCTTAAAGCGCTGGAAGAAATTAAACGCGAGGGTGGTCGCTTTGTGGTTGAAGGCGGTGTGCTGGAAGGCGAGGATTATCCCGGCGGCTGCTACGTCAAACCCTGTATTGCCGAGGTGGAAAACCACTACGAAATTGTGCAAAACGAAACTTTTGCGCCTATTCTCTACCTCATGAAGTACAGGGATATCGAAGAAGCCATAGCTATGCAAAATGGCGTTCCTCAAGGTTTGTCTTCGGCTATCATGACCAATAACCTGCGCGAGGCAGAGCTTTTTCTCTCCTGTGCCGGCTCAGATTGCGGCATTGCGAATGTCAACATCGGTACCAGTGGAGCTGAAATCGGAGGAGCTTTCGGCGGTGAGAAAGAAACCGGAGGTGGTCGCGAGAGTGGTTCCGATGCTTGGAAAGCTTATATGCGGCGCCAGACGAATACCATCAACTACGGTACAGACGTTCCCTTGGCTCAGGGGATTGAATTCAACTTTTGAGGAGCAAAAGTAGGCCTTGTTGCCTACATCATTTGGCGGCAGCCTCTGTAAAAAGGCTGCCGCCTGTAAAATGAGAAATACGGAGCCGGGGAAGACCAAAAGACTTAACCCTTTTACGATATGCGCATAAAAATTGCTTTTCTCACCGGCTTGCTTCTGTTCTTTTTCTCTCCTTCTTTTTTGCTTTCGCAAAACAACATCGTCCCTAATCCCGGCTTTGAACGACTAAACAGAACAAATAAAATTTGGTATTACAACGGTAAGGTTTTTACAGAAGTGAGTAAATTTTGGGAATCAGCTATTTACACTTCTCCCGACTTGTATTATCCCCGTATGAACATCCCGTCGTACTGGAAGGAAAGAGGCTTTGGCAATATCTCTCCCCATCGAGGCCTTTGCTACGCAGGTATCACTTGTTATGGGTGTGGAAGAGAAAAGTACGAAATAGCCAGCGATAAGAAAAAACCCCATTGCCGGGAGTATCTTCAAATTCTTTTGGCCGAGCCTCTTGTTCCTGGCCAACACTACTATTTTGAAATGTGGGTGCATCCTCTCCAGCGTGGTTTGCGCATCAATCGCTTAGGTATGGCGCTCAGCATGGCAAAGGCAGATTACCTGAGTAAACCCGAGAAGTTGGGTTTATCAGCTGTGGTGGAAGCTGAAAAAACGCTGGAAAAAAGTGGTTGGCAGAAAGTTGCCGGCAGGTTTGTGGCCGATGCAGCTTACGAATATCTGCTCATTGGCAATTTTTATCCGGACGACAGCACCTCTGTAGTGTCCCCCGCTGTGGAAAGAGCTATGGAATATGCCTATTATTATGTCGATGATGTTCTGTTGAAAAAGGTTCCTCCAGTATTACCTGTTCCCGTAGCTAAAGATGACCTCTCGCGCATTCAGCCCGAAGAGGGGAAAGTTTTTCGTCTCAAGCATCTCTATTTTGAATTTGACAAGTGGGATTTGCATCCGCGTTCTTACATAGAGCTGAACAAATTGGTAAAGCTCATGCAGCAGTATCCCAATATGAAAATCCAAATTCGGGGTCATACCGACAATCGGGGCGAAGAGCGCTACAACATTTATTTGTCGAGAAAGCGAGCTAAGGCCGTTATGGCCTATTTGATTGAGCAGGGTGTTTCTCCCAAGCGTTTGAGCTATAAAGCTTTTGGCGAAAGCCAGCCTGCCGCCGACAACAGTACCGAAAAAGGTAGGAGTCTCAATCGCAGGGTAGAATTTCTCATAGTAAGTATGTGATCATGGATGAAGCTTTGTTGAGGTGTAAAGAGTCCGGCCGCCTTGAAGCCGGTTGTGATGAAGCGGGGCGTGGTTGCCTGGCAGGACCGGTCTTTGCTGCTGCCGTGATTTTTGAACGGCCTTTCGGCAAAAGAAATTCGCTCATACGAGACTCAAAGCTCTTGTCTGAAAAACAACGTCAGGAGGCTCGCATTTGGATAGAGGAACACGCGCTTACCTGGGCTGTTGGGCGGATTGACCCTCCGGAGATAGATGACATCAATATTCTTCAGGCTGCTGTAAAAGCTATGCACGTAGCATTGGCAGAACTCAAGCCTCAGCCTGATTTCATCTTGGTTGACGGGCATTATTTTCATCCTTTTCCTTCTGATGAAGCGCCCATTCCGCATAGTTGTGAAGTAAAAGGGGACAGCCGTTTTTTTTCCATAGCCGCCGCCTCTATTTTAGCCAAAACGCACAGAGATGAATACATGCTATCCCTACACGAGAGGCATCCCGAATATGGCTGGGATAGCAATAAGGGATACCCCACGGCAGCACATCGCCGAGCTTTAAAAAAATATGGCCCCTCGCCTCATCACCGTCGCTCTTTTCGCCTGATATAGGCCTATCGCAGGTTTAGCAGCTTGATGGTCTCTGCATCCTGCTCTCCTATGGTGATGTGCAGGAAATAGACCCCTTCGCTTACATTAGTCGGCCTCAGGGTTAAAGAGGCCTCTCCGTCCAGCATTTTGCTGCCTTCCAAAACTTTGCGTCCTTGGGAATCATATAGGGTGTATTTTACCTCACCGCTAAGCACATCGGTAAAACTCAGGGTGAAAGAAGATTGGAAGGGGTTGGGAAATGCCTGGTAAACTTGTAGGCCTTCGATGCGACGTCGAATGACTTTGATGGGAGAGTAAAACTCTTCGTAAAAAGTGCTGTCTTCGTTTTCGTTGATGATGTGCAGTCGGAAGTAATAGAGATCTCGTTGTGCCAACAGTTGGTATTCATACGATTGGGGTACGGATGTCAGGCGTCCTGTAGCTGGCACGACATCAATTTCTTCGAAGGTTTTGCCGTTGGTTGAGCGCTCAATGCGAAACTCTTTGCAGTAGTATTCCGGCTGTGTAGTCCAGCTCAAGATGGCGTTGGCATTGTCGTATTCGGCATCCCAGAGGGTAAGCTCTGTGTGCAGTTCTCCGGTTACGGCTGATATTTGAACGTCATCGATAACCAGGCCATTGAGCTGTACGTCTTGGTCTGATTTAAACACGAAGCGGAAGCCTACTTTTCCCTTACCTGCCAGTTCGCTGATGTTGACGCTGTAGCGGGTGAAATAGGGTTCTTCACCGGAGAAGTAGCGCGAGCCTTGCGGAAAAGCCCCTGCATTGCCCAGGTTGGTGTTTTGGGTGTTGTACCAATTTTCGGAAACGTCGTTGCGTAGCGGCTTCCACTTTTCCGCTCCTTCTTCCAGGTACTCGACTCTAAAGCCGTCGAAGCCGCCTTGCATCCGCCATTTGCCCCAAAAGCTGAACTCGTACAGTCCTTCTTCGGACATGTCGAACAAGGGCAGGTAAAAATAAGCCTCGGTATTGGGTTCGTAATATTCGTCTTCGGGTGCGAGGACAATGGCGTATTGCCCGCTATGGGTGCCGTCTTTATACAACACGTCGGATTGCCCGCGTGCGAACTCGGAGCCCGAAATGGAATACATGCCATACTGTTCTTCAAAGCCCTCAAAATCTCCTCCGTATTCCGCTTCATCGGGCAAGTAAGGCAAGCTGTGTTCGGGCAAGATTTTCAAGGTTTTGCTTTCCGTTAAAGAGTTGTTGATCGTTAGCGAGATTTGATAGCTGCCTATGCTGTTGTAAGTGTGCCAGGCATTGGCTTCGGAGGCAGTATTTCCATCGCCAAAATCCCAAGCGTAGGAATCTGCATTGAGGGAGGCTTCTCCTACGAAAAGCAGAGGGATGCCTACGTAGTGGATAAGCGGAGCTTCCAGGTGTGGCGTTGGAGGAGAGAGTACGTCGGTGGTAAATAAGCCCCTGCCGTGGGTTCCGGCCAAGACGACCTTATCCGACATGCGGTAGCGCAGCATATCGGTGCGGACCAAAGGCATGCCGTTTTCGATTAAAGGGGGAAGCCAGGTGGTACTGTCTCCGTTTAAAAGGTCTGTTGTCCATACACCCAATTCTGTAGCAATCATAGCCTGCTGCGGGTTGTCGGGGTTGAAGATACCCCAGCGCACGGGCATATCGGGCAAGTTGCCTTCCACGCCGGTCCAACTGTTGCCGCCGTCTGTACTTTCCCAAATGTTGTTGAGTAGGCCGTAATTGGAGAGCGTAACGAGCAAGTGATCCGGGTTGCCGGGTTCGATGTCAATGGAAGCTATGGCTCCGCTGCCGCTAAAAACCACTTCCACATCTACCAGGTCGCCTTGGTCGGCATTGTCCACGCGAAGGACTTTAGCCGGGCTAAAAGAGCCAAAGTAAACCCGATTGGGTACATTGGGATCTACGGCGATGGCCGAGACGAAAAAGGAGGGCAGATTGGCATCGAAATTGACCAAATCCACTTGCCCGGTTTTGACATGCCAGCGGTAAAAATCGCCGTCAAAGGTTTGGGAGTAGAGGATATCGCTTTCGTCGTCGTAGTCGGAGGGGCAATTGAAAGAGCCGTTAAACCCCGGTCCTCCGCTGAAAGAGGCTCCTCCATCGGTAGAAAGGCTGTAACTTCCGAATTGAGAAGAGACCATTTGGTATTGGGGCTCGTTTTGGTCGATGTGGGCGAAAAAGCCATCGCCTCCTCGCACGGCATAGCCGGGCACTGTGCCCCAGCCCTCCAGTTGCAGGGAGTTGTTGTCTTGGGTGCCGCCGAGGAAGTAGTCGTTGAAAGATTCGGGGTGAATGTCACAAGCGTAGAATTGGGTTACGTTATAGCCCAGGTTTTTGTCTTCTACCTGATTGGTAGTACCATTGGCAGAGCGATAGATGCCTCCGTCGTTTCCGAAATAGATGATACCCTGGCGTTCCGGATCAAAAAGAATCTTGTGTTGGTCCACGTGCATGTTGAAGGCAAAAGTGCTCCAGCTAATGGCTCCGTCGTAAGAAACCATGATGGGTACGCCCCCCGCAACCACGTGATTGGGGTCGAAAGGATCTACGGCAATGTCCAAGTCGTACCAAGCTTGTCCGTTGGTGAACTCATTTCCATTGATTTCCGGTCTGGACCGTTCCACCCAGTTGTTGCCTCCGTTAGCCGTGTAAAAGACTGAGGACGCTCCTCCTCCTTGTGAGCCAATCAGGTACATCACATTTGGATCAGAATGTGAAACAGCAACTTCTATGCGATTGAAGCCACCGCCGATCTGGCCGGAGGTCAAGTTGGTCCAGCTTCCGGGATCTCCCGTAGAGGAGCGAAATACACCACTGTTGTTGGAGGCTACGAGTTGGCCGTCTGTTGTATAGAGAATGTCGTAAAAATCGTTGGAGGTGCCCAAGCCCGAGCCGTGTACTTTTTCCCAGTCTGCTCCTCCGTTTTGGCTGCGCCAGAGTCCTGCCGTTGTAGCGGCATAGATGTCGGAGCTTAGGGGATGTACCAGCAAGCTGCGGGTGTAGCGAAAGGAATTGTTTTGGGTGGCAGGCAGCAAATTCCAGCTATTCCCTCCGTCGGAGGATTTGAAGATGCCCACGCCCCGAACGGCGTCGGCATTGGGGTAACCTTCACCTGTGCCCAGGTACATCAGTTGGGGATTTTGAGGGTCTTGGGCCATGGCACCGATGGCCAGGTTTTCCAGCTCATCTCCTATTTTTTGCCACTTGGGGTCAGTGGCAGAGATGTCGTCACTTTTCCACAGGCCTCCACTTACTGCGCCGGCCCAGATGGTGTTTCCGGTGGGATCGTTCAAATCTATCAGGATGGTGCGGGTACGGCCGCCGATGTTGTTGGGGCCCCGTTCTTTCCAGCGCGGAGCTAAAATATCGGAGCGTTGAGTGCGCAGGGGTTCCAGTTCTTCCTGCATGCGCCTTGTCTGTTCGCGTGCGATAATTAGGCGTTCCGTAGGAGGGTAACCCAAGGCAGGGTCTAAGGTGCGACGGAAGTTGTCCTCGTAAGCATCTTTAAAGCTTTGGGCTTTGTCTTCTTTTTCTTCCTCGGTGGGTGTGGTTTTGTTCTTTTCCAAAGGACAGGGAAGAACCCCCAGCTGGATGAGCGCAAAGAGTAAGGTGAGTGCGACAAAAATAAGCAGAGCAACTCGGGATAAGGTCTTTTTCATGGCATAGGTGTTCGTTGATACAGGCTCGAAAGCTGGTTCTTTCGATACTCTCTCCATCCCAAAATCTTGCCGAAGATAATGGATATTTGCCGAAAGGCACTCAAAAAATAGACAAATGTTGTAGAGCCTACATTTGGGTAAGGTGTCGGGAAGCCTGTGGCATGCCGGTTTTCAGTTTTTGCTTTTTGGAATCAACTCTGCAGCATACCAGCGAACGCCCAGGTGGAAATACGATTCGCTTACGGCTTCAAAGCCGGCTTCTCGCAAAAAGAGGTCGGTATCTCTGGTCAAATGACAACCTTCTGCCAGGACCTTCCACAGGGGGTTGATGGCTTTTTCCAAGCCTCTTCTCAAAGGGTTTTGCGCATGGATGTGTTCGAGAATGAGCAATTTGCCCGAGGGCTTTAACCAAGTGTGGAAGCGCTTAAAAGCCTCTTGGGGATCGGGGATGGTGCACAAAACCAAGGTGGCGACAACAGCATCCAGGCTTGCGGGTTTGATGTGTTCGTCCAGCTTGGGATCTCCTATGCCATAGGGTAGCAATTCAATCGAAACCTTGGACAAGAGCGCGGCCTTTTTCTTTTTGGCGAAAGCCAGCATTTCTTTGGAGGGGTCCACGGCAAGAACTTCTACCCCCGGTCGGTAAAAAGGGAAGTTGACTCCCGTGCCTGCCCCTACCTCCAACACCTGCCCTTGCAAAGGGCTGATCAGGCGTCGTCGCCAACTGCCCAGTTTTTTGCGTTCGGCAGCAGCCATAAAGGGGTCGTAAATGCGTGCGAACAGCTTGTTGTAAAGACTCATGGCTCTTGCTTGTTTTTGTCGAATTTCCCGGCCCTTTTTCCGGTCGTCATAGAGGCAGGTCTTTGCTCTGTATTTTCATGCCAGCAGGAGCTGTTCATTCCTCAAAAGCTTGGCTTCAGGCAAGCAAAGATAAACGATTGGTCAAACTGCCTGCCAAATTCTCTTACCTTTGCAGCATGAAAATTTTGCTCCTTGGATCCGGCGGGCGAGAGCACGCTTTAGCTTGGAAAATGGCACAAAGCTCCTTGTGTACGAAGCTTTATGTGGCTCCGGGCAATCCGGGTATGGCTACTCTCGGCACATTTGTCTCGTTGTCTGTAGAGCAGTTCGATGAGATAGGTCGGTTTGTTCGGGAAGAGGAAATAGAGTTGGTGGTTGTCGGGCCGGAAGCACCTTTGGTTGCCGGCTTGGCAGATTATTTCGACGGAGATCCTGCCTTGCGGCAAACGCTTTTTATCGGTCCTGGTGCTGCCGGTGCGCGTTTGGAGGGTAGCAAGGACTTTGCCAAGGCTTTTATGCAGCGCCACCACATACCGACGGCGGCTTATCGCACTTTTGACCTTGAAGAGCGTCAGCAGGGCTTGGATTATTTGGCGAAAGCCCCCCTGCCCGTAGTCTTAAAAGCGGATGGCTTGGCAGCGGGCAAAGGCGTTGTCATTTGCGAAGAAAGGGAAGAAGCTCTTTCTGCCTTTCGGCAAATGCTGGATGGTCGCTTTGGCGAAGCCGGCCGCAAAGTAGTCGTTGAAGAGTTTTTGTCGGGGCGCGAGTTTTCCGTCTTTGTGCTTACCGACGGTAGGCGTTATGCGCTCCTGCCTCAGGCCAAAGACTACAAGCGCATTGGCGAGGGAGATACCGGACCGAATACCGGCGGCATGGGGGCTATTTCTCCGGTGCCTTTTCTGGACAAAAAGCTCATGCAGAAAGTGGAGGAGCGCATTATCAAGCCAACTATACAGGGCCTGCAAAAGGAAAAAATCCCTTACCTGGGTTTTATCTTTTTCGGCCTGATGGAAGTCGCCGGAGAGCCTTATGTAATCGAGTACAACTGCCGATTGGGCGATCCTGAAACAGAAGCTGTTCTTCCACGCCTGGATGAAGATTTGGTGCTTTTGATGAAGGAGGCTGCAACAGCTACAGGGCGCTTTGCCCCCGAAGCGCCAGGCTCTTTTGTCTGCCAAACTGACCGGCGGTTTGCAGCCACGGTGGTCTTGGTATCGGGGGGATATCCGGGGAACTACTCCAAGGGCCTGCCCATCAGTCATTGGCAGGAAGTTCAGGACGTCCTCTTGTTTCAGGCCGGTACCCGCATGGAAAACGGCCGGCTTCTCACCAATGGAGGCCGGGTTTTGGCGCTGACAGCTCTTCATGAAACTTTTGAGGGGGCCTTGGAGATTGCTCAAAAAGCCGCTGAGCGCATCTACTTTGAAGGCAAGTACTTTCGCAGAGATATAGGACAATACTAAGCACACTGCCATGACTATCCGGCAAATAGCTGAGATTTTGCAAGTCCAATTGCCCCCCTCTGCCCGGCCGGAGACCGAAATCACTCACCTCCAACTGGATAGCCGTCAAATCAACTATCCGGAGTGCTCTCTTTTCTTTGCTTTGAAGGGCATTGCCCACGATGGCCATCAGTTTGTCGGTGAGGCCTATCGGAAGGGCATACGGTATTTCGTCTTGGAGCAGCCTCTTGAAGGGGAATTGCCCGAAGATGCTTGTCTGTTTTTTGTGCCCGATAGCTTAGCTGCCTTACAAGATTTGGCGGCTGCGCATCGCCGCGAAATAAAAGCTGCTCCAATCTTCGGCATAACGGGCAGCAATGGCAAAACTGTTGTCAAAGAATGGTTGTATCAACTCTTGGAGCCGGATTTTTCGGTTTTGCGCAGCCCGCGCAGCTACAACTCTCAAACCGGTGTGCCTCTATCCGTTTGGCGACTGGAAGAAAAGCACCAAATAGCCCTGTTTGAAGCCGGCATATCCGAGATGGGGAAGATGAAAAAACTGGCTCGCATTATTGCCCCTACTCACGGAGTTTTTACTGCGTTGGGGCCTGCTCATGATGCGGGCTTCCCCGATCGGGAAACCAAGCTACAAGAAAAGCTGAACCTCTTTGAAACGGCACACACCATTTATTACAACAGTAATGACGTAGAGGTGGCCCAAGCCTTAAAAAACCGATTTCAGGACAAAAGGCTGTTGTGCTGGGGCATGGACAAGGAAAAAGCCGATCTGCTTCTGTTGCAAACAGCAACCGGAGTCTCTACGGATGAACGCGAAAAAAAAGAATCCGTTCTTTTGACTGCTTGCTATAAAAACAGCCTTTGCAAAATTTGTATTCCTTTCTCGGATAAGGCTTCGATAGAGAATGCGATGTTGTGCTGGCTGGTACTCCTGGATTTGGGTTTGAATGAGGCACTCATAGCCGAGCGCATGGCTCGGCTTGAGCCTGTGGCCATGCGCATGGAAGTTCGGGCAGCTGTCAACGGGAGCATACTCATCAACGATGCCTATAACAGCGATTTGAGTTCGTTGGAAATTGCGCTGTACTTTCTCAAGCAGCAGGGGCGTGGGCTACCCTCCCTGCTCGTTCTGACGGATATTTTACAAAGCGGCCTGAAACCCGATGTCTTGTATCAAAAAGTCGCTCATTTGCTCGCCGAGCAAGCTGTAGAAGAGCTGATTGGCATAGGCTCGGAAATCAAGGCTTTGCAAAGGCATTTGCCGAAAGGCCAAAAGGCAGATTTTTACCCCGATACGGACAGCCTATTGCGAGATTTGCAAATTGCTCGGTTTGCCGGCAAGGCCATTTTGCTAAAAGGCGCGCGAAAATTTCATTTGGAAGCCCTGGCCGATCGCCTGGCAGAGAAAGTCCACCAGACTGTTTTGGAGATTAACCTGGATGCTCTTACGCACAACCTCAGCTGTTTTCAGCAAATGCTGCGACAACAAGTGCAGATGCTCGTCATGGTGAAAGCTGCTGCTTATGGTAGCGGAGCAGCGGAGATAGCGCGTTTGTTGGAGAAACGCGGCGTAGCTTATCTGGGGGTGGCTTATGCTGATGAAGGCCTGGCTCTGCGCGAAGCCGGAATCCACTTGCCCATCATGGTGATGAACCCGGAAGCGGCTGCTTTTCCTCAGATGCTGGAGCATCAGTTGGAGCCGGAAATTTATTCGCCCGCTTTGCTCAAAGCCTATCTGGAGGCGAGCAAGGACGAGCAAAATCCTCCCGGCATACACCTCAAACTGGAAACCGGCATGCACAGATTGGGCCTGGAGGAAGAAATGTTGCCTGAAGTGGTCGAGCTTTTGGCAAAAAACCCACAGGTCAAAGTGCAGTCGATTTTTTCTCATTTGGCTGCCAGCGAAGAGGAAAAAAAAGACGACTTTTCTTTAAAGCAAAAAGAGCGGTTCGTTCGGATGTACGAAGCTTTGTCGGAAGCTTTGGGTTATCGCCCTTTGGCGCATTTGCTCAACAGCGAAGGTATCGCCCGTTTTCCGGATTGGCAGTTTGACATGGTGCGTTTGGGGATTGGTTTTTACGGTATCAGTGTTAATCCGTCTCTGCGCCGGCAGCTTCAGCCGGCTCTCTGTCTCAAGGCGCGCATTTCTCAGCTCAAAAAAGTGGCTGCCGGAGAGGCCGTGGGCTATGGAGCTGAAGCTCGCTCCGACCGAGATCGCCTTATAGCGACCATCAGCATAGGCTATGCCGATGGCTTGCACCGCAAGGCCGGTCAGGGTCGCTTTTCCCTGTTGGTCAGGGGGCAAAAAGCCCCTACAGTGGGAAGAATTTGTATGGACATGTGTATGATTGAGGTGTCGGCAATTGAGGGGGTCGAAGAAGGTGATGAGGTCCTGGTTTTTGGCCCTGAGCATCCCATTTACGAGCTTGCGGAGGCCTTGGAAACCATTCCCTATGAGGTCATTACCGGCATTTCCCAGCGCGTCAAACGCGTTTACCTGAAAGATTGATTCGTAGGCGTCCAGGCCTTTGTGCACAACACGCTGCCTTTAGCGGAAGAGAAGCGGACAGCTTGCAGTTTGGCGGGATTTCCCGCTTTTGGGCCTTTGCCTTTGCTAAAGAGGGCTTATCTTTACTCTCATGATGTTGCGCGACCATCCGCTTTTGGCCGGTATAGAGCTGCATAGCGATTTGCTTTCCCGCGTTTTGTACGCCACAGATGCTTCGATTTACAGGGAGCATCCTCTGGGCGTGGCTTATCCCCAAAATGCAGAAGAAATTCAGCGGCTGGTTCAATTTGCCGAAAGGCAGAATATCGCTTTGATTCCGCGGGCTGCAGGTACTTCGCTGGCGGGGCAGTGTGTGGGCTCCGGTCTGGTGGTAGATGTCTCGCGCTACATGAATCGCCTGCTGGAGTTCAATGAAGAGGAGCGTTGGGTGCGTGTAGAGCCGGGCATGGTGCGCGATGAGTTGAATCGGTTTTTGAGGGATTACGGTTTGTGGTTTGCCCCCAATACATCTACTTCCAATCGCTGCACTTTGGGCGGCATGGCGGGCAACAACTCCTGCGGTTCTACGTCGATAGCTTATGGCACGACGCGTGATCACGTTTTGGAGTTGGAAGTCATACTCAGCTCGGGAGAGCGAGCCGTTTTTGGCGCAGTGGATTCGGTGGCTTTCGCCAAATGTTTGCAGAAGCCCGGCAGGGAGGGAGAGATTTACCGCCGGATGCACCACCTGCTGGGCGATGAAAAGGTACAAAAAGAGGTGCGAGCCCGTTATCCCAAGCCGGAAATTCACCGCCGCAATACGGCTTATGCTTTAGATGTGTTGCTACAAAGCGCCCCTTACCAGCCACAAGGGCCGCCTTTGAATTTGGCCCAATTGCTGTGTGGCTCAGAGGGCACCCTGGCTTTTACAACAGCACTTAAACTGAGCTTGGAGCCTTTGCCTCCACCTGAGCAGCTGCTTTTGTTGCCTCACTTTCACAGCTTGAGCGATGCTCTGGAAGCCGTTCAAACAGTAGTCGGTCACAAGGTTTATGCCTGTGAATTGATGGATAAAGCGCTGTTGGACTGTACTCGAAATAGCAAGGCACAACAGACCAATCGCTTTTTCTTGCAAGGAGACCCTGCCGCAGTTTTGATGATTGAGTGTCGTGGCGAAGATGAAAAGGCGGCCAAGCAACAGGCTGAGCGCATTATTTCCGACCTTAAAAAAGAGGGAAGCGCTTATGCTTTTCCCGTTTTGTCCGGAGCGGATATTGGCAAGGTGTGGGCTTTGCGTAAGGCAGGCTTGGGCATTTTGGCCAATTTGCCCGGTCGGGCACGGGCCATAGCCTGTGTGGAAGATACGGCGGTAGCTGTAGCGGACCTGCCCGACTACATAAGGGATTTTTCCCGCATGATGTCGGCTTTTGGGCAGCGAGCCATTTATTACGCCCATGCCGGAGCAGGGGAGCTGCACATTCGCCCGATTTTGGACTTATATAAGGAGAGTGATTTTAGAGCCTTTCGGCAAATTTGTGAAGCTTCTGCCAATTTGGTAGCCCGGTATCGCGGGTCACTGAGTGGAGAGCATGGCGACGGACGTTTGCGGGCGGAGTTTATCCCCTTGGTTTTGGGTGAACAGATTCAAAGTTACCTGGAGGAGGTCAAGAGCATTTGGGACCCTCGGAATCTGTTGAACCCCGGGAAAATCGTGCGCGCTCCCCGCATGGATGAGGATTTGCGTTTTTCTCCGAAGGAAAGGTATCCTCAAGTGGATACTTTGCTGGACTTTTCGGAGCAGGGTGGTTTTTTTGGTGCAGCTTGGCGCTGTACAGGATCGGGTGACTGTCGGAAGTCGCATCACTTTGCAGGGAGCATGTGCCCCAGCTTTCAGGCTACCCGAGATGAAAAACACAGCACGCGGGGGCGGGCCAATGCTTTGCGGGAGCTTCTTCAGACTTCATCTGCCCGGCCCTTTGACCAAAAGGAGTTGAAAGAGGTATTGGATTTGTGCTTGAGCTGCAAGGCTTGTACGGCCGAGTGCCCCTCAGGGGTGAACATGACGGCTTTGAAGTCGGAATTTCTCTACCAATACTACCGCCACCACAGTCGGCCCTTGAGGGATTTTCTTTTTGCCAGGATGGACAGGCTGCTGGCTTTGTCGGCTCGCTTAAACGCTTGGCCCCAGCGTTTGATGAACAGTTTGGCGGGCAAGCCCCTACGCCTGTTATTGGGCTTTAGTCCGAAACGAAAGCTGCCGGTGCCCAAGCGTCGTCATTTTTTTAAAATCTTAGAAAGCCTAGCCAAGACCGATTCGGCCTGGAGAGGCCGTGTTTGCCTGTTTGTGGATCCCTTTACCAATTATTTGGAGCCGGAGCTTGCTCTTTCAGCTTGGCAGTTGTTGAGCGCATTGGGGTATGAGGTCGTTTGCCCTGAGCGGCCCGGAGCTGGCAGGCCTCTTTTGTCAAAGGGGTTTTTGCAGGAAGCACGCCGCTTGGCTGAAAAGCAGGTAACTTTTTTTTATCGGCTTACCGAAGACGGCAGTCCACTCATTGGCTTGGAGCCTTCGGAGGTGTTGAGCTTTAGAGACGAATATCCGGTTTTGCTCGGATCTTCTCTGCGTACTAAGGCCAAAGAACTGGCAGGGCGTTCCTTTTTGCTGGAGGAGTTTTTGGCAGGAGAATTGAAATCGGGCCGGCTTTCGCCCGATGAAATACAGCTGAAAGAGCCTTTTGCCAGGCAGAAAGGACCGGTGGTGGTTCAGTTGCATTGCCATCAAAAAGCCTGGACTTCTGTCGAAGACTTCCGCTTTCTTCTCGAAACAGCTGTAAACAGCAGTCCGGGTTCGCGCGGTGTTCAGATTTTGGATGCAGGCTGTTGTGGCATGGCCGGTGCCTTTGGTTATGAAAAAGAACACTACACTTTGAGCTGCGAAATCGGTGCTTTGCGCCTTTTCCCCGCTTTGAAAGCGCTGCCTGCGGAAAGCTTAATCGTCGCAACCGGAAGCAGTTGTAGGCAACAGATACGAGATTTGACCGGGCATGACGCTCAAGCGCTTGCTTCCGTTTTAAAGGCGTTTTAGTGTTGGTGTGAGGGTTTGCTTGCCACTCGTTTGCCTTTTTATACCCAAACCGAAGTGGTTTGGGATATTCCCCACTCGTTAACGAATGGAGAATAAGGAGTTTGGGAGGCGTTAGCCTCCCAAACCATTTCGTCATGAGTATACCAATGAATGCAAAGTGTTTGGGTGTACTTTTTTTTCACTTTGGTCATTTGATAGACTAAAATTTATGATTACAGTTTTTTTCGGCTGCGTTTTTTTGCGATATAGGCTTTATCTCGGTATGGAAATACACGATTTCGTGTGAAAGGATTTTTTCACCAAAATAAATTCCAATGAAATCCGTCTTATCTTTATTCTGTTTGTTTTTCTTCTGTTCTTTGTTGTTTGCTCAGTCGGATCAGCTTGGTCAGGAAATTCCTCTTGAGACGAAAATAGATCAGGTAACTGTTTTTTTTCAGGCAGCACAAATTGTCCGCAAGGCAGAGCAACATTTGCCGAAAGGCAAATCCTTTTTGGTGGTTAAAAAGTTGTCGCCTTATCTACTGCCCTCCAGCCTGGTTGTGAAAGGGAAAGGTGATTTTGTGATACAGGGTGTTCGGTTGCGGCGCAATTTGTTGGAGGAAGAGAAGCGTTCGGAGCAGTTGAAAGTTTTTGAAAAGATGCTTGCGAGCTTAGAGGATAGCTTGGCCTTGTTGGAAGGTATGCAGGAGGTGTTGACAGAGGAACGGGATTTTCTTCGGGCAAATAGGCAAATTAGTGGAGAAAACACTTCTTATTCGTTGGAGGATTTGCAGGGTGTTAGGGACTATTACGTTGATCGGATGTCGGCCATTCAACAGCAAATGTTTTTGTTGAAAAAACAATTGGCTCAAAAAAGAGAGGAGAAGGTGCGTTATGAGGAACAGATTCAGGCTTTGGGGGCCAGGGATCGGGGAGAAGGTTGGTATGAGGTTTTAATTGAGCTGAGTGCGGAGCGAGAGGTGTTGGGGCGTATTGAGCTTTCGTATTTGACGGAACATGCGGGCTGGTTTCCTTCCTATGATTTGCGCGTGGACAAACTCAGTGAGCCGGTGCGTTTAACCTACCAGGCCAATTTCCAACAAAACACCAAGGAAGATTGGAGGGAGGTACAGTTGGTTTTTTCCAATGCCGATCCGCAGGTATCGGGGCAGCTGCCTCTCTTGAACCCCTATTGGTTGACTTATGGTTTGGGTTCGGCTTCTTCGGTGATTCAGCCTACCGGGCGCTATGGCGTTTTAGAGGGTTATGTTTTTGATGCGAATACAGGTGAGCCTTTGATTGGTGCCACGCTGTATTTTGAGGGGACGAATGTTGGCACTGTGACGGACATTGAAGGGCATTACGACTTGATTGTTCCTTCGGGTGGGCCACATGTGCTTTCGGTTTCCTATGTGGGGTACAGTTCGCACCAAGTTGGCAACATTAGTCAATCAGGAGGTTGGCTTGATGTTCGTCTGGAAGAAGTTGCCGCTTTAAATGAAGCTGTTGTGGTGACCGGTGCAAGAATGAGCGGGATAAAGAGCAAGAAGAAATCCCGTGCTTTCGGGGATAGTGACAAGCTAGGCGAGGCACCCATTGTTAGCGCAAGAACAAACACGACTTCTGTGGAATTGGCTTTGACTCAGCCCTATACGCTTTTGTCGGGTTCCGGGGTGGTTAAGTTGAACTTAACAGAGGTTCAAATGCCGGCGGATTACAAGCACGAGAGTTCTCCCAAGTTGCGGGAGGAGGCTTATTTGGTGGCTTATTTGCCGGACTGGCGTCAGCATCATTTGTTGGATGGAGAGGTGAATCTCTACTTTGAGAATACTTTTGTAGGACGTTCTCTTTTGGATTTGAACCAGGCAGGAGATACTTTGCAGGTTTCTTTGGGGCAAGACCAAGGGGTGGAGGTGAAACGGGAGTTGGTCAGGGATTTTTCCAGGCAATCTGTTTTGGGGAGTAAGCGCAAAGTACAGCGAAGGTATAAAATCACTTTGCGCAACAACAAGGAAGAGGCCATACAGCTGAGTGTTTATGATCAAATACCGCTGTCTTCAGACAAATCCATTGAGGTGATAGCCTTGGAGCAAAGCGGAGGAGAAATTGATATGGAAACCGGAATAGTCAAGTGGGAACTGAATTTACCACCGGGCAAGGAGGTGGAATTGATCCATGCGTATGAGGTGAGGTATCCCAAGCAGAAGTATTTGGTTGTTGACTGAGGGTTGCTGTGTTGCCTTTTCGTATTTTTGCGTTTCATTTTATCCATGATATTCTGTTGCAGCGATGTGTGGTATTGTAGCCCTGTTTGAAATGCAGACCGGTAGGAGTAGTCTTTTGCGCAATGGCGTTTTGCGCATGGCCCGTTTGTTGCGTCATCGAGGGCCCGATTGGTCTGGCATTTACGCCGATGATCGAGCGATTTTAGCTCATGAGCGTTTGGCTATTGTCGATCCTATTTCGGGCAAGCAGCCCTTGAAAAGTCCTGATGGGCAGCTGATTCTTGCCGTCAATGGCGAAATTTACAACCATCGTAAAATTCGCAAGGCTTTTTCGCAGAAGTACGATTTTCAGACAAAGTCCGACTGCGAGGTTATCCTTCCCTTGTACAAAGAAAAAGGTGTTGGTTTTTTGGACGAGCTGAACGGTATTTTCGCCTTCGCCCTTTACGATCGAAGCAAGGGCAGCTATTTGATAGCTCGCGATCACATGGGTATTATCCCTTTGTATCAGGGTTGGGATGCCGAAGGGCATTACTACGTAGCTTCGGAGTTGAAAGCCTTGGAGGGGGTGTGTAAGCGGATTGAAATCTTTCCTCCCGGGCATTACTACTCCAGCGAGGAAGGCGAGCTGAAGCCTTGGTACGGCCGTTCCTGGATGAGCTATGAGTCGGTGAAAGATGCTCCTACCGATATAAGTGCTTTGCGCAGGGCGTTGGAGGAAGCGGTACATCGTCAACTCATGTCGGACGTTCCCTATGGCGTTTTGCTTTCCGGGGGCTTGGATTCTTCGATTATTTCGGCTGTCGCCAAAAAATTTGCCGCAAGGCGGGTAGAAAGCCAGGATTTACAAGAGGCCTGGTGGCCCCAGCTACATTCTTTTTCCGTGGGTTTGAAGGGTTCTCCCGACTTGAAATTTGCTCGAGAGGTCGCTGAGCATATCGGGACGGTGCATCACGAAATCCACTTTACGATACAGGAAGGCATGGATGCCCTCAGGGATGTGATTTACCACTTGGAAACTTATGACGTTACCACGGTCAGGGCTTCTACTCCGATGTACCTCATGGCGCGTTACATCAAGTCCATGGGCATTAAGATGGTGCTTTCGGGTGAGGGTTCGGACGAGATTTTCGGAGGCTACCTTTACTTTCACAAGGCACCGAGTCCGGAAGAGTTTCACAAGGAAACCGTTCGCAAGCTCGAAAAATTGCATTTGTACGATTGCAACAGGGCGAATAAGGCACTGGCTGCCTGGGGTGTGGAAGGGCGTGTGCCTTTTTTGGACAAGGAGTTTTTAGACGTAGCCATGAGTTTGAATCCACAAGACAAAATGGTTGGTCCCGGGCGCATGGAGAAATGGATTTTGCGCAAGGCTTTTGAAGATTATTTGCCCGACAGCGTGTTGTGGCGGCAGAAGGAGCAATTTTCGGATGGGGTGGGTTATTCTTGGATTGATACTTTGCGGGAGCTTGCCGAGCAATCCGTTTCCGATCAGCAGATGGAAAAGCGGCATTATCGGTTTCCGCTCAACCCGCCTTTGAGCAAAGAAGAATACTATTACCGAAGTATTTTTGAAGAGCTTTTCCCCTCTGAAACGGCAGCAGCTACAGTGCCTTCGGTGCCCTCTGTAGCATGCAGCAGTCCGCTTGCTTTGGAATGGGATGAAGCCTTTAAAAACCTCAATGAGCCTTCAGGCAGAGCGGTAGATGTACATGAAGACCTCGAATGAGGAGGCTGTGCTCCCGAATTTTGAGTAGGTTTGCGCTGCCCAAAGAGCAAACAAATCAGCATTTTGCATGAAAGATCAGTTAGAACAGCAGATAGAGGCCTTGATTTTTGCTTCGGAAGCTCCCGTTACTATAAAGGAAATAAAGGCTGCTTTGGAGGAGGCTTTCGAGGCAAAATTTGGGGACGAAGAGATTGAACGAGCCATAGAGCGTTTGCGGGCGCGTTATGCCGATGAAGCCTTTGCCATAGAAGTTGTGCCCATAGCCGGCGGATATCAGTTTTTGAGTAAGGGGGCTTATCATCCCGTGATCGGTGTGTGGCTCAAGCAGCGCATGAAAAAGAGGTTGTCGCGGGCTGCTTTGGAGACGTTGGCCATCATTGCCTATAAGCAGCCGGTAACCAAGAGTGAAATGGAAAAAATCCGGGGAGTGAGTTGCGATTATTCCGTGCAGAAGTTGCTGGAAAAAGAACTGATCAGCATTGTGGGGCGCAGTGAAGGGCCGGGCAAACCACTTCTCTATGGCACCAGTGAAAAATTCATGGATTATTTCGGCATTAAGGATATAGGCGATCTGCCAAAGCCCAAAGACTTCAAGATGCCTGATAGCGAAATAGGCGAACAAGCGCCTATCGAAGAGGTGGTTGCTCCGGAGCCTGTCCGGGAGGGAGAAGAGGAGTAAACCGAAGCTAATCGGGCAAAACAATTGCTTTAGCTGTGTGGTTTTTAGAGGGAAAGAGGCGTTGAGGCATCTTTTTTTCAGCATCAACTTTATGATTATGGACAAGCCTTTAGTCAATCGCGTAGCGAAGAGTGGTTTGCTCACCATTAATTTGGAAGATTACTACCCCAATGGTGAAATCGTAGATTTTGATTTGAAGGATTTTCTCTTTCAGGCTTTGATTTTGCGGGAGAAGGAGTTTCGGGCAGCTTTGAAAGAGCACGACTGGACGGTTTACAAAGACAAACATGTAGTGGTTTTTTGCTCGACGGATGCCATCATTCCCATGTGGGCGTATATGTTGGTCAGTTCTTATTTGAAGGGTGTTGCCTGCAGTGTTTTTCAGGGTAGCAAAGAGGAGTTTGTCAAGCACTCTATGCTTTCGGCTATTGAGGCTTTGGACGAAGAGGCTTTTCGGGATAGGCGCTTGGTGATCAAAGGTTGTGGCGATAAGCCCGTGCCTGCAGCGGCTTATGCGGCCTTTGTCTGGAAAGTGCAGGATGTCGCCCGCAGCATCATGTTTGGGGAGCCTTGTTCTACGGTTCCGGTGTACAAAAAGAAAGCATGAAGAATTTGCGCTCTTTGGCCTTGTTGGGTGTCTTAGGTATCCTCTTGCTCGTTTTGTCTCAACAGTCGAAAAAGGAAAAGGAGGTTTTTGGCATAAAGAGAGGAGCTTCTACGCCGCCACCTGTTGTGTCGGTTAAGCCGCTTGGCAGCTATGATTTTGCCGGAGAGCAAGTCGCGATTTCCTCTTCTTTTGATTTGTATGAGCGTTTGGATCGCGAGTTGCAGATTGTGGCTTACAGGCATTCCAGTACGTTGGATGTTTTGAAGCTTTCAGGCCGGTATTTTCCCCTTATGGATCGCATTTTGCGGGAATACGATTTGCCTTTGGATTTGAAGTATGTTGCTGTGGCAGAAAGCGGTTTGCGGCATGTGAGCTCTCCGGCCGGTGCACGGGGCATCTGGCAATTTTTAAAAGGCAGTGCGGAAGAATACGGCTTGGAAGTCGGCAAGGAGGTGGATGAACGCTTACATGTGGAGAAATCGACACGTGCTGCTTGTGAGAAGTTGCGGGATTTGCACGATCGTTTCGGTTCTTGGATTTTGGCTGTAGCTGCTTACAACATGGGGGCTTCGGCTTTGCGCAAGGCTCTTGAACAACAGGGCAGTCATTCTTTTTTCGATCTCAACCTCAACGAAGAGACTTCGCGTTATTTTTTTCGCATCTTGGCTTATAAAGACTTGTTTGAGCGCCCCGAGGCTTTTGGTTATCACTTGAGCAAAAGTGAAAAATACAAGCCCTTAGATCGTTATCGGGAAGTGAAGGTAGAAAAGAGCGTGTCGTCTTGGGCTGCATTTGCCGAAAGGCACAACACCACATACCGGCTGTTGAAAGTGTACAATCCCTGGCTGCTTTCCTCTTCTCTGGAGGTTTCTAAGGGAAAAACGTATGTGATAAAGCTCCCCAAGTGAATTCAATGAAACTGATCAAAGGCTTCCATCAGCACCAGGAGAGAGGCAATGTCTTCGTAAAATTCGTGAATGAGCTCAAAGCGAACGGGGCTGCTAAAATAAGGCGGTTCGAGCAGGTCTTTGCGCCGTCGGATAGCGATGTAAGCCTGGTTGTCTGAGAAGGCCAGGTAGAGGGTCTTACCGGTTCTTTGCCTGTAGTCCATGATGGTAGCTTGCATGTCTTCCGGGAGGATGCGCGATATGGAGACTTCCTTGTTGGCATAGGTCAGGTAGTGTTGTCGGAAGGATGCATTTTGTATCCATTTGTCCGCTTGTTGCATGCGTTGGGTTAGAGCCTGCTGGATGCTTCGCCAGAAAAATTCGTGTTCTTCTCGTGGGATGATGAGCAGTCTGCCTCGCAGGCGGCGGGTTTCCAGTTCGCTATGTAGAAATATGCCGTGGAACAAAACGAACATGCTGTTGGTGATGCGAGAGATGCGGGTTATTCTCAGCTCTGCCAGTTCAAAGGCGATGCTGCCGACTTCACCGGTAATAAAATCTTCGGCCTCGTAGGTGTCGTTTTCTTTCAGTTGAAAGAAGCCGCTTTTTTTTAAATGTTCTTTTAGGTGGGTGTATAAGGTCTTTTTCGGTTCTTTCGAGCTGCTATTTGTCTTGTTTTTTGTTTTGTTTTTGGAGGGGTGTTGGTCAGTTGCCGTTGGCAGCTTTTTTTGGGGTACAGGGATTTGGCCTTTCACGTCAAATCTGAGGTTTTCGCAATTGACGTAATCGTCGAAAAAATCGAGGATGAGGTTGACGATGCGCGGTTTAAAAACCAGGGCGTAGCGTTGGTAGTGCGTTGCGGTGCTCCAGAAAAAGAGGCTTACAGGGATGGCGAGTAGGATGAGAAGGGGCAGGTTTTTGGAGGTTATGGCGACGACGATAAAGCCGATGAGTAATAAGACCGTCATCAGCAGAGAGACCAAGAGATTGATGCGCACCCGATTCAGGCGTACCAGTTCGGGGTAGATGGTCTGGTTATAGAAGACCCTGAAATGGCGTTCTTTGTGTTGGCTCAAGCCGGAAGGTATCTGCTCTTTTGCGTTTGTCATGGGGAGAAAGAAAGTACTTGTTTAGGAAGCTTTCAGCGGGTTTGCTTCGCGTTTCTTGTGCTTGTGCTGTGGTAAAAGTAGGGGTTTTTGGACAAAGATGGCGATATTCCAATGGGAGAAACAACTTTTGCATGCGAGACGGGGTCTTTACCGGGCAAGCTTTTTGTCTGTGCTGTAAAAATGTCGTAACTTTGCGCCCTTATGATGAAAAATCGCATTTTCCCGGCTTTTTTTGCTTTGTTTTTGGCGGTGATTTCGTTTTCGTGTAAGACGGAATACGAACGCATTCGCGAGAGCGGAGATGCCGATTTGATGTACAAGCAGGCTTTGGTCTATTTTGAAGAGGAGGATTATTACCGGGCACAAGCCCTGTTTGAATTGGCTCTGGGGGCTTTTCGAGGTAAGCCCGAGCTGGAGAATCTGTACTTCAAATACGCCTATACCTACTATTACCTTGGCGACTACCTTTTGGCTGCTTATTATTTCAAGAACTTTGCCCAGACGTTTCCGGTGAGTGTGCACAAAGAGGAGGCGGAGTACATGTCTGCTTATTCGTACTACAAATTGTCGCCTTCTTACCGCTTGGATCAGAAATACACTTTGCAGGCCATAGAGTCTTTTCAAGCTTTTATCAACAACCACCCGCAGAGCGATCGCGTTGCACAGTGCAACAAGTTGATGGATGAACTGCGCGATAAATTAGAGCAGAAGGCTTATGCCAACGGTCTTTTGTATTTCAACTTAAAGCAATATCAGGCAGCTACTTTGTCGTTTGAAAATTTGTTGATTGATTTTCCCGATACAGACAGGGCCGAAGAGGTGCGTTACATGATTGTGAAAGCGGCTTATCTGTTGGCCATCAACAGCGTTCCGGAGAAGATTGAAGAGCGCTTGGGAAAAGCGTTGACTTATAGTCGCGAATTTGTAGAGAAATATTCCGATAGCCCCTATGCCGATGAAGTGAGGGGCTTTCGCGTGGATATAGAACACAAGTTAAAAACACTGCGTCATGACAGACATCAAGAAGAAGGTTCAAGCACTAGATCCTAATATTACGGCTCGCAATGTGGAAGAATTGGCAGAAAAGGCCAACCACAACATCTACGAAGCATTGGCCGTCATCAGCAAGCGTGCTCGTCAACTTTCTCAGGAATTGAAAGCCGAGTTAAACCGCAAACTGGAGGAGTTTAGTGTGCACAGCGATGTCATAGAGGAAGTGATGGAGAACAAAGAACAAATCGAAGTATCTCGTTTGTACGAGCGATTGCCCCATCCGACCATTATAGCCACCCATGAGTTTATAAACGGGGAGCTTTACTATCGCTACACCAACGAGGGTACAGAAGAAGAAAACCATGGCTTCTGACAAGCCGGAAAATCGTTTTTCTCAGGTTTCGTCTTGGACGGGCAAAAAAATTCTCCTCGGCATTACCGGTAGTATTGCCGCTTACAAGGCTGCTTTTTTGCTGCGTCTTTTGGTGAAAGCAGGTGCTGATGTTCAGGTTTTAATGACGGCAGCTGCCTCCGACTTCATTGGCCCCATCACCTTGTCCACTTTGAGTAAAAGGCCCGTCCTTTCCGATATTCAATCCGAATCGAACTGGAACAAGCACGTGGAGTGGGGTCTTTGGGCCGATGCTTTGGTCGTGGCACCGGCAACGGCCAACACCTTGGCCAAGATGAGTCAAGGGCTTTGCGACAACCTCCTTTCCGCGGTGTATCTTTCTGCCCGTTGCCCCGTTTTTGTCGCTCCGGCCATGGATGTGGACATGTGGCATCACCCCTCGACGCGTCGCAACATCACTCGTTTACAGGAAGACGGCGTGCAATTCATTCCCGTTGGGCATGGCGAATTGGCCAGTGGTTTATACGGTGAGGGTCGTATGGCTGAGCCGGAGGAAATCTTTGCTTTTCTGACGGCTTTTTTTGCTCGAGGCAAATCTGCGGAGCTTCGTTCACCGCTTGCCGGTAAGCGGGTATTGTTGACGGCCGGTCCGACTTATGAGCCTTTGGATCCCGTGCGTTTTCTGGGCAATCGTTCCTCGGGTAAAATGGGTGTAGCTTTGGCTGATGTTTTGGCTCGCAGGGGTGCTCGTGTGCAATTGATTTTGGGCCCCTCTGCTGAAAAACCGAAAGAGGAGGCGGTACAAGTTTGGCGCGTGCAAACGGCGCAAGAAATGCTCGACAAAGCCTTGGAGCTTTTTCCCCGAAGCGATGCAGCGGTTTTGGCCGCTGCTGTGGCGGATTATCGCCCTGCCCATCCAGCTACACAAAAAATCAAGAAAACGGGTGATTCCCTTTTGTTGGAGCTCGAAAAAACGCCCGATATAGCAGCCACCTTGGGCCGACAAAAGCAAGCCGGGCAATATCTCATCGGCTTTGCTCTGGAAACTGAAAAAGAAGAAGTTCATGCACGTGCTAAATTGCAGCGCAAAAATTTCGACTTCATTGTCTTAAATTCGCTGCGGGATGCCGGAGCCGGTTTTCAGGTGGATACCAACAAAATCACCATTCTTTACCCGGGCAATAAAGCACAAACTTATGAGTTAAAAGCCAAGGAAGAGGTGGCCGAAGATATTGTAGATGCCCTTGAAGCTTTGGTGGATAAAGAAAACATCCGATGAATATTCTTTTAGCTTTCGCCAAATATGTTCCTGCTCTTTTGCAGAAGCTTTTTCTGTTGCTGCTGTTGTCTTCTTTGGCCTGGTCTTTAGAGGCCCAGGAGTTGCAGGTAGAGGTTTCGGTCGTTACGGCACCGCAGGTGCAGCTTACGGATGCCAAAGTGTTTCAAAGTCTGGAACAGGCGATTAGGGATTTCATGAACAACCAGCGTTGGACGGAAGACGAGTTTTTACAGGAGGAAAAAATTGAACTGAGCTTGGTGCTTACCGTTACCGAAGACAACGGCAACGGGAGTTTTAAAGCGGAGCTGGCCTTGCAGTCGTTGAGACCTGTTTACGGAAGTACGTACAAAACCCCCATGCTCAACCACATTGATAAGAACATTCTCTTTCAATACGAACAATTTCAGCCTATAGAGTATGTGGAGAACAGCTTTACCGATAATCTAGCGTCCATTTTGTCGTTTTACGCTTATGTGGTTTTGGGCTTGGATTACGACTCCTTTTCTCCTTTTGGGGGCGAACGTTTTTTTCAGGAAGCTCAAAACATCGTCAACCTCGTTCCGGAATCTCTTGTGAACACTTATTTGGGCTGGCGCCCAAAAGACGGTAACCGCAATCGCTACTGGTTGATAGAAAACTTGCTTTCCCCCAAGGTGAGGCCTTTTCGTCAGGCGTGGTACGATTATCATCGACAGGGCT
>JALSKB010000033.1 GCA_026989035.1 Saprospiraceae bacterium | reverse complement strand
ATGGAGATCAAGGGGCTGGAGGAATTTCCGGAAGAAGACCATCCGACGAATATTCCGGGGCTGTATTACGCCTATCACATCATGGTTGGCCTGGGCACTTTGTTTATCGGTCTGATGTTCTGGGGGGCATATCTGTTTTATCGCAGTCGCTTGTTTGCCTATAGGCCCTGGCTATGGCTGGTGATGTTTATGACGCCTTTGACGTATATAGCTAACCTGGCAGGTTGGTACACGGCGGAGTTGGGGCGGCAACCTTGGCTGGTGTATGGCTTGTTGCGCACCAATCAAGGGCTTTCGCCGGCGGTTTCGGCAGGCAATACCTTGTTTACTTTTCTCGGTTTTGTGGGTTTGTACGTTTTGCTGGGTTTGACTTTTCTGGCTTTGTTTGGGAAAATCGTTTATCAGGCAGGTAAAGCGAAGTGATTTGCCGTCGCACACCTTTGAAAAATGTAAGTTATGGAACTTTTCTGGTATGCCATTCTTTGCTTTATGCTCACAGTCTATATTTTGTTAGATGGCTTTGACTTTGGTGCCGGCATCGTGCATTTGTTTTTGGCAAAGGATGAAGAGAGCAAGCGGGCCATTCACCATGCTATAGGGCCTTTTTGGGACGCCAACGAGGTGTGGTTGATTGCAGCCGGCGGTGTGATGTTTGCCGCTTTTCCAACTCTGTATGCATCGGCTTTCAGCGGTTTTTACCTGCCCTTGATGATTTTGCTCTGGCTGCTGATTTTTCGGGCTTTGGGCTTGGAGTTGAGGGAGTTGGTTCACCACCCCATGTGGCATCAGTTGTGGGACTTCCTGTTCGGTTGGTCGAGTTTGCTTTTGGCTCTCTTTTACGGCTTGGCCTTGGGGAATGTGGTGCGCGGAGTCAATTTGGGTGGTTTTGAAGCGGGCAGTTCGCTTTACGATTCCAATTACTTTTTTCTTCCGCTTTGGAACAGTTCGCTCAGTCCTTTGGCAGAGCGTTTGGGCGTTGTCGATTGGTTTACTTTGCTGCTGGGCTTGATTGCTCTGCTGGCTCTGAGTCTGCACGGTGCAGCTTGGATTCTATTCAGGACGGAGAGTGCTTTACATGAACGCTTGCGGAGGCTCATTCCGTTTGGGGCGATTCTCCTTTTGCTCCTCAGCCTGGCCACACTTTTCATTTGGCGGAAAATCCGACCGGAAGCCCTGCAGAATTACGAAGAGATGCCCTGGTTGTGGTTTTTTCCCTTGCTGATGTTAGCAGGGGTTTTGGGTTTGATTTTTCTCAAGCGTTTTTCCGGTGCCGGCAAGGCTTTTCTTTTTAGCAGCCTCTTTATCGGAGGGGGTCTGGTCTCTACGGCTTTGTCCATGTACCCCGTTTTGCTTCCTTCGACCAATGCCATTCATCCGGACATCACGGCCTTCAACGCGGGGCTGGACCCCTCGGGCATGCGCGTGGCCAACATTTGGTTTGCCGTGGGCATCACTTTGGTTGCCGGATATTTCGTTTTGCTTTTTCGCGTTTTTCGGCGCCGCTTGAAAGGAGGGCATTAATCCCTTTTTTCGCTCCTTTTGCAAAAGGTCAATGCCTCGACAGGGTGTTTTCCTCTATACCTGAATGAGCAATTCTCGTTTTTTGCCCGGCTTTTTCAGGGGGGGCTCGCCACCGCTTTTTTTTGGTGAGGGTGTTATTGCCTGTCGAAAAGAGGGAGCTGCAGCCCGAAAGGCTACAGCTCCTTTATTTACCTCAAGAGCGATACATCGCCTTTTAGCACCTTGACTTGGCCATCGCCGCGGTCGTATTCGATGTAATAGACATAGACGTCGGAGGGTGCGGGTTGGCCGTTTTGGGTGCCGTCCCAGATGGGCAGGCCGGTGTCTTGGGCGTCGTACACGAGTTGTCCCCAGCGGTTGTAGATGCGGAAGCTCAACACTTTGACGCCTTCGGTGGTATAGAGAAGGAACTGGTCGTTTTTGCCGTCGTTGTTGGGCGTGAAAATGTGGGGGATGGCGACTTCCGTGGGGATGACATAGACGAGCACTTCGGTGGTGTCTTGACAGCCGTAAAGGGGGTCAATGGCTATGGCCGTATAGCTGACATAGCCTTCGCTTTCTACGACGGGAGCTTCGATGCTGATTTCCTGTCCGGAGTTTAGCAGGCCGGCCTGGTACAGCCAGAGGTAAGAACCCTGGTTGATGAGGGGGTCGGTCATCATGCTGAGCAGGATTTGTTGACCGATGTAGGCGGTATCCGGCTCTGCCTGAGCAGATACGACAAAACCGGCAGAGACGTCCACAAAAACCGAGTCGGATACGGTAAAGCAATCTCCGGCATCGGTAAAACTGACGACATAGGTCGTGGGTTCTTGCGGATTCACTTCGACGGTAGCGTCGGAGGCTCCGATCGGAGACCAGCTGTAGCTGCCGGGCGCTCCACCATTTGCCGAAAGGCTCACAAACTCTCCCAGGCAGATGGCCGTATCCGCACTGACGGAAAGGCTTGGCTCGCTGATGACTTGTACCAGGAGGGAGTCGGTAAGGGGTGCACAGCTTTGATTTTGGATGCTGAGGTAGTAGTATTGCGTTTCGTCGGGCTGCACTTCCGGCTGGGCTTCGGTAGAAAAGACCTGACCGGAGCTGTCTGTCCAGCTATAGGTATAGCCGGTTTGGGCTTGCGCCAAATTGAGGACGATGCTTTCTCCAGCGCAAAGTACGGCCGGGTCGGGGAAGAGGTATTCGGGAGAAGGCACTATTCCGATTTGCACCTGGGCTTCTACCTGGCATGCTCCGGCTACTTCAGCGCTAACCGTATAGATGGTAGAGCTTGAGGGGAAGGCCAGGGGATTGGGGCAATCGGAACAGCTCAGTTCGTCTGCCGGGCTCCAGCTGTAGTTTTGTCCGTCTTCGACAAAAGCCGAGAGAGTGATGCTGTCTCCCGGGCAAATGAGGGTGTCGGAGGGTGCAACTTGTAGGTCACTTGTTGTAACGACAGTAACTGTGGCGGAGTCTATGGCAGTGCATAAGCCATTGGATGCCAGCCGGTGGTAGGTGATGCTTTCCGAGGGTTGTACGACCAGGTTGTAGAGGGTATCTTCGGTGAGCATGTAGAGGTTGGGTTCCCACTGGAAGCTGATATCGGGGAAATCTGCCGGTTCGTAAACAGGAGATTGGAGTATGAGCAGTTCTCCTGCGCAAATGACGGTATCCGAAGGTTCTATGCTTCGGTTGAGTGGCAGAGAATCCACGTACACGTAAAAGCTGTCGTAACGCAGACAGCCCTGCACGGAGGCTTGCGCGATGTAGAGGGTGGTGGTTTCGGGTGTGGCGATGGTGTTGGGGGAAGAGGGGTTGCTGAGCGAGCCATCGTTGGGCAGCCAACTAAAGCCGATGCCTGCCGGTTGTACGTTGGCCTGCAGGTTCAGGCTGTCGCCTCTACAGATGCCCATGCTGTCTTGCAGGGGTTGTTCAATGGCCACGGAAATGGAGATGACGTTTACCTCAAGGGTGTCGTAGGAGAAGCAGCCATTGCGGGAGGCGGCCAGGAGGTATTGGGTGTCTTCGGAAGGCATGGCTTGGGTGTTGGCGGCAGCGGGGTTTTCCACTGTCTCCGGAGGGGTCCAGGCATAGAGTACGCCTGCTTCGACCTGGGTGTTGCCCAGAGGCACCACATCGCCCTGGCAAATGGTGGTATCGGGCCCGGCATCGATGACAGGGGGCGAGTTTACTTCGACCAGCACGCTGTCCAGGGAGGGCATGGGGCAGCCGGAAAGGGTGTTTTGCACTTCCAGGTAATAGAGCGTGGTTTCCGGGGGTGTAACCGTGGGGTTGGGGTCGGACGAGCTAAAACCCGGAGGCGTTGAAGTCCAGGAATAAGTCATACCCGGCACGGCATCACCGCCCAGGGAAACCGATTCACCGATGCAGAGTTGTTGGTCGTCGGCGATGTTGTATTGGGCAGCTTGCTGGGGGAGGACTGTCAGGGTCATTTGATCGCTGAGGATGCATTCCGGGCCTTGGAGGCTCACCGTATAGGTAAAGTTGCCGGGCTGGGTAGCTGTTATGATCGGGTTGGGGCAATCCGTACAGCTCAAGGTGCCGGCAGGGCCGTTCCAGCTGTAGGTGGCGTTGGGGTAGTCGCTGCCCGCCGTGATTTGGATGTCTTCACCCAGGCAGACTGTGAGATCGGGGCCGGCATCCAAGTGAAAGACATAGACGGTTACGGAGAGGGAATCGTCGTAGCAGACGCCATTGATAAAGGCCGAGTAGGTGGTGGTTTCCGTAGGGCTGGCCAGGGGGTTGGGGCAAGTGGTGCAACTCAGCGTAGGGTCGTCTTCCCAGAAGACACTGTTGTTAGCAGCTGAGATTTGCAACTGGACGCTTTGTCCTGAGCAGATGGCCGTGTCTTGGCCGGAAACTTGATAGCCGGGTACTTGCAGTACGGCCGGATCGGAAGGCGACCAGTCGATTTGTATGTTGCCGCTCTGGATGTCGTTGCCCCAGTCGTTGATGAGTACGGCATAGACCTCGCCCTCTTGGGCCGGTATGGTGGAACAGAAGTCGTCGCCGTCGGCACCTCCGCCCGGGCCACAATCATAGGGGTCGGTTACGGGTTCTCCGGTAACGGGGTGGATGTCTGCCAGGCCGGTGGGGTCGGCTCCGGCTGCCCAGCTCGATCGCAGCGGCTGGTTGTGGTTGATGTAATCCACTACGCTGGCTGCCGAATCGCAGACCTGGGATTGGGTGAAAGGCCCCCAGACGTTGAGGTCGATGTCGGAGGCTTCCGCAGGGTCTTCGGCTTGTACGATAAAGCCAAAAGGCCCGTCGGCGGCAGCCTGGATGGTGAACCAGTAAAAGTTGGGCTGGGCGGATCCGGTATTGATCCAGCAGCCATCGTTTTCACCCGGGTTGAATTCGATGTCTTGAAATCCTTGTTGGAAGTTAAATACCGAGGGCAAATTAGAGACTGTGTCCAGACAGCCGTTCAGCGGGTTGCAAAGGGCATCTACCAGGGCGGGAGACAGGCTGCATTCGGTTTCTTCAATGGTCAAGGTGTAGTCGGTACAGCCTTGAGAATTGGCGATGACGATGTAGTAATCGCCTTCGGTTTCAAAGTGTGCGCTGGAGATTTCTCCGGTTTCCGAAAAGGCCACACAGGCAGCAGTGGGGTCGTTGGGCGGAGCGTTTAAGACCAAAATGCCTGTGCCGGGTTCTTCACCGGTAAGCGTTAGCGAAAGGCAGTAGTCCGGTCCTCCTGGGCTGTGGTAAACGTACACCTGTTCGGGGCCGTTGATGAAGCTTTGGTTCAAACAGGGCGTTTGGTTGAAGGTAGCTGCATCGTCGCAGCTGGTTCCGCTTTCGCTAAACGGAATGGCATTGATGGGGTCGGGGTCAAAGGCCGAGCTGTTGCAAGCAGTAGGGCTGCACTGCCAGGTGAGTTCGAAACCCGCACCCGTATTGAAAAAGTCGGAGGTAAATTCTACCGTTATACAGGGGGTATTGACCTGCAACTCGAAGCCGTTTCCGTTGTCGTTGCCGCTGAGGCTGGCGATTTGTTGAGCCGAGACATCAGCTCCTGCGTAAAAATTGAGAAAATCTCCCGCTGCCAAGTTTAGCGAAAGCAAATCTATTTCTAAGCAGCTGTGCGGATCGACAGGGCAGATGGTGAAAGTGTGGTTTTCGTCGTTGGTGTAGGCTTCATCGGGGCCTCCCGAATCGTATAAGGTGCCGTAACAAGCTCCGGTAGAAGGTGAGTCGCCTATGTTGATGGCCGGTACGTACTCGTCTATGCAAAGCTTAAAGGTGCCCCAATTGGGCGAAGCTGAAGCCGAATAATCCGTAATGCGAATAAAATACGTCAAGCCCGGTGTCAGGCCGAATACATCTAACACTGCTACGCTCTCTCCCAAATCCGCGGCATTACAAGCCAGCTCTTGCAGTCCGTCAAATTCGCAATCGCCTCGGTAAAGGGCCACTTGGGGTTGAAAAAGTGGAATAGAACCGTTGCCGTCGGTAATGCCCGTTGCGGTAATGGTGTAGTCCGTAAAAGCTGCCGTAGCGACGAAGGAAAACCAGACGTCTCGCTGCATGGGCCCCAAGCCGCTGCAGTTGCCGCTTTGCGGGATGTTGTCGTTACCCACTTCACTGGGCGTAGCATCTACGTTGGTGTAAAAAACGTCGGCAGGGCAAAAAGGAGCTTCTCCCAAGTCAATCAGGCCCGGGCAATCGTCGTTAACGGGTTGCGCCCAAGCCAGCGCAAAGCTCCATAGAAAAACAAACAAGGTAGCAATTCTTTTCATAGATAAAATGTGCTGGTTTTATCAGTAAAAGTACATAGGAAATGTTCAAAGCCTTTTGCTTAAATGCTCCTATGTAAAAAAATGTACAAAAACTGACCCCAAATTTCCGAAGAGTTTGGCATTTCGTGCTAAAGGATTTTGCGGGGGCTTTGGGTTTATGCCGTCACGAAGTGGGTTGGGAATGGTTCACTTGCCGCTGCGGGTTTAAACACAAATTTTTTGACAAAAAGGCGACAAATGTTTGAGAGGTGATGGAGGAATATTATTGATGGGAGCAAGGCGGGAGGTAAATTTATTGTACTTTTGACGACAAATGCAACTTCTTGACAAGGTGATTGAAAAGCTTCTTTGTCCAAGAGTTTCTTAGGGGAATCATCTATTCACAGCATTGCCATAACACTTTACCAGGACAATTTTATGAGGAATTTGTACCTTTCCTTTGCAGCTATCTTTTTTTTGGCCTTGGAGCTGGCGGGGCAGCAACCACCCTGTGAATGCACCAATTGCCCGGTAACCATTACGGACAATGGTACCTTTTACGGTTATTTGGATGTCAGCGTATCCGGTCCCAATGACTTGGGGCAGTGTCCACTTCAGCAGGTGTGCTTCCAGATTACGCACACTTGGGTAGGCGATTTGTCCGTAACGCTGATTTCTCCTTCTGGTCTCAACTACCTGGTCATGGCGGATCTCGACAATGGCTTTGGTGGTTGTGGAAATCAGAGTGACAACATCGATGTGTGCATCGATGTGGGTACCGGCAACCCCCTGACCAACAATACGGAGTACGTCTGCAATGGAGGTAATCCCTGCTTAGTCGGGAATTGGACCGCACCCTGTGGAGGAGTTACCGACCCGGTTAGTGGAGCCGTGCAGGCACCCAATTGCGATCTGGATGATTTCAACGTGCCCGGAGACCCCGCCAATGGTACCTGGACTTTGGTCATTAACGACATTTGCGCCCAGGACGTGGGCACCTTGGATACCTGGAATTTGGTCTTTGCTTGTGGCACAAACAGCTGCGTAACCTGTGAGGCTGATGGAGGCATGCTCAACCAGCCGGATGTGTCGGGTTGTATGCCCGATCCGGGACTCAACTTAAATATTACCCCCACCTATCCAACGGGAACACCAGCTCCTCCGGCATCGGATTATTCCTATACCTTTGTGTATAGCTTGAATGGCATCATCATGGGCTTTGTAGATGGCCCCAACCTCAACGGCTTACCATCGGGAACGTATCAGGTCTGCGGTTTGTCGTACTTCACTACCGATGCCGGGCTATACAACGTCTATATCGGCCAACCCTATAACAACCTGGTCAATGATTTGGCCAATGCCAATGCCGGTTTTTGTGGAGACCTCTCTTCCGATTGCTTTAATGCCACCATCAACCCGTTCATCCCCCCTACGGTGATCGATACGGCCATGTGTATTGGAGACTGTTTTACGAACCCTCTGGGTTTTCAGTGCTGTAGCCCGGGGCCCTGTCAATATACCCTTACGGCATCTACCGGCTGCGATAGCCTGGTTATCGTCAACATTGCCCCCATCCTGCCGGATAACGTGCAGGTAACGGAGACTGTCTGCCCCAACGAATGCCTGAACATTGACGGTGTGGATTATTGCCCGCCGGGTACTTACGTTTTGCAGTTAATCAACCAGCAAGGCTGTGACAGCATTGTCCAGCTCACCGTCTTGCCGGTGCCCGTGGTGGCCGGCATTGCTCCGCCGCCGCAAATCACCTGCGACATGCCGGCGGTCTTGTTGGATGGAACCGGCTCTACAGGCAATACCTTTGAGTGGCAGGACAGCAATGGGCAAACTTTGGGCACGCTTCCGACTCAAGTGGCCAACCAGGCGGGCACTTACAGCCTCATCGTGGGCAACACCTTAAACGGCGTAACTTGTTACGACACGGCCCAGGTAACTGTTACGGAGAATCTTATCTTGCCCAATCAGCCGGTTCTTTCCGGCCCACTTACGGTCTGTCAGGGCAGCAGCTCGTCTTACAACATCACGAATCCAGAACCCAACGTCAACTATACTTGGACTGTTCCAACAGGGGCAAGCATCACTTCGGGAGGGAATGGCTCTCCGAACATCAGCATCCAATGGGACGGCCCTGTGGGAGGGGATATCTGCGTTACGGCTACCAATTCCTGTGGTTCTTCGACGCCGGGTTGCATCACCGTTGCAGTGGAAACCCTGCCGCAGGCCCCCGCTGTTCCTACCGGTCCTGTTTCCGTATGTACCAACAGCAGTGAAAACTACTCCATTTCGCCCGTTACCGGAGCGACGAGTTACACTTGGAGTGTTCCTGCGGGTGCGACCATCACTTCCGGCCAGGGAACGACCGCCATCACCGTCGCCTGGGGCAATTCTTCCGGTGGGCAGGTTTGCGTACATGCGTCCAACAACTGCGGTAATAGCCCGGATGTTTGCATAGATGTCAGCACTACGCCGGTGCCCTTTGCGCCTTCTCTCAGCGGCCCTCTCAGCGTTTGCGAAGAAGACACGGTGGTTTACAACCTCATACCCGATCCCAACGCTACGGGATATACCTGGACGATACCGCCTTGTGCAAATTTGATTTCCGGCCAGGGGACGAGCAGCATCACCGTTAGCTGGCCCGTGGGTTGTAGTGGGGGGGCTGTCTGTGCTACGGCGGATAACGCTTGTGGCAGCAGTGCCCAGAGCTGCTTAAACATCAGCGTTGAGCCCCTGGCTACTCAACCCGTTCTCAGTGGCCCGACATCTGTCTGCCAGGGGGATTTGAGCAGCTATAGCCTGCAAGCGGTGAACGGAGCCGTATCCTACAACTGGAGCGTGAGCGGTGGCAGCATCCAATCCGGCCAAGGTAGCACGGGCATTGATGTCCTTTGGGATACGCCAGGTAGTGGTCAGGTTTGTGCCTCCGCCGTTACGGCTTGTGGGGAAGGCATGCAGGCTTGTTTAAACATTTCCATAGACTCCATTCCTGCACTTTCACCCATCACCGGCAACGACATCATTTGTGCAGGCTCGGTAGAGACGTACACCGTACCGGCACTGCCCAACGCCAGTACCTACACCTGGAGCAGCAGTTGTGGAAACATCAGCTCGGGTCAGGGTAGCAACAGCATCCAAATAGATTGGACGGGCTGTAACAGCGGAGGCCAGGTCTGTGTAACGGCCGATGTGCCTTGTGGTACGACAGCCCAGGTCTGCCTAAACGTCAACGGAGGCACCCTCCCCGCCACGCCCGTGATGTCAGGGCCTTCTACGGGCTGCTATGGTGCAGTGGACACCTTTTGCGTAAATACCGACCCCAACGTCAGTTCCTATACCTGGAGCCTAAACGGCCTGGCCGGCACCATACTTTCCGGTCAGGGCACCGAATGTATCTCCGTCTCCTGGAACGGTAGCAACCAAACGGGGGATGTCTGTGTAGTCGCTTCCAACGGCTGTGGCGACAGTCCCCAGGCGTGTATGCCTGTAGAAGTTCCGGATAACGTGGTTCCGATAGTTACCGGCCCGGATACGCTTTGCCAAAACGACACAGCTACTTATCTCAACCCCACTGGTTTACCTGCCGATACCTGGAGCGTGGATTGCGGAACCATCATCAGCTCTTCCGATACAGCGCTTGTGGTCGTTTGGGATGCCGGCATCACCAACTGCCAGGTCTGTCTCAGCGTTCAGGAATGCTACGGCCCGGCGGATTTTTGCCTTCCCGTCGAGCTGCTCAGTCCGCCCATGCCCGATGCCGGGCCCGACATGGCCGTTTGCGGGCTTATTGTTCAGCTGCAGGCCCTTGGCAGCGGTCAGTGGAGCCAGGTCTCCGGCCCGGGCAATGCCGTTTTTGTAGATCCCGCCAGCCCGACTACCGAGGTTTCTGTAGATGCCTACGGCAGCTATACCTTCTCATGGACGGCAGACAACGGCTATTGCACGGGCAGCGATGAGGTCAGCATCACTTTTAATGACGATCCCGCTGTCGTCAGTGCCGTTACCGAAACCTGTACGGCAGATGCCCTTTTCTATTTCGTGAGTTTCGACATAGGAGACGGCCAGCCCCCTTACAATGTAACGGGTTCTGTAGGGGGTACCCTTTCGGGAAACACGTTCACTTCCGACCTCATTCCGGGAGGTACGGCCTACAACTTTGACATCACCGATGCCAACGGCTGCGGCCCGGTCAATGTTTCCGGCATTTTTATTTGCAACTGCATCACCGATGCGGGCAGCATGCCTGCCGACACCCTTTCTCTTTGCGTCGATGAACAGGCTCAGGTACAAATGCCGGCAGATACTACGCTGGACGGCAACGACATCGCTCTTTTCGTTTTGCATGAAGACAACGGCACGAATGGATTTACCTTGGGCAACATCATTTCCATCAACAACAGTGGTGCCTTTGATTTCTTGCCGGCACAGATGAGTGCAAATCAGGTTTATTACATCTCGGTTATCGTTGGAGATGACGACGGCAGCGGGCAGGTGGATATGAACGATCTCTGTTTATCCGTCTCCAACGGGCAGCTCGTCATTTGGCATGCCTATCCCACTCCGGATGCCGGCCCTGACGATCAAATTTGCGGCCTGGATATTCAGCTTCAAGCTCAGGCTTCCATTGGCAGCGGGCAGTGGACCTTGAGCAATGGACCGGGTAATGCGATCTTTGCCGATCCGACAGACCCTGCCAGCTTGGTTTCGGTGGATACCTATGGCAGCTACACCTTCATCTGGACGGAAGACAACAGCGGTTGCACGGCTCAGGATGAGGTGCTGGTAAGCTTCAACGACGATCCCGTGGCGGATGTGCCTGTTGCGAGCTGTGATGTCCTCAACCTCAACTACACCGTCAGCTTTAACATTTCCGGAGGTACACCGCCTTACATGGTTTCTGGCACGGTTTCCGGCAGCCTTTCGGCAAATACTTTTACCTCCGACCCTATTCCGCAAGGTACGGCTTATAGTTTTGACATTACGGATGTCAATGGTTGTGGACCGGTCACTGTGTCGGGCATGCACGACTGCCCTTGTACCACGGATGCCGGTAGCATGGGGCCCAATTTGGCGGAAGCCTGCGTGGGCGAAACCATTACACTTAACCTTGCAGTGGGCACTCAGCTGGACCCCGAAGACATTTTGCTCTACGTTCTACAGGATCAAGCCAGTGGTTTGGGCAATGTCTTTGCCGTGAGCGATCAACCGCAGTTTGCTTTGCAGCCGGGGATGGCTCCGGACACGATCTACTACGTGGCGGCTATGGCAGGCAATGATTTGGACAACGACGGCCAGATCGACACGGACGATCCCTGCATTTCCGTCTCGGCCGGCCAGCCGTTGGTATGGCATGCTTTGCCGCAATTGAGTTTGGCTGCAGATGCCACCGTTTGTGAGGGGGATACGGCTTTGATTCCGATTAACATTGTCGCCAATGGCTGTGTGGATCTCAACATTCAACTCAGCGATGGCTCTGTCATGTTTTTCCCTTGTTTGAGCGATGGAGACTTCATCGGCATTCCGACTGCGCAGGACGATCTTTCCGTCTCTGTAGTCGATTTGACGGATGAAAACGGCTGTCAGAATACTTCCGCTTCTACGGCACAGATCACTGTCAACACCATACCGCAGGCGACGGTAACGGCTTCCGCTTCGGTTTGCAACAGCACGGACAGCGGCAGTTTGCCAACGACTTTGGATTTTGATCAGCTCATCACCGGAGGGGATGCTACGGGCAGTTGGGAAAATACCGATGGTGCTGTGGTGTCCGGCAATTTCCCCCTTTTGAATTTTGACGGTGCAGCAGCCGGGCAGTACACCTTCACCTATACCACTGGCAGTGCTTTACCTCCTTGTGAAAACGTTTCCTACACCGTGGAGGTCTCGGTAGAGGACTGTGCCTGCCCCAGTCTTGAGCTGGCCGCAGCACCCGACCTTTGCAATGGAGGAGACGTGTTGGATTTGGCCGGCCTTTCGGCAAATGCAGCCCCGGGTAGCTGGAGTCTTACCGCTGTGCCTCCCGGGAGCAATCCCGCTCAGCTCAGCGGGAACTTGCTTCTGGCTTCAGGGGCCGATGTAGGAACTTATGAGCTTACTTACATGCTTTCGCAAGCACCTCCGACGGGCTGTCCAACGCAGAACAGCATCAGCCTGAACATCAGCCAGGCTTTGAGTGCAGGTGTTTCGACAGGTCCATTGGAGTTCTGTTTTGGCGAAAGCCAAACGGTTAGCCTCTTTTCGCTCTTGCAAGGTGCCGATGCCGGAGGCAGTTGGGAGGAAATCTCATCGGTGCCTTCCACCGGCAATGCTTTTGATGCGCTGAACGGCACTTTTGAAACAACGGGGCAGCAGGCTAACGATTATACTTTCCGCTATGTGGTAACGCCGGATTCTCCTTGTCCTGAGGATATGGTCGAGGTGATGATAAGCATTAACCCTCTGCCTGCCGCCGCTGCCGGTGCTGATCAGATCCTCACTTGTTTTGAACCGGAAGCTACACTGGGAGAGAGCGCGCCGCAGTTAGGCCCTGTTTCTTACAACTGGACTTCCGACAACGGCATTTTACCTCAACCTCCGGATGCGCAGTTTCCCCAGGTGGATGTAGCGGGAACTTATACGCTTACGGTAACCAGCTTGCTCACCGGTTGTCAGGCCAGCGATGAGGTTGTTATTGAAGACGTTCAGGATACCCCCGTGCCCTATATCAGCCTGGTGCCCATCAGTTGTTACGGTTATGACGACGGGGCTTTGATTGTAGATAGCATAGCCGGTGGCACACCGCCCTTTTTGGTTTCCTTTAATGGCGGGCCTTTTGCCAATCAGCTGGTGTTCAATCAGTTGTCACCTGATGTTTACACGATAGTGGTTCAAGACGTCAATGGCTGTGAGAGCGAGCCTTTGACTATTGATATGGAACAACCGCAAGAGTTGAATGTTGCCATTTACGCTTTTCTGGATGGCGAAAACGTCATTGTCTTGGGTGATAGCCTGGAGCTGGCCGCTCAGGTCAACGTGCCTATGGAAGACATTGATTCCATCGCTTGGATGCCACCCGATATTTTGGATTGTGATACCTGTTTTGCCACTTGGGCACATCCTTTGGAGACGACCACTTTCAGTGTTATGGTAGAGAGCAACGGTTGTACCGACGAGGATTACTTAACTATTGGGGTGCGCAAAGACCGGCCCATTTACGTGCCCAACGCCTTTTCCCCGAATGGAGACGGTAAAAACGATGTGCTTTTCATCAATGCCGGTCCGCAGGTAGCGAAGATCAAATCCTTTCTCATTTTCAACCGCTGGGGAGAGACGGTTTTCCAGTACTACAACTTCCCGCCAAATGACCCCGCTTTCGGTTGGGACGGCCGCTATCGCGGACAGGACATGAACCCTGGGGTCTTTGTCTGGTATGCCGAAATTGAGTTTGTGGACGGCAGCCAGGAACTTTACAAGGGCGATGTCATACTGGTAAGGTGAAAATTGCGTTTTGATTGGGGAGCTCTGCTTTTCAATCAAAACGCAATTGCATGAAAGCCTTTCACTTTTTGTTTGTTTTTAGTCTTGTTTTGTCTATCAGCTTGACGGTAGAGACGCCTCTGCAGGCGCAGCATTATGGTTATGGCAAGAAGAAAAAGAAAAAGAAAAAATCGTCTAAGGATGCCGGTACGTTCAATCTGGCAGAGCATCTGTGGTATGGTGGGGGTGGCACTTTGAACTTTAGCGGAGGCAACAACTTCAACTATTTTGTTTTGGGGCTTTCGCCTATGGTGGGGTATAAAATCATTGAGCCGGTTTCCGTGGGGCCTCGCTTTTCTTTCAGTTACAACTACATCAAGGGCCAGGGATTGGACGGCATGTTTTACAAGGCTCAGCCTCTTTCTTATTCGGCGGCCGTGTTTACCCGCTTTAAGTTTTTGCGCAGTTTTTTTCTGCACGGTGAATTGGAGTACGAGAGTCGGGAAGTTTTTTTCGTCGATCCTTCCGGTTATCTCGTGATAGACCCTGTTGAAGGCAAGATTCTCACCGAGCGCATCAGCAAGGAGAATGCTTATCTGGGAGCGGGCTACAACAGTGCAGCTCCAGGCGGATGGGGCTATGAGGTTTTGGTGTTGTACAACTTTTTGGTTCCCGACAACTCTTACGAGCTGCCTTTCAACATACGCGTAGGGCTTACTTACCGCTTTTGAGTTGTTTGGTGCATTGGATGTAGCAGGGGTTTGCGGAGGTGTAGGTACTCAAGGGCAAATGGACTTAGGACCAAGCTGAAAGGGAGAAGTTCTATTTTCTCTTGATTGGCCCCGGAGGCATGACAAATGTCATTTTTGATCTGAGCGGGAGCTTCTATTTTTGCTTGAAGCAAAAAGAAGTTTTTATGTCTGATCAGAACAACTACCTAAAGCGCACTTTGGCTGAAATCGTTAACGAAGATTTGCGCACGGCCGATGTTTTCAAGAAGTTTGGCATGGATTTTTGTTGTGGTGGAGGTCGGAGTTTGGAAGCGGCTTGCGCCAAAGAGGGTTTGGATCCTGAGGAAGTGTTGATGGCATTGCAGCGTTTACAACAGCAGGAAGAGAAGCCGGACGATTCGGATTTCAAAGACTGGCCTTTGGACAAGCTGGTCAACTACATTGTCGAAAAGCACCACGCTTATTTGGAGGAGGCTCTGCCCATGATAGAGGAGTATGCCGCCAAGGTTTCCAAGGTTCACGGGCCTTCGCACAAGGAGGTTTTGGAGGTGCACGATTTGTTTATGGCTTTGGCCTGGGAGCTGCGGGTACACCTCAAGAAGGAGGAGAACATTTTGTTTCCCTACTTGGTCCATTTGGCGAAAGCCGAGCGAGGAGAGGAGGCTTGGCAAGCGCCGACCTTTGGGCAGGCGGGCAACCCCATTCGCCAGATGTTGCACGAACACGATACGGCGGGCGATGTTTTGAAAAAATTGCGGGCCATTACGCGAGGGTTTTACCCGCCGGAATATGCCTGCAACACTTGGCGGGCTTACTACCGAAAGCTGGAGGAGTTGGAAGGAGACCTTTTTCTCCACATCCATTTGGAGAATAACCTACTGTTTCCCAAGGCTGTGGAGTTGGAAGCGAAGATGCAGGGAGCCTGAGGTGTTTTGTGCTTGGGAGCGTTTTATACGTTTAGCCCTCCGCAGATGCTGATGGTTTGGCCGGTGATGTAGGTCGATTTATCGGAAGCGAGGAAAGTGCAGAGCTCGGCCACTTCTTTGGCTGTTCCGAAGCGTTTGAGGGGGATGTTGGCGAAATATGCTTCTTTGGTTTTTTCGTCCAGTTCATCGGTCATTTCGGTTTCGATGAAGCCGGGGGCTATGGCGTTGCAGCGGATGTTTCGCGAGCCCACTTCTTTGGCTATGGATTTGGTGAAGCCGATGATGCCGGCTTTGGATGCGGCGTAGTTGGCCTGCCCTGCATTGCCGAACATGCCGACTACGGAGCTGATGTTGATGATAGAACCGCCGCGGTTTTTCAGCATGGGGCGCAGGCAGTGCTTGGTGAGGTTAAAGACCGATTTGAGGTTGATGCGTATGACCTCATCCCACTGCTCTTCACTCATGCGGAGCATGAGGTTGTCGCGGGTGATGCCGGCATTGTTGATGAGGACGTCTATGCGGTCGAAATCGTTCAGCACTTCTTTGACCAAATTTTCTGCTTGTTCGAAAGAGCTGGCATCCGAGCGATAAGCTTTGACCGGCTGGCCGTATGTTTTCAGCTCATTTTCAAGGGCTTTGGCTTTTTCTTCCGAGCTGAGGTAGGTGAAAGCGATCCGGGCGCCCTGGGCAGCCATTTCACGGGCGATGGCGGCACCAATGCCACGGGATCCCCCGGTGAGCAGAACGACTTTGTTTTTCAGCATTATCCTGGCGTTTCGTTGTTGAATCAAGTTGCAGAGGTACGTGCTCTGCTACCTCTGTGGCTGCAAAGGTAGCAAAAAACGAAAGAGGTAAGCAGGAGTTTGGGCGGTTTACTCCTTGGCTAAGAGGGCGTGCATAGGTCTTTCCGAATGGTTTTGCGGCGAGATCGGGCTTAGCCGTCGTCTTTTCTCGCTTATCGAGGTATATACCCGTCACAAATTGGTTTGTGCCTTGGCGGAAACCGGACCAGCGGCGTGCTCGCTTTCCCAACCCGTTTTTGTTCTGCGGTGTATAAAAACATTTGGTTTTCTTTGCTGTTTTGAAAAAGCCCTTTATCTTTGCAGCCGCTGTTTGGGGCCATAGCTCAGCTGGCTAGAGCGCTTGCATGGCATGCAAGAGGTCGGGGGTTCGAATCCCCCTGGCTCCACAAAAAAAGAGAAGAGACGCCTCAGAGAGGCGTCTCTTCGTATATGAAGTCCAATCCTATCCAAATTTTCGAGGCCTCTGTTAGCCTTGCAGAGCTTTGCCTTAGCTTAGGCTACATCTGTTTTTGGGCTAGGTTTTAGTTGCCAAAGTGAAATTTCAAGCCCAAGCCTGCCGTAAAAACGCTAACATTGGAATTGAAGTTCCTTGACAAACCCAGATTGAGGCCTAAGGCTATTCGTTTACTTACAGAGTATTCAATACCCGTAGATCCACTGAAAAGCGAGGTGTTGCCTAGCGAGGAAAAGAAAAAGGAATATTGCGGAGTCAGGTACCAGGCAAAGTCATTGGAGTGCAGAGAGAAGTAAAGGGGGAAATGGGCATAGCCTCCGTTAAAGTTGCTTATGCTTATGTTGCTGAAGCCTCCTATATAACCTATTCCTGCTCCCAGAGATAAAGCCACAGGGGAATAAAGATCTCCTACGACTTGATAGCGAGTATAGGCATAGGGAAAAGAAGATGCTCCCATGACCAGGCCCACATCCATTTTGTCTGTAAGGCCTATTCGACCTGCAATATTCGGGCTGGGAACGCTCGCACCTCCAAGATTGATTATACTGAGCTCGAAAGAAACTTCTCCATTTCCCCGGCCCATAGCTCGTCCCGTTTGAAAGCCGTAGGGCGCTACACAACCCGAACTGTACAGGCCTAAGCCTAAAAACATCATGAAAACACAAAGTTGGTAAAGTGTACGTTGCATGTGATTAAATTTAAGAAATGAAAAAATGTTACTCGGCAAATTTCTTTGTTTTTTTTGGTAAAAAAAAATTGTAGTAAAAAAAAATAGGTGTAAAATAAGCTGTATTTTTTATATTTATTTCTGTTTAATTTAATTTTTGTTTTAATCTATTGAAGAAATCAGGGCGTATTGTTTGAAGGTTTAAGTCCCTGGTTCTCAAGGGTTTAAGTTTGTCGGATGTGAAAGGTGGTAGAATTGTGTGAAGCTTTGTTATCCGTGTTTTTTTTTGGATTTAAGGTAAGTTGGGTTTTCTGATTTGTTTTTGAAGAAAAGATGATTTTACGGCCTTTTTGGGGTTTTATACGGAATTGATGCTCGTGAATTTGAGCTGATTAGTCCTTTGCGGGTGGGTCAGGAGGTTGTGGGGGAAGGAGGCGCGATGGGGAAAAAATGGTGTTTTTGCGTACAGGTATTTTGCGAAAGCTTGACCTGGATTTATATTTATCACAAAGTGGTTGGGGCAGATTCCCTGAAATCTGGGAGGTTTGTTTGTTGTAAAAGGTATATTTTGCGAAAGCAAAATCAAAGAGATGATTAAGATTGTTCTGGTTGACGACCACAGGTTGATTGTGGAGGGGGTGAAATTGATGCTTTCGGACCAGGAAGACATGGAGATATTGGGTTATGCTTCGTGTTCGGAGGAATTGTTTGCTCTATTGGAGGATGTAGAGGCAAATTTGGTTTTGTTGGACATCAACATGCCGGGAGAGGATGGTATCAAGACGGCTCGGAAATTGTCCAGGTGTTATCCGGAGATTGGCATTATCGCTTTGTCTATGCATCAGGAGTTGAGTCTTATTCGGGCTATGGTTCAGGCCGGGGCGCGTGCTTATTTGTTTAAAGATTCCGGCAAGGAGGAAGTGGTGCGTGCCATTTACAGCGTAATGCGTGGAGGAAGCTGGTTTCCGGAGGGGGTTCGTCAGAAATTGGAGGAGCAGGAAAACAAGGTAAAGAGCCATGCGAAGCTCTTTCCTTCACTTTCGCGCAGAGAGAAAGAGGTGTTGCGCCTTATCGTGGAAGAATACACCACGGGAGAGATTGCGGAGAAGTTGGGGATAAGTTTCAACACGGTTGAGAGCCACCGGAAGAACATGCTCATTAAGCTGGGTGCTCGCAATACGGCCGGCTTGGTGCGCATTTGCCTTGAGCACGAGTTGCTGGGGCCTTTGGGATGAGTGAAGGGTGGAGGATTGTTTCTCTTGTGAGACGGTTTGGGTATCAATAGGCCCAGGGAGGGGTTCGTCTTCGCTCCAGCAGTTTTCGACCGGGGAAAATGATGTACTCAAAGCCTATTTGGAAGTGGTATTGCCGCAAAGAGGGCACCAGGTTGTCGGGCAAATTACCCGTTTTGTACAGGGGGATGAGTTGTAGGCTGTGCAGCAAGCTCAGGCCCAATTTGGGTGTGAAGTAATAGGTGAAACCCAATTGCCCGCTCAAATCGTTGCGAGCCATGAGGGGAAGTAAAGGCGGGTAATCGTTGCTGGGGTTGGCATCTGTGTTTTGGCGGATGTCGATGTCAAAGGCATAGCCATAGGCCAGGGTCAAATGGGCCGTCAGCCGGCTCAGAGCAGCTCTGCGGGGGTATAGGTGGAGGTTGAACCGGCCTGCCAAGACGGCGTATTTCAACTTGATGAAGGTGTTTTGCTGCCAAGGGACAGAGGTTGGCGATACGGAAAAGCCCAGAGGTGGTTTGGCTCCTCGTTCCTCATAGCCCAGATACAAGCTAAAATCCATGCGCCAATTGACATAGGCCGTTCCGTTCAAGCCCACAGCCAAGCCGGGATAATCGTATCCCTGATGGCCGTCTCCGGCTATTTGTGAGGCGTTGACTCCCAAAAAGATTGAACTGCCGAAGCGGTTTTTTTGAAAGGCTTTGCGCTGGGCTTCCAGCCGATGGCTTTCGGGAAAAGACAGAACCGAGAGGAGCAGCAAGATGCAGGTGGTTTTGAAGAAAGGTGCCATAGCAGCTGGAATTGGTGGGGCTTTGGATTTTGAACCTCGGACTGAAGTCGGGCAAATGTGTTATTTTTGCCGAAGCAAGAGCAAAACAGCCCTAAAGATGTTCAAATATACGAAACATACCTTAAAAAAGATAGAGGCGCTTTTGGAATGCCAGGGATACAAAGTGCGTTATGAGAAGGGCACTTTCCAGTCGGGCTATTGCCTGGTGGAAAACCGAAAGATAGCCGTTATCAATCGCTTTTTCGACACGGAAGGGCGCATCAATACACTGATTGACATCTTGGGCTCGATTGAGGTGGATGAGCAATTGTTTGAGGGACCTGCCCAATTGAAATTTTACAAGGAGTTGCTCAAGCCGAAGGAGGAGCAAGAGGCTGAGGAGCGCGAGCAGGCGGAGGCCGAGCCGGAAGAAACTCCTACGAGATGACCCTGCAATTTTTGGGCACCGGCACTTCTCAGGGCATTCCCGTCATTGCCTGTTCTTGCGAAGTATGCCGATCCGATGATATTCGGGACAAGAGGCTGCGCTGCTCGGTGCTCATTCGGGAAGGCGACACTCAAATTGTCATCGATTGCGGGCCGGATTTTCGTCAGCAGATGCTGCGTGCTCGGGTAGAACAGCTGGATGCCATACTCATCACCCACGAGCACAACGACCACATCATGGGCTTGGATGACGTGCGTCCCTTTAATTTTAAGCAGCATTGCTCCATGCCCTTGTACGCGCAGCAAAGGGTCTTGGATACGCTTAAAAGGCGCTTTGCCTATGCTTTTGAAGAAAACCCTTATCCGGGTGCTCCGAGTTATGCTTTGCATGCCATCGGTGAGGAACCCTTTGAAATCGGTGCCTTCCGGATTCAACCCTTTACCGTTTTACACGGGGAAATGCCCGTTACGGCTTTTCGCATGAACAAGCTGGCCTACATCACCGACATGAAAACCATAACTGCTGAAGAGCAAAAAAAGCTGCAAGGGGTGGAGGTGCTCGTCCTCAACGCCCTGCACCGCAGGCCTCACCACAGCCATTTGAATCTGGAAGAGGCTTTGGCTTTCGCCAAATCCATCGGTGCTGCCCGCACTTTTTTGATTCACATGAGTCATCGCATGGGTTTACACAGTGCTTTGGAAAGAGAACTGGAAGCGTATTCCGCACAGCAAGGACTGTCCATTCGGGTAGCTTATGACGGTTTGAAAGTGGAAGTCGGCTAAAAGCTCTTTCCGCTTGGCCTGCTTCAGTTGTTGAAGCGAAATTTAACGCCTATGCCCGAGGTGAAGGGGGAGAGCAAATTCCCCGAATTGTCAAGAGGCTTGGCAAAGCCTATGTTCAATCCCAGGGCTATGCTACTCGAAAAGGAGTATTCTATACCCGTGGATATGCTAAGCACAGAGGCCAGCCTGTTGTTTCCTTTGGTGAGAAAGAAAACGGAATATTGAGGTGTCAGATACCAGGCCAGCTCTTTGGAATGCACCGAGTAATAGAGGGGGAAATGTAGGTAAACCATGGGGTCGGTAAATCGTCCTTGCGTGAAGCCCGCGCCTGCACCTATAGATAGAGCCGTTAAGGAAAAGTGGTCTCCTACTACTTGCTGTCGAAAGAAGAAGTAAGGCAGAGCTGCACCTCCTCCGACTGCTCCCATATCCAGTTTGTCGGTGAGGCCTATCCGGCCTGCTACCCCGAATAAGAGGCCTCTTTCTCGTCGATTATCTATTCTGAGGGAGCTGACATCGATCGTAACTTCTGCCTTTCCCCGGCCCAAAGCACGGCCGGTTTCAAAGCCGTAGGGAGCGATGCAGCCGGAGGTGTACAGGCTCGATCCCAGCAAGATGAAAAGCGCTATGGGGATGAGGAAGATGCGTTGCATATCGTGAAACTTTAGCCATATCATTTTTTGCGGAAATAAATTTCTATGGGGACGCCTGAAAAGTCATAGCGTTTGCGCAGTTGATTTTCCAGGTAGTTGCGGTAGCTTTCTTTGACGTGCTTGGGGTGGTTGCAGAAAAAGGCAAAGGCCGGCCAGGGGGTGGGCAGCTGGGTTACGTACTTGATTTTGATGTACAGCCCGCGGTGAGAGGGGGGGGTACCCGTTGGGTGGCTTCAGCCATAAAGTCGTTTAGCTCGGAAGTTTTGATGCGTCGGCTTCTGCTCTCATAGACGTGTAAGGCGGTATCCAGGGCTTGCATGATGCGCTGTTTCTCGAGTACGGAGATAAAGCGTATGGGCACGTCTGTGAAGGGGGCTATCTTGTTGCGGATTTCCTGTTCGTATTCTTTGGCCGTATGGGTTTCTTTGTCGATCAGGTCCCATTTGTTGACGAGGATGACCAGCCCTTTGTGTCGGCGCAGGATGACCTGCATGATGCTGAGGTCTTGGGCTTCTATGCCGGTTCGGGCATCGATCATCATCAGGCAGACGTCGGCTTCTTCAATGGCTTTGACGGCTCGCATGACGGAGTAAAACTCCAGGTTTTCTTTGACTTTAGCTTTTTTGCGGATTCCCGCGGTATCTATCAACATGAAGTGTTTGCCGAACTTGTTGTATTCGGTATGTATGCTGTCGCGGGTGGTACCGGCGATATCGGTAACGATGTTTCGCTCTTCGCCTAAGAGGACATTGGTGAAGGAAGATTTGCCCACATTGGGTCTGCCGACGATGGCCAGTTTGGGCAGCTCGGTCTCTATGTGTTCTTCTTCACCCAGTTGTTCGGTAACGGCGTCCAGCAGGTCGCCGGTGCCGCTACCTGTCATGGAAGAGACGAAATAGGTGTTTTCAAACCCCAGGCTCCAGAATTCGTTGGCTTCCAGCATGCGCCGGTGGTTGTCCACCTTATTGACGACCAGCATAACGGGTTTTTCCGTTCGCCTGAGCATTTTGGCGACTTCTTCGTCCAGGTCGGTGAGCCCTGTAGTTACATCGACCAGGAAGAGGATGACCTGAGCTTCATCTATGGCAATTTGCACCTGTTCACGGATGGCCGATTCAAAGACGTCGTCGGAGTTTTGGACAAAGCCTCCCGTATCGACTACGGTAAAGGTTTTGCCATTCCATTCGCAGCGTCCGTAGAGGCGATCGCGGGTTACGCCGCTGATGTCGTCTATGATGGCTTTGCGTTCACCGATCAGGCGGTTGTAGAGGGTGGATTTGCCCACATTGGGTCTGCCGACGATAGCGACGATGTTGCTGCTCATGCTGCGTAAGGTATCGGGTATGGATTTTGTTTTGCGGGCAGAGTAATCTGCTCTTTGTCTTGTCGTTTTTCGGGAGTTTTCTATTGTCTCGGCCCACCTTTGGCAGAGGTGCCGGGGAGACTTCCTTTTATTTTGTGCAAAGCTAAGCAAAAAATTTGCCGAAAGGCTACCTAAAGCCGGTGAAAGTACTTTGTGTGCCTTTGTTGTAGGGGATGTTGATGAAATCCAGCGGAGTGCCGGTGTCCACGCGCAGGTAAAAAGTATAGGCGTCGTTGGTGGGGTACCAGCTCAGTCCCATTTCCCAGCAGTGCAAGTCTCGGCTGATGGTGAAAGAGGGGTAGGTAATTCTTTTGCGGTGGAAATCGTAGCCGAAGCTGCCGATTTGTACACGCCACAATTCGCTTAGGGGGAGGGAGCCTCGCAGATCGATGGAATGGGTGTTGATGTAAGCGGTGTCGGGCAGAAACGTCCAGCGGAGGTTGTAGCTGAGCGAAAGCCCTGAGAAGAAATCCAGCAGTTCGTTGGTAGAGGTTTCTTTTTGCGGTTTGTTTTGCTTTTCATTGATGAGTTTGCGCAGGCGGTCGAGGCTGACCCGTGCAAAAGTCAGGTTGAGGTTGCCGGAGACAAAGCGCAGGGGTTTGCGGCGTTTGTCCCAGACGAAGGTGTTGATGCGCTGGCCGTCTTCGTTTGTTTCGTAGGGGTCGAAGCGGAAGTTGAAATTGACCGTGCTGAGGCCCCAAAGGAGGTTGGTGGTGCCGTCTAGGGTCAGCTGGCTGAATTTGAATTCTTCGGCGGCCAGGGAGTAAGAGCCTTTGAGGTCGAAGCGCCGCAGCAGGGCGATGTTGTGGGTGCCGGAATCTCGGGGCGAAAACAGTTTGGCTTCGAAGATGTTTCTCAGGCTGTAGTCTATTCGCAGCCCTTGCGAGCTGGTCGAGGGGGTGCCGTACAAGGCTCCCTGGAAGCGGTTAAAATAAATCAGGCTGTCGGGTTTTCTGCTGTCCACGGGTAAGGCTTGGAAGTAGCCCCAGCCCGGCCGGGTGTAATCGGGTTCATAAACCAGTGAAATGGAGGGCGTCATGATGTGGCGCAAGCCCCGCAGCGGGCCTTTGCGGAAGAGGACGGTGCCGAAGAGTTTGGTGTTTAAAGTCGCCCGTACATCGAATTGTCGCACAGCGCTGAATTGTCGCAAGGTATCCGTGAGAATCTGTCCGTAGAGGGTGTCCGTGATGGTGGCCTGTAAGGTGTCTCCGGTTTCGGAATCGATTTCGTATTTATAGATAAAGGAGGTGTCGGGATCAAAGCTCCGCTGCAAGTGATCGAAATACCAGTATTCTTTGTAGTTGACCGAGGGGTTGAGGTTGAGGTATTTGAACAACTTGAAGGAGGAGCTCATGCTGGCGTTGTGCCTGGCGCCGTAGCGGATGTCATCTTTGATTTCGGGGGAAAACAGGAGGGTATCTATGGTGGACAAGGTGGCTTTGGCCTCGGTAGAATACGTCAGGACGATGTCTTCGTACCACTTTTTGCTGCCTACGGCTTCTTTTCGCTTGAAGGGATAGAGGTTTAGGGTTTGGAAGTTGAAGGTGGGGAAGTTGATGGTGATTTTCTGGGTTTGGGTGTTTTGGGAGTGGTTGAAGTTGAGCGAGAGGGAATAGGGTTTTCCGGGGAAGCTTTCTCGCCAGGAGAAATTGGAGCGCAGGGTATTGGTCAATTGGCTGTTGGCATCGTTGTAGTTGAGCTGCAGGGCGTTGCCGGTTTGGATGTTGATGGAGCCTCCGATGTTGCGGGAGGGGTGCGCCCGTTGGTCTTGTTTGTGATCGATTTGGATGAGGAAAGTTTGTCTTCTACCTACTTGTGCCAGGGCATTTTCCGACAGCAGGTTGGCGTATTCCAGGCGGAATTGCCCCCGATATTTGTAGCGCTTGGCGTAGTCTCCTACGACTCGCAAGCGAAAGGAGCCTTTGAAATACAGGTCTGTGGTGAGTTGTAAGCCGAGGCGGTCTCCTACGGGGAAATACCAGCCGACGTTTTGGAAACCAAAGCCAAAATTGGGGTCGTAGTTGTAATCACGGGGAAAGATGAGGCCGGTGCTGCGTTTTTTGCTCAGGGGGAAGAAACCGAAGGGCAGCCATAGCGGGCTGGGCACATCGAGCAATTCCAGGTTGGACGGCCCGACGATGACGATTTTGTCGGTGATGATTTTCTGTTTGGTCGATCGGATGCCGTAATGCGGGTGTTCGGCATTGCAGGTGGTGAAGATGGCGCTTTGCCCGTAAATCAGGTCGTGCCCAGCGGTATCGATGTCGGAGATGAACTTGGCTTGGCGGGTATGGAGGTAGAGGTCTTCATAGGTAGAGCGACCATCGATGATAAACCCTTTGCGGGAGGAGAAGTTGTAGCGCAGTTCTTTGGCCTGAAACTCTTGACTGCCGTCGGAGAATCGGGGTCTTCCCTGCAGCAAGCCGCTGCTGTCGGGCAGGCCGTGGGCGTGGAGTTCCTGTTGGTTCCAGTCGAGTTCGATGTAATCGGCTTCGAGCAGGATGTCTTCGTACTGTACCCTGGCATTGCCGTAGAGGTAGGTTTTTCGTTCGAGCAAGTCGTTGATGATGGAATCTCGTGCGTAGTATTCGACCTTTGTGCTCAGGCTGTCGGGAGAGATGCGTATTTTTTGTCGCAGCGTATCGTTTGCCGAAAGGCTGTCGTTTGGCGAAAGCTGTGGGGAAAATGCCGGTTGGGGCAGGCTGTCCTTAGGTGCTTGTTCCTGTAGCTGAGATTTTGGGGCAGTGGTCGGGCTGTTGCGCTTGGGTTCGGGCTTTGATGGCACCTGAGCGGTGAGCCAAAGGGGGCAAAACAACAAGAAGGCGTAAATGAGTACCGTTTTCAAATCGTATATTATCTTTGTGCAGGCTGTGAGCCCCCCCACGGCAGTCTGATTGGCGTCTTTTCCCTTGAGGGAAGGAGGTTCTGTTCAATCCCAAAAGCGATGGCAAATTTACTTCCTTTTGTGCTTAGGGCAAAGCGGTTTGGCTTTAGAACGCCATCCCGCTTTTTTTTGCTGTTTGCCGGTCTCGTTTTTAACGGTTGGGCGATGGCTCAGGCGGATAGCTGGCATGACCCCCTACCACAGAAGCAGAAATTGCAGACGGTGGTCATTGATGCCGGGCATGGGGGATACGATTCGGGCTGTTTGGGGGCGAGCAGTCAGGAAAAATACCTGGCTTTGGCCATTGCTCGCAAGTTGCGGGACTCTCTGCAGGCGGCCTGGCCCGATTTGCGCATCATCATGACGCGAGAAGACGACACTTTTGTGCCGCTTAGTGAACGCGCCCGCATAGCCAATGAAAATAAAGCGGATTTGTTCATTTCCATTCACTGCAACTTTATGCCCGGTATGACGGCAACGCGAGGTACGGAAACCTATGTTTTAGGGTCTCACAAGTTGCAGGAAAACCTGGAAGTGGCCATGCGGGAAAATTCGTCCATCTTGCTGGAAGACAATTACGAGGAGGTGTACGATTTTGACCCCAATTCTCCGGAGGGCTACATCATCATGTCGATGTATCAAAATGCCTTTTTGGAGCAGAGTATTCAATTTGCGACCTATGTGGAGGAGTCTTTGAAGCAGCATGCGGGGCGTCGCAGTAGGGGTGTTAAGCAAGCCGGTTTTTTGGTTTTGCGGGCGACGGCCATGCCCAGCGTTTTGATTGAGACGGGTTTTTTGAGTTATCGCCCTGAGGAGGAATATTTGCGCTCCGAAGCGGGGCAGGCTCAGGTGGCGGGGGCTATTTTTCGGGCTTTCGCCAAATACAAACAAGCGCTGCAGGGAACGCCCGAGGTGGAGCGGATTCCTCCGGTTGTGGAATTCGACATGCCGCAAAAAGCGATTTCTACCTCTTCTGCTCCGGAAAAAAAGGAGGAAGAAGCCTTGGTTGATGCGTCGGCTTCATCCTCTCCGGATACCTTGGTACGGAAAGCGGCTGTAGCTTCTTCTCCGGCGGAACCCCGTTTGGTCTCGGAGGAGGCATCGGAGGCAGAGATTCACTTTCGGGTGCAGCTGTTGGCTTCGCCCCGGGAGGAGGATTTGGGGGCCGCGCGCTGGCAAAACACCGGATACCTCATTCAAGTTATACTCGAAAAAGGGCTTTACAAATATCAGGCTGTTTCTTTTCCCGACATCAATGCGGCCCGTGCAGCTTGCTCGGAGCTTCGGGCCAAGGGATTTCCCGATGCCTTTGTGGTGGCTTATCGCGGGGCTGAGCGGATTTCCCTGGCAGAAGCGTTGAAGTAGAAAGCGGGGTTTGAGTCTGCCCGTCTCATCGAAAAGGTCGTAAGGGCGGGTTTGTGCCCATCGTTCGGCAGCATATAACAAAAGGCCCACAACAGCCTTGCAGGTTTGGCGAGGTTTTGCTTTTGAGGGAGCTTTCTGTTTTTTAGTCCGGTTGTCTGTTGGCTCACATTTTGAGACGATTTTTTTGCAAAAGTTTGCCTGTAAACAAAAAAGGCTGTACATTTGTCACAGAAAGGATAAAACAAAGCTTAATAAAGCCTTTATATCTGCTTTGTAGCAGCAGTTGAAACGCTAAAAGACATCCGCCATAGATTGATTAATGGTATGCGGATGCAAAAACACCGGTGTAAACATCTACCCTCAAGTGCCCTTTGGGCAGGCTGACCTCCTGTGCGCTCACGTGGGTGAGAAGGCAGTACTTTGCTTCTTGCTCTGAGCTTACGGGATAATTTGTTCACCATCTCAAAAACTTAAAAAGATGAAAAGTTTAAGATTCTTCCTTCCTTCCTTCCTTCCTTCCTTGCACCGCTTTTGTTGATTAGTTTTGTGTTTGTAGCTGAGGAGCTTTGGGCGCAGTCTTGTTCATGTAGCACTACTTTAGGAAGCCCGGGTGTGGTTACAAATTTTGAAGAATTGGTAAACTCGGGTGCTTTGCCTGTCAATGGGTTAGCTACTAATGAGGTCTATTGCGTGGAGGGAACTTTAGTGTTGGCGAGTACAGATCCACTTGCCGGGTATCAGTTTGATGGTTGTACTTTGATTATGGGAGCTGGTTCGGAAATTAAAGTGCAAAGCGGTAAAACTTTGCAAATTTTCAATTCGACCATCAAGGGTTGCAGCAGTTTGTGGAAGAGCATCAGGATTCAAGAAGGAGCTACTTTTTTACTGATAGGTAGTGGCATTTCAGGCGGACGTAAGGCTGTGGTAATAGAAGGAGGTTCTACCATTGGCATTTGTAGTAATCACTTTATGAATAATGATGTAGGAGTTTTTTTTAAGCAAGCTAATCCTTCATCACCTCAGGCGATATTGATGGTTCATGTTTTTGAAGATAATCAATTTGAAGCTCCGAGCTTAATGGCTCCTTTAGCGGGTCAGATGGGTTTTTCAGGTGTTCTTGTTAAAGATACGCCTGGAGTAAGTTTAGGTTCAAGTGATGCTCTGCCAAATATTTTTGATTCCATGGAAAATGGTATCAGGATAAGCAGGAGTAGTGTGGCAATATCAAATGCAATGTTTTCCAATGTTTATGATGTCGCAGATCCTTGGTGGCCTTTTGAAAATAGTGAGGCAGGTAATTGCATTTTTGGAGGAGCAGATTCGCAGGTGTTTGTGAAGGATGTTTTGGTTGAGGATAGCAATACGGGCATCTATGTGGAGAAGTCCCTGTTAGATGTCAGTTCCAGTTCCTTTAACAAAGTAATGGGGGGGATTCGGGCTTTGTTTTGTCATGGCAAGAGGATCAAGATCATCGGAAATGAGATTGTTGCAGATCAGATAGGGATTCATGTAGGAGTAGGTACACCCGGGCATATGGATATTTCTGAAAATGTTGTTTCCGTATCGCCGTATATTGTTCCGGAAGGTGCAAATATCCTGTCGGAATGGGGTATTATCGTGAACCAATTGGATTTTCTGGATGCTCAAGGAAATCCTCCGTTTTATGCTTCTTCGGCTCGGATTTTTCAAAATGATTTGACTTGCTACAATGCTTTGCGAGCTATAGGTCTTGGTGATGTTAAAGGTGTTAGGGTTTACTACAATACAATTTATACGGGTGGTTGGCAAGCCTCTTTGGGAGGAATTCGTCTGTTGGCATCGGATGCAAATATTGTGTATGAGAACAATGTAGATGGAGATGCAGATGCTCTGATGGGTGTTTTTGTTGAGGCATCGCCGAATAGCGAAATAATTTGCAATCATACGAAGGGTACATATCGCGGTTTTGATTATGCAGGGATTAGCTTGGGTACTCAGATGGTTCGCAATGAGATGGGTTCGCACCATACGGCTTTGTTGATG
>JALSKB010000032.1 GCA_026989035.1 Saprospiraceae bacterium | reverse complement strand
TCTCATAATGTACCTTTTGTGCCTTTCGGCAAATGATTTTCCTCACAAAAGAGCGTGACAATTGTCAAAAAAAAAGACGCACGGTTGTGCGTCTTTATTCCATTGCCACATCAACAGACTGGCAAAGAGCGATCTCCTCAAGTAGCTGAACCCCCGCTTTTATACCTCTTCCGTCTTGAGAAAACGAACAGTAGCCCAACTGCCACCGTTGTAAACTTCTTCCAAACCGTTCATTTGTAGAAAATAGGTGGCCTGACCGCTGCGGTTGCCCGAAGCGCAAACCAACACCAAGGGCTTGCTCATAGCCCGAAACTCTTCAAGCCTGCCCGGCACCTCTCCCAAAGGAATGTTCACGGAACCTTCTACATGTCCCATGGCGTATTCATAAGGCTCGCGTACATCCACAACAGTAGCACCTTCGGCATTGATCAAATCTCTTAAATCCATTTTTGTTCGATTTTTTTCGGTTGATTAAAAAGACGGGGCAAAGATGCAGGCTTTCTCCCTTGCGCCATGGTGATGAGCATCACATTAGCATAAAAAAGCGAGAACCCAAGAGGTTCCCGCCCAAAAAAAATCGAACAATTATACCGGAATAGAAATATGGTATAGCGCCAAACTCAAAGAGACGAAGTATCCCGCCGCCCGACTTTTGCAAAGGAAGACCAAAGCCCCACAAGTGACAATGATTTTCATCAATCTATCCCCAAACCGAAATGGTTTGGGAGATTTACGACTCGCAAACGGGCAGAGGATAGAGAGTTTGGGAGGCTGACGCCTCCCAAACTACTTCGCCATGAGTATTATGCCCAAATCAAAGAAATTTGGGTACGCTATAGCCGCCCCAACCCTTTTCTCCTACTTAGGTCAAAAAAAATAGGGGCCAATTCCCCAAAAAGAACTATCTTTGCCACTGGATCTGGAGAGATGCCGGAGCGGTTGAACGGGCCTGACTCGAAATCAGGTGTCCTGCTTACGCGGGACCGGGGGTTCGAATCCCTCTCTCTCCGCTCCAACAATTTCATAACGGTAAGTATTGGGAAGCCTGTCTTAATCACTAAGGCAGGCTTTACTTTTTATTCCAAAGCCGAGGCAAACAAATCACCTTTTTTCCTTAACTTTAGGTCGAAAAAGCAAACCCCCACTGCCATGGCTACAGCATACATCAACGACCAAGCCTATACCATAGAAAAAGGAGAGAGCATCCTGCAGTTTTTGCGCAGACATTTGGGCGGGCAACCCGTGCCCACGCTCTGCGATGCCCCCAACCTGAAGGCTTACGGCTCCTGCCGCATTTGCAGCGTGGAAGTGGCCCGTGAAAAAGGCGGAGCTAAGCGCACTTTGGCCTCTTGCCACACGCCCGTCGATGCAGGACAGTACATCTACACCCATACGAAAAGCCTTCGCAAACTCCGGCGCAACATCATCGAGCTGGTACTCACCGATCACCCGCTCGACTGCCTCACCTGTGAAGTGAACGGAAACTGCGAATTGCAAGATGTAGCTGCTGAAACCGGCATCCGCAAAGTGCGCTATCCGGCCGGAGCCAACCACCTCCATTACGAAAAAGACCTCAGCCACCCCTACTTGACAGCCGACCTGTCCAAGTGCATCAACTGCTATCGCTGTCTGCGCGCCTGCGATGAAGTTCAGGGCGAGATGGTCATCAGTGTAGCGGGTCGCGGCTTCGACAGCCGCATCGTCATGGGTATGGACCAAGACTTCCTGCACTCCAACTGCGTGAGCTGCGGCGCCTGCGCTCAGGCCTGCCCTACCTCGGCCATCAGCGACGTGTACGAGTCCAAATCCATTGAATACACCCGCAAAACGCGCACCGTATGCACCTACTGTGGCGTGGGTTGCAACCTGGAAGTAGCCACCGTCAACGGCAGCATCAAGAGCATTCAGGCTCCCTACGATGCCGAAGTCAATCAGGGCCATACCTGTCTCAAGGGGCGCTATGCCTTTACTTTTTACGACCACCCCGACCGGCTGCGCACGCCCCTGAAGCGCCAGGGCGATGAGTTTGTACCCATCAGCTGGGAAGAAGCCTATGACTTATTTGCCGAAAGGCTGAAAAAAATAAAAGCCGAACACGGGCCCGACGCCATAGCCGGCATTTCCTCTTCTCGTTGCACCAACGAGGAAAACTACCTCATGCAAAAATTCATGCGCGCCGTCATCGGCACCAACAACATCGACGGCTGCGCACGCGTCTGTCACTCCCCCACGGCCCTGGGCATGCAGCGCACCTTCGGCACGGGAGCAGCCACCAACTCCATCGAAGACCTCCAATACACCGATTGCATCCTGCTCATCGGTGCTAACCCCACGGAAGCTCATCCGGTAACCGGTGCGAAAATCAAGCAACAGGCCATGAAAGGCAAAACGCTGATCGTCATCGACCCGCGCAAAACCGAACTGGCCCGCTATGCCGATTATCACCTGGCTCTGCGACCGGGTACCAACGTGGCCGTGCTCAACATGATGATGTACTTCATTATAGAAGAAGGACTGGTCGATAAGACTTTCGTCAAAAGCCGCACCGAAGGCTACGAAGACTTTGAACGACAAATACGCGCTCTCGACATCGAGGCCTTGGAAAACCTCAGCGGCGTGCCTCGCGAACAGGTCCGACAGGCAGCCATAGCTTATGCCACAGCTCCCGCAGCCATGTCTTTCCACGGCTTGGGCGTAACCGAACACTTCCAGGGCACCTTCGCCGTCATGCAAATCGCCGACCTGGCCATGATTACCGGCAACATCGGCCGGCGGGGCGTAGGTGTCAATCCCCTCCGCGGCCAAAACAACGTACAAGGCGCTGCCGACATGGGTGTACAACCCCATCAAGGCGCCGGATATCTGGACGTTACCGACCCGCAAGTGCGCGCCCGATACGAAGCCTTCTACGGCGTTCAGCTACCCTCCGAGGTAGGTTACAAAATCCCCGAAATGTTCGACGCCGCGCTGGAAGGCCGACTCAAAGCCCTCTGGATTATGGGCGAAGACGTGGTTCAAACAGACCCCAACTCCAAAAAAGTCATGGAGGCCTTGCGGCAAATGGAGTTCGTCGTCGTCCAGGAACTCTTCATGACCGAAACCGCGAAATTCGCCGACCTGGTGCTGCCCGGAGCTTCCTTCCTGGAAAAAAACGGCACTTTCACCAATGGCGAACGCCGCGTGCAGCGGGTACAACAAGTCTTGCCGCCCCTCAAAGACGCCAAGACGGACGGTCAAATCATCGTGGACATGATGAACCGCCTGGGATACCAACAACCGGATTACGACGCGGCAGATTTGCTCGAACGGGAAATCTCTCAAATCGTGCCCTTCTTCCGGGGCATCCGCTGGGAACGCCTCGGGCAAAACGGCCTGCAATGGCCCGTGGCCGAAGACGGCTCCGACACCAAAATCTTGCATACCGAAGAATTCAAGCTGGGCAAGGGCCGCCTCTGGTTTGCCAACTTTGAAGAAACCGAAGAAATCAAAAAACACGGCAAAGACTTCCCATTCATCCTCACCACCAACCGCAACCTGGTGCACTACAACTGCGGTGCCATGACCCGGCGTACCCGCAACCGCCTGCTCATCACCGAAGATGTCCTTTACATCCATCCGGAAGACGCCGCTCAATACGGCATAGCTGAAAGCGATTGGGTCTGCCTGGAATCGGCACGTGGCAAAGTAGATATACGTGCCCACCTCAGCGAAGAAGTGCAACGCGGCATCCTCAGCACCACTTTCCACTTTCCGGAAATCCTCATCAACGAAATCACTTCCGATGTGTTGGACACCGAAGCAGCCTGCCCGGAATACAAAGTCGTTGCGGTGAGAATTCGCAAAGCCCGAAGAGGAAACGGCATGGCCACAGAAGCCATGGCTTCTGTGGAAAACCGCTCGTAAAAAAGGACAAAGAAGGGTTTACAACTGTTCGACCTGCGCAATTTCCAGGCCGTAACCTTCCAAACCCACCCTACGGCGATGAGGGTCGGTGGTGAGCAGACGCATTTTGCGCAGGCCCAAGCTGCGCAAAATCTGAGCTCCCACACCTAAATCGCGCTGCACATGTTCGTAGGAGCTCTGTCCTTCCTGGCAGGCGGTTTGCCCCTGCCCACTTAAATACTGTTTGGCACAAGCCAAAACATCTACTTTTTTATCGGCATGCTGCATGTAGAGATAAACTCCTTTGCCATACTCCGTTATACGCTGCAGGCTCCTGTTCATGCGCTCGCTCGTTCCGTTCAACAGAGAAAGTATGGGGTTGATGGCTGCCGGTGAAGATTCCACCCGCACAGGGATAACCTCTTCCTCCGCCCATTTGCCCAGCTTGAGGGCAAAGTGCAAATCATCGGTAAGTTTTTGCGAAAACAGAATCAATTCAAATTTGCCGAAAGGCGTATTCACTTCGCCCCTGGCCTCTTCCTCAACCAGGCACTCGGTTTGCATGCGATGGGCCACCAAATCGGCTATGCTGATGATTTTCAAATCGTGCCTGCGAGCTATCTGCAGCAGTTGGGGCAAGCGGGCCATACTGCCATCTTCATTGAGGATTTCCACCAAAACACCAGCCGGAAACAAGCCTGCCAAACGGGCTAAATCCACTGCTGCCTCGGTATGCCCCGTACGACGCAAAACCCCGCCGGCTTTGGCCAAAAGAGGAAAAACGTGCCCGGGTCTGGCAAAATCTTCGGCCTTACTGCGGGGATCCACCACTGCCCGAATGCAAGTAGCCCGGTCATAAGCCGAAATACCCGTGGTGCATCCCTGCAGCCGATAATCTATGGAAATGGTAAAGGCCGTTTCGTGCAGGGCCGTATTTTGATCCACCATGCGCTGAAAACCCAGCTCTGAAGCCCGCTGCTCTTCCAAAGGCATGCAAATGAGACCCCTACCGTGAGCAGCCATAAAGTTGATGATTTCAGGTGTCACGCATTCAGCGGCACAAACAAAATCTCCTTCATTTTCCCTGTCTTCATCATCCACCACAATGATGACCTTGCCCGCGCGCAGATCTTCCAGCGCTTCGGCTATGGTGTTCAGTTTCAAGGATTCTTCCCTGTCAGTCAGTGTATTCATGTTCTTTTGGTTGGTTGCCAAATGCCCTGTTTGACACCTCGTAAATAGCGGAAAAAGCCCAAGAGAAGAGCGACATTCATGGCGATAAAATAACGCAAATTACGCAATAGTAACAGATGGACACCCAAAGCGTTCAACAGTAAATCGAGCAAAGATAGGCCCAGGGCCACCAACAAGGCAACGGCCAACATCCCACAATAAAAGGGCTTATGCCCCCAACAGAGGTAAAGGCCCGCAGCCAAGGACAACAGCATCAAGATCGGAATCAGCCAGCGCAGGATTTTGTGCGAAAACAACACCCAGGCACGTAAGCTCAAAGGAGGAAACCAAAGGCGCCAAAAGTGCATCATGTTTTGAAAATTACCCGCGCCGATGCGCCATTTGCGCCTAAACTCCTGCCTCATTTCATGCGAAACGGTCTCATACACCCTGGCCTTCCAGTTGGAGACCACCTTGCCGCCCTGCTCAAACACGCACATGGCCAAGTAAAAATCGTCCACCAGGTGATGGGGCGGTATAGGGCGGAAAAAATCGCTGCGCAGGCTGTACCAACCGCCAAAAGGTCCGGCCATAAGGCCGCCCAGCAAGCCTTCGCGATGCTTCAGGCGAGCTTCCTGCCGGATGTACTCCTGTTCAGAACGGGAAATGCCCTCGCGAGCCGGGTCTAAGGGTACCAAATAGGCTTCCGCCAGACCCAGCTCGGGATGCGCATAGGTCGTGGCCAAAGCCCGTACGGCATTGGGCTCCGGCATAACATTGGCATCGGTGATGACAAAGAGGTGGTCCGGACCTGCCGGATGCTCTGCCAAAGCGGCTTCCGCCAAATCGTTGAGAATGGCTGCCTTGCCCCGCCTTTGCCGAAAGGCAAAAAAGCGAACCCCCTCTCTACGGTCAGCATATTGCCGAACCAAAGCGTTGGTGTTATCGGAGGAAGCATCCGAACCCACAAAGATGTGCAGCTTGTCGGCAGGATAATCCAATTCGTCCAGGCATTTGAATTTCTCGGGCAATACTGCTTCCTCATTGTACACGGCCATCAAGAGCGTCACCCTTGGCCAGGGGCGATCAGCCGGCCAGTCTTCCGGCCAAAAAGGCTGCCGGGGAGCCAGCAAAGCCACCAAGCGCGGATACAGCACATAGGAGTAGAAGATGGCTGCCGGGCCAAACCAAAACAAAAACTGAAAAATGTGGTTCCAACTCACGAAACGGCGCTTTCAGACAATCTGAACAACCTGCTTCGACACCTTGGCCAACAAAGCCCGGGCCATGGCCCTGTTGTCGAATTGCTGCAGGGCAAAGGTACGCGCCTTGTGAGCAATTTCCAGCATTTGCCGGGGATGATTCAAACAAAACTCAAGAGCCTGGATAAAAGCCTTAGCCGTATCGGCTACAAAAACCTCCTGCCCGCTCTGAGCCGGAATGCCCTCCAAACCCAGCGCAGTCGTCAAAACGACCTTCCCCAAAGCCATGCCCTCTAAGATCTTAACCCGCATACCACTACCGGAAAACAAGGGCACCACCATCAAACTGTGCGCATTGATGAACGCTCGGGCATCCTCCACCTCCCCGTGAAAATGCACCCCGGCAATGTGTCGTTTTTTCCAAGACGAAGGCATGTGACGACCGGCTACGTGCAAGTGAAATTTCGGATTTCTCCTATGCAATACAGGCCAAACCTCCCGCAAAAACCACGCCAAGCCCTCTCGATTCGGCAGCCAGTCCAAAGAACCGATAAACGAAATGGAAGCCGGGCGCTCAAAGGTGCTGTAATCCGGTTCATAGGCCTCCAAATCCAAACCAATGGGCAGCGTCATCAAAGGCCCCGTATAACCCAACTGGCGAAACCGCAACATGTCTCTCCCGGAGATAGGCAAAAGCATGTCCGCCTTGTCAAGCTGCTCCAATTCGTAACACTTGAGACGCCGGGCCAAGACGTTGAGGTAAGCTCTCTTTAAAGAATTTTTCGTGTTTAAAGCTATGCGCTCCCAAATTTCATGCTCAATATTGTGCGGCCTCAACAAAATTTTTGCCGAACTGTTACGACGAAGCACCGGCAAATAAGGCATCAAATACAAGGTCTCCAACAGAATAACGTCAAAATCTTCTTCTTTGAGCAATGCTTCAAGCCTTTCGATAAAGGCCTCCGAAACAAAGCGCTGAATGTGGTAAGAATCCGTGGAAAAGAGCAAGTTTTTAAAAGCCGGCCAAAGCTTGACGCGATTGTCTAAAGGCACGGTATCTATCCGGTGATAATGTCGTAAAGCTCGAGGCGGCCTATTTCCGCCAAACCAGTGTTTTCTGGTATTCATACTGAGGAGTGAAACTCGAGCTCCTTCTGCAACCAGCGCTCTGCTCAAGTGAGTAATGGCCACAGATTCACCATCGCGAGCCGGCCAAGGAAATTTCTTACAGAGTTGTAAAATTTTCATAAGAACAGGCTATCATCTTCGAAAAAGTCAGAAAGCCTCAGTTGATTCAAAACCATTGAAGATGAAACGCACTTATTTTTCGTCTTGTTTTTTCCAAAGGTTGTTTTGAGGCTCGATGTCGGCTATCCGGCCACTTGGCCCCAATTCAATACGCACAATTTTTTTCAACTTGACCGGAATGACAAAATCGTATTCCAGATTTACCCAAGGCCAATCGGGCAAGATGGTCCACTTCACCCCGGCAGGATCTTCGTTTTTTTCTCCAAACATGATGCGCAAGGGAATGGTATAGCGAAGCACTTTGCCCTTCTTCAAATGCACCAGCACATCCATCGGCATAGGCATCTGCCCTATGCGCTCCAAGCGAATGCGGGTCTCTTTTTTGCCGACAGGCTCCACGGCTTTGATGCCATAATCTATCGTCTTCGTACTTTGAATCCAGTATTGATGGTACCAATCCAACTCCATACCGCTTACCTTCTCCGCTACGCGTATAAAATCTCGGTCGGTAGGATGCTTGAACTTCCAGTCTTCAAAATAGCGCAACATCGTTCTTCCAAAAACAGGTTCTCCCAAGATGTATTTCAGCTGATGGAGAAAAAGCGCCCCTTTAACATAAGAGCCTACGCCATAGGCGTAATTGGTGCTGAAATGATCGGCATGCGTGGTAAGCGGTTCTTCCGCTCCGCTCCGGGCATAAGTGATGTAGCTGGTAATTTCGTTTTGATGGGGGTTTTCTTCTGCTTGTAAGCCCGGCAACATACCCTCGGCCGCGAGGAAGTTCATCACCTCATCGCTGTAATAACTGGTAAAGCCTTCGTCCATCCAGGCGTAGAGGCTTTCGTTGGTGGCCAACAAGCCGTAATACCAACTGTGCAGCAATTCGTGCACCGACACGCCTACCAGGCTGCGCAAAGGCCTGTTGCCCGTAATGAGTGTCATCATGGGATATTCCATACCGCCATCGCCCCCTTGAGCAAAGGTAAATTGCTTGTAGGGATACTGCCCGCAGTGGGCATTGATGTAGTCAAAAGCGCGGTTCATGATGCGGGGCAAACTGGCCCAGGCCGCTTCGTTGGCATCGCTTTTCTGGTAGAGAAAATGCAAGACCAGACCATCATCTCGTACATAGCTGGTGTGGGTGTAATCGGGATCGGCCACCCAGGCAAAGTCGTGCACCTTCTCGGCCTTGAAATGCCAGCTCAGCTCTCCGGTATTTGAATGCTTCACCGGCATACCCTGTTCATAGCCATAGCCAACATCTTGCGGATTTTGGAGATAACCGGTTGCACCCAGGATATAAGAGGAGTCTATGTGTATGGTAACGTCAAAGTTGCCCCAGACGCCGTAAAATTCGCGCCCGATGTAGGGGTCGGCATGCCAGCCCATAGCATCGTATTCGCAGAGTTTGGGGTACCACTGCGTCATGGAATAAGCGATGCCCTCTTCGTTGTCTCGGCCCGAACGCCTGATTTGCACGGGCACCTGAGATTCAAAGCGCATCTCCAGGGTGGTGCTTTCTCCCGGCTTCAAAGGCCTGTGGAGCAAGACTTCCATGATGGTGCCTTCCACTTTGTAAAGCACATCTTTGCCATCTTGTTTGAGCGAGAGGATGTGGTGCCAACCCTGTTCTTCGGGTTTCAACTCGGCAATGCGGTTTCCCACCCGCCGGTCGGGGTCGGGCAATTGGCGCGAGCGCACATCCATCATACTGCCGGGCTGAAAAGCATTGAAGTACAAGTGATAAAATACCCGATGCAACACATCGGGTGAATGGTTGGTATAGACCAGCTTCTGATGCCCTTTAAATTGATGTTTCCGGACGTCGAAGTTGATGTCCATGGTATAATCTACCTCCTGCTGCCAATAGTTGCAGGCCGGCAAAAAGCACTCGACTGGAGAATGTGCTTGCAAAGGAACCCAGGCCCAGAAAAAGAGACAAAAAGCCCAAAAGCCCGAACTGCTCCAAAGCGGTATGTGTTTTTTCATCAGGTTGAACAATTTTCTGAAAACCCAAAGGTAAAATTTTCTTTTTAGAAAAACGCCCAAAGTCCGACGGTGTTGCTTTTGTACCTCATTTGACCAAATCCAAGCCTTCGGTTTTGGGTTTTGGTCTCTAAGGGGTAATCTTCCGCGGAGAAAAAGCCCGGTGGAGGGAAATACAGAGAAATCGTATCTTTGTCTTCAAAATACGAGCACCATGCGTTTTACACCTGAAAACAAAAGCTGGTTCACAGCCCTGGCCTTAATTTTTCTGGCAGCTCTGGCCCGCCTCATTCCCCACCCGCCCAATTTCACGCCCATGACGGCCATGGCTTTACTGGGCATGGCTTACTTAAAGCCCCGTTGGCTGGCGTTTGTCTTCCCCTTGGCGGCTCTTTGGCTCAGCAACCTGGTTTTGGACAATCTGGTGTATGCCGAATACTACGATCACTTCATGTGGTTTTCCAACCCGGGTGTTTTCCTCAGTTTTCTGCTCGTTTCCATGTTGGCTTTTTGGGCCTTTCGGCAAATGCTCACCGCCAAACGCATAGCTCTAAGTGCTTTGGGAGCCTCCCTACTCTTCTGGTTTAGTACCAACTTTTTCGTCTGGTTGCAATCGGGCATGTACCCGAAAAACGCAGCCGGTTTGCTGGCTTGTTACACAGCAGCCCTACCCTTCCTGCGCAATGCCTTGCTGGGCGATCTCTTCTTCACAGCCCTCTTATTCGGCCTGTATGCCCTGCTGCTTGGAAAAAAAATACCGGCCATGAAAGCCAAAGCGTAAAATAAGCCTGCAGGAAAACAGCTCCTATGGCAAGCCAAAGATAAGAAAGGCGGGGGCGGTCCAATCCCCCGCGCCTATTCACTTCCCGTTCAAAGCCCAATCGTACTCCAAAAAATCTATGGAGGCCCCTGCCTGTAGTTGGGTTCGGGTATAGCGATTGAGAAAGGCTCTCAGATCTCCAAAATCGGCAGCATACCAATCAAATATTTTGGACACCTTGGCTTCACTCGGGCTGATTTGGTTGTATCGGGGGTTGTTGATGAAAGCCCGGGCACGAGCATCCAGCGTTTGCGAAAGCGTGGAGGCTTCCCAGGCCCTGTTGTAGAGGGGCGGACAGGACCGGGCAGCGCAATTCACGGCAAAGTGAATGCGGGCATCCCGAAAACGAGCGCGCAGCATCTCGTTTTCTATCTCGTTGAGCGAGTAGATCTTTTTACCAATCTCTATCCACTTCACATTCCAGGGGTCGCCTTTGTGAATGTCTCGGATGCTCTTTACCGGATAGTGGTCGAGAATGAGCTTCACGGTAAAAGCGTTGTAGGCGTTAATCCAATAAGCCATCTGCTCTTCCTTGGTCCAATCGCTTTGAGGTGGGTAGGCTTTCAGCTGAGCCAGGTACTTGTCCAGTTTGGCTTTCTCCGAACGCATGCCGGCATAATCCACCCGACCTTCGGCAGAAACGTAAGAGCGAAGCAAGTCGTCCCAAAGTTGATGGGAAAGCCCCTCATCAACCTCATCCTCTTCTACCAGCGGCGGCGGAGTTTGTGCGACAGGCCGAGCTTCTTTCGCAGCAGGTTTTTCAGGATGTTGGGCCTCCCTTTTCACAGCTCCGGAAGTTGTTTTCTCCACCGTCGGCGTTGTAGGCGCCTCCGAAGGAGAGTGGTACTGCACTTCTGAGACCCTTTCCGCTTTCTCTTCTTCGGCTACAGCAGCGGTTGGCGTTTCAGCAGCTTGTTCGCTTGTTGTTGCGACCTCTTCTTTCAACAAGACCTCTGACTGCTCGCCGGCTTCTTGCTGCGCGGTTCTCGGCTCGCTTTGACAGGAGGAGGTAAACGAGAAAAGAAAAAGCAAAGAAAAAACAAAAGATTTCATAGGTTAGATGATTTTAAGTCTTGCTCCCCCTTCAAGGGTGAGGCTGGAAATGATGAGATGCCTACCAAAGCGGTTAAGCACCACAAAAAAGCGGTTGTCCCGAATCAAAATGGAGGTTCAAATTTTTTGTTGGTGAAAGACAACACCTCCCAAGCACATTTTCCACAAACGCATTTTGAGCGATACCTCTACCCAAACCGAAATGGTTTGGGATATTTACGGCTCGCAAACGAACGAAAGATAGGGAGTTTGGTAGGCTGACGCCTACCAAACCACTTCGCCATAAGTATATACAGTTGCGATGCGGCAAAGGCGCTCAAGCCCTTACGCAAGGGAAGCCTCCATTTTGGCGAAAGCCCGAACTTCCCTTCCACTTCTTTATACGCAAACGCAGCTCAAGGCGTTGCCCGTATCAAAAGGCCTGTCTGAAGCGAGACATTTAGTCTTCTTTGGCTTCCTTGGCAGGGCCTTCCTCGCGCAAGGAAGTCAAATAGTTCTCCAGGTCTTCTTCCGTTTGAGAGGCCATGAAAATGTAGTAAGCATTCTGTTTAGTTGCTATGAAGTACATACTGATCCAAATGCGGTGTTGCGGATCTTCCTTGTCGCTAATCAGGTATCGCACTTTAAAGCGGTTGTGTTGTTCTGTTTCGGTGTAATCGATACTCAGCCGTTCGATATCAATGGTACGCACCAATTTACTGAGAAAATCCATGCGCTTGGCCAGATATTTTTCGATGGCTTCCTGCACCTCGGCATCCAGTTTAAGCGGATCGAAATTGTGCACCAGGACAAAGCGGTAAGGCAAGAGGGTATCGATGAAGAGATCGGGAAAGTCGTCTTCCGAACGCAGGTCGTCAATCCCTCCCTGCAGAGGAACAGAAAGCAAGGGGTCGGTTTTCATGGCCGGGATTTCGTCTTTGATGTGCGGGCGATCTCCATGCTTAAATCCCGGTGGCAACAAGATGTAAATGTCTTCTCCAACGAGTTGTGTCCATTGGGCTTCTCCTGTTCTTTCTGTTGTCGAAGGGAAAATAGCTGTGGAAGTTTGCACTTCTTCCACTTGCTGCTTTTCGCCTGTTGAACTTACCCCTTTTTTTTCATCGGAAGAGCAGGCCCACATCCATACCAAGGAGAGCAAAACGAGTATTAAGCGTTTTTTCTCAGAGCCCGGCTTAAATTGTTCAAGTCGTTTCATCGCCTTCATATTCATCTTGTTGTATTTTGCTTTCATCTTTCGAGTTCTGCTTTTGCTCTGTTTTCCCCTTATTCAGTATCCGAACTTCTACTTCCTCTATTTTTCGCTCGCTGGCTTTTCGAATGGTAAATTCGAGATTTTTGTAATAGATTTTGTCGTTTTCCTCCGGTATTTCTTCTTGTGTCATCACGAGAAAGCCTGAGAGGGTATGGTGCTCGTCTTTCGGCAAATGCAATTCAGGATATCGTTCATTGAGGTAATCGATTTCCAAACGGCCGGAAAAGAGGTAATGCTTTTCACCCAGTTTTTTCTCAATGTATTCGGGTTTATCGTGTTCATCTTCGATTTCGCCAAAAATTTCTTCGATTACGTCTTCCAGGGTAACGATACCTGCCGTGCCTCCGTATTCGTCCAGCACCCAGGCGATGTTGATGTTTTCTTTGACGAATTTATTCAGCAGGGTATGCACTTTGAGGCTTTCGGGCACGGCGATGATGGGGCGTTGAAGCTCTTTCAAATTTTTTGCATCGGGTTTGTGCAAGAGGTCTTGATGATGCACATAGCCCACGACTTTGTCCAATTCCTCTTTGTAGAGGATGAGGCGCGAGTGCCTGGACTTTTTGAACAATTCGATGAGTTCTTGGATGGAGGAGTTGACATCCAGGCCGTCTATTTCCGTTCGGGGAACCATACACTCTCGCACGCGGGTTTCGTGCAGGTTAAGCGCCTTGGCGAAGATTTCGGTATTGATGAGTTCTTCTTCTTTTTCACTGCTGCCTGTGGAGAGGATTAGTTGGAGCAAATCGGCTTTACTAAAGGGCTGCTGGGTTTCGGTATAAGATTTCCCCATGAAGTTTTTGATGATGAAGTTCGAGCTCCAAGTCATCAAAAGAGCCGGGCCACGCAGGAAGAACGCCACCAACCTGAGGGGAATGGCCAGGAAGAGCAGCAGCTTATCGGCATAGAGCCGAAACAGCGTTTTGGGCAAGAACTCGCCAAAGACGAGTACCAACAAAGTGATGAGGACGGTTTCTACCAAGAGGATAGCCAGCTGGTTTTTCCAAGCCAAATACTCGTGAAAGAAGCGATCCAGCGGGATGGTCATGAGAGCTGAAAAAACCACCAGAGCAATGTTGTTGCCCACCAGCAACATGCTGAGGAAATCTGATTCTTTTTTATAAAAGCCTGCCAAAATGCGCCCTGCTTTCGTCTCTTTATCTTCTTGCACTTTAATAAAGAGCTTATTGGCGGAAAAGAAGGCTATTTCCGTCCCTGAAAAAAGGGCTGAAAAAAACAAAGCGAGAAGAATGGCGAAAAACAGAGACATGCTGCAAAGGTAGTTCAATGTACTCACTCCAGCAAAATTTCTCCTTCTACAGCCCAAATGACCGAAGAAGTGAAGTCTCTATTTGCTTCAAAGCCGTGGCCGTAAAGGATGCGCTCCGGTGAACGCAGCACCACAAATTTATTGGTATAGACCTTTTCCGTCTTTTCGTTCCAAATCAATTCTTCCGTTTCCAGGCGGTTTCCGTCTTCGCTAATCCAAACCACGCTGTCGCGCACCAGGATCTCTCCGTTCTGTTCTTTGCGCAAGCCGTAATTTGCCGAAAGGCGGGAAGTCAGCTGGTGATTGTCTTTATCAAAGAACAAAACCGTAATGCCCTTCGGAAACTCTTCGCGAGGGCGGACGGGGTCCAGATAGCGATACAACAAAGGCCCCATAGCTTGAATGAGCACCCTGGCAGAGTCGGAATAAATGAGGTGAAAGTCTTCGATGGTCTCCCTTTTCACGGCATCCTGCGAGATGAAGACCTTGACTTCGGCCAAGTCGTTCTCACAGCTCGTTAACGAGAAAAACGAGAAGAGGCCGAGACAGGCAAGCCGAGATATCACCCCTCCCTCAATGATAGTACTCCTCAAAAAATTCCGGATAAGCATTCAGTGATTTTTGTTTTAAGACGCTGCGGTAATTTCGCTGCGAGATGGGATAAATGTGGTATTTGAAAGTTTCCGGATCGAAATAAGCCGAAAGGTTTTGCGAAGCTGATCGGTAATACGCCATAGCTTTGTCGGCATTAGAAAAACGCCTCACGACCAAAGCAGACACCCGGTTGTCTGCCCCGCCCAAATAGATACTGGCCACTTTGAGTTTATCGTGTTTGTGAAATTTGATGTGGTAATCGGCCAATTTGGTCTTGGCGTCCTGCAATTTCACCACTCCGTCGAAGGCAATGATTATATAGTGTATGGCCTTGGGGTCAAAGGTGAAAGGAGTATCCGAAGTTTTTCCTTGCTCTCTTCCGGGAACGGGGCCGGCCACCTTTTCACCCAAAAGGCGCAACATTTCCTTTGCTTGTTTTTCTTCCGGCGTGTTGGGAAAGCGCACGACGAACTCTTTCAAAGCCTGTACGTAAGCCTCCTTGCTTTCCAACTTGCCCTTTGTCATGGCATCGAGCAGAGCCATGCGAGCGCGATACGAATGCTTGCGACCAAATTCTTTATCGGCTTCGACAGCCAGGCGATGAACTTCCTCGTATTGGCCCTGTTTAAAGAGTTCATACATGTTTTCATAGTAGCGCGTAAGCCGCTGTTCATCGCTGAGCTGCTTGTCGAAGTAATTGGGATCTTGCAAAATGTGCGCATAAATGGAATTGGGGTACAGCCTGGTGATGCGATCGGCTATTTCCTGCGCCTTGGCGTTTTCTCCCAGGTCCATATAAGCCAGGTAGAGGTAGTAGAGCGCTTCCAATTCAAAGCGGGTATCCGGATAGCGGCGCATCAGCTCCTCCAAGATGTCCACACTTTTGTCGGGTCTGTTGATGCGCAATCGATACAGCTCTCCCAGCGCCAACATGGCTTTTTGGATTTTGTCGTTGGCTATTTCACGCTCTTTATCATTGGTTGGCACATCTTTGAGGATGTCGGCCACTTCTTCATCCGTAATGGCTGCCAACAAATCCTCCTCCGAAGCCTTTGCATTTTCAAACAAATCTTGCACGTTTTGGGCTGCAGACCTCCGCCAGTTATCCTGTAAGCTTCGCCCACCCCATTGGTTTTGAAAGTCTCTAAGTCCTTTTTTAACCTCGCGGTCATCGTAGGCAAAAAAGGAGCTGGGTTTGGCTCCGGCCGTAGGAACGGAACCCGACCCTCCGAGCAAAGCGGCATCGGCCTTTTGTTTTTCTTTTTCCAACAAGGCCTGACGGCGAGCTTCCAGTTCTCGTTTTTTCTTTTCATAGGCAAACTGCCGTTTTTCTTCCTCGCTGAGCATGCTGAGACGCAACAGGCTATCTTGCAGCACAATAGTTTGCAAGTTTTCGGCAATTTTACTGAGGTTTTTGGCCAAGGCTTGAACGTCTGCGTAGCGCTCGTCTTTGGGGTCCAATACGGCCAAAGCCTTGTCGTAGTACTCTTTCGCTCTGACGTAATCCTCGCGGGCATAAACCAGCTCGGCCAGAGTCAATAGGGTTTTGGCCTTGAGTTTGTCGTTACCTTTGCTCGCCTTAAGCGAAGCTTCGTAAGAAGCTATGGCCTCCTCTTCCTTTCCGGCCCGGAGCTGAATCTGCCCCATGGTAAAGTAAATGCGGTCTTGGTATTCCAGGTTCTTTTCGTCCTTGAGCATGCGTTTCAGCCGAGTTATGGCTTCTTCATCGGAGATTCCACCACGTGCCCAGGAAGATTCGGTAAGGTGTAATTTGGCGTTAAACTCCATTTCATAGGGCGGGTGAAAGGCTATGGCCTGTTCAAAGGATTCGGCAGCTTTGCCGTCCTGGCCCTGCCGTTCGTAGAGCTGACCTCTGATGTAGGCATAGCGAGCTTTCAAGGGCTTGTCTTTCTCCAATTCCAAGGCTTTATCCAAAGCCGAAATGGCCTTGTCGTATTGCTTGCGGCGGATGTAGTAATCGGCTTTCACCGCAGCCAGCTGACGCAGCAAATCGTCATAAGCAACAGGGCTCCACTCCAATTGCTGAAAAATTCGCTCTGCCTGGCGGTACTTCTGCCGCTCTACATAGACGCGGGCCTGCCACAACAAGCCTTCCTGAAAAGCCGGCCTACGCTTCAAAAAGGGTTTTTGACCTTCTTCGCCCTCTTCCACCACAGGCCTGTAATCACTCAGCGAAATGGTGCCTTCTTTCTGTCTCTCCCGGCCGGCAGGGTTCTCGCCCTTCCCCTTTTGACCGGTCTTAGGCGAGTTTTTTGAAGAAGAAGTCTTTTTCTTTTTTTTCTTCTTGCGCCGCTTCTTTTTCCTCTTTTTCTTTTTCTTCTTCTTCACCTGTTTTTGTTTCTTTTTCTTTTCCTTTTCCAAGGCCGCTTTGCGCTTGCTTTCCGCCAAAGCAAAAGTGTTGAACTCTCTGACGAAAAAGTCCAAAGTCTCTTCGGCTGCTTCAAAATCTTGCTTGAGATACTGGGCTTTGGCTATGAGCAAGTAACAGTCGTCCGTCCAGTCGCTGGGACGATGCAAGGCTACGACTACGGAAACTTTCTCAATGGCTTTGTCCAGGGCTTCGGCTTCGGCTGCGGGGTTGTCCACATCCCGATAAGGGAAAATCGGCAGAATTTCGGTGTAGTCGTCCTGATGTTGTTCGTTGAGGTGCTGCAAGCTGGCGTTCAACAACTCTTCGGCATTAAAATAACCGTTGTAGTGAGCTGTGGTATTGTGATAAAACTTAGCTATGGGTGAGATGTCGGAGCGCGACTTTTGCACTCTACAGCTCTGCTGCCAGGGCAGGAGGAGAAAGAGCAAGAGCAGGTAAGCTGCAGAACTTAGGCGTAGTGCCGGAAGCTTAAAACGGCGCCGGCCGGCCGGGGCCTCGGTTTGCCGCAAAAACATAGATTTGTATTTGCCTTCTTTTTGAGGCCTTGGATTTATTTGAGTTATACTCATGGTCTTTTGTTTGTACCGGCCATACCGTTTTTCTCCGGAACTGCAAAAATACGATTTTCAAACGGCAGCAAGAAACTCACTCAAATCACTTCGCTATGGGTATAAACGGCCAGCTCCTATCTGTATTTTGTGCGTTAAAGCCTACCTGTTCAACCAATAGGTCCATTTGAGCACCAGGGCTCTGTTCTTGTTGGAGAAATTGGATACGGCGTAGTTGTCGGTATAGACCAGGTAAAAATCCGAAACCGGCTGATAGCGCCATTGGAATCGAATGTTGAGGTTGAAATTATCAATTTGGTTGTTGTACTGCACGAAGGTAGTGAGGAAGAGTTTTTTGGAAAAAGTCAAATCCAGACGGGGACCGATGAGCAGCAAATCGGTTGAGGCATAAGGCCGGGGCAGGCGAATGCGGTTGTAACTGAACTGCACGGACAAGCTGGCATAGGGTTGAAAGCGCAAATTGGCTTGCCCCTCCAAACCCAAACGTTTGCCGTTGTAATACTGCCCGTACACGGGTGTAATGCGAAAGCTGAGCAATTTGCGCGGGTCGGAGCGATAGCGAAAGCGAAAGGCCCAAAAAGCATAGCCCGAATTTTCCGGCAAGGGCGTAGCTCCTGTACGGGAGGGGTCGAAATCGCTTTGCAACAGAATGTACTGATAATCCAAACTGAGGCGCAGGGCATCATTGGTGGTAAATTCCCAGACCCAATAAGCCTCCATCTTCCTATCCGTGTTTAGACCGTTCAGGTCAAAAAAGTGCTCGTATGACAAGCCGGGGCCATGGCGGTTGATGCGTGGTTGGTGCTCGGGATAGAAAAAGAGACGCAACTCGGGCTGCAGAGCAAAAAAGCCCTTTCGCCGAACGAAGCCGGTTTGAGCATCAAAGGTTTCACTGACCCAGCGATGGCGCCAATCCAAACGCAGGGGCCGGGTGTTGTATGTGAGTGAAAAACCGTGAGCTGCCGGCCAACCGGCCAATCGACCGTTGCTGCCTTGCGGCAAATCGGGCAGGAAAGCCTGCTGATAGAAGATTTTGCCCGTCCAGCTGTTGTCTGCTGAAGCCAGGTTGTATTCCAGGCCGAACACGCGATTGAATCGGTCGTAAGTTTCGCTGCTGTCAGCACGTAAAGCCTGCTTGTTGGCAAAGATAAAACCGATGTTGGAGCGCTTGAAGAGCTTTTGCTGAAGGGCCAGCACACCGTAGTTAAAGGAAGGCAGGTCGTTTTCAGCATCGGGAGCCGTTTGCATATCCAGTAAGCCGATGCGCAACTTTTCGTTCAATTTGCCGGAAAGGCGCAAACCTCCCCAGATGGGGTTTTGCAAGTTTTGACCGGTAGCGGTATCCACGGCTACACCGATGCGCCGCGAAAAGAAGGGATTGATGTCTTCAAAACCGAAATTTCCGAAAAGATCGGCATTTTCCAGGAAGAACTGCCTGCGCTCGGGAAAGAAAATTTCAAAGCGCGACAAATTGGTCACCTGGCGGTCCACTTTGACCTGGGAAAAATCGGGATTCACCGTCAGGTCCAGGTTCAAGCCGGAGGTAACGGCCAATTTGGCATCCAGGCCGGCACCGCCTCCGAGAGGTTTGGCCGGAGGCTCTTCCGCATCTCGGGCATAATTTGCCGAAAGGTAAGGAATCAGAGAAACGTTCATACCCGAAGCCGGCAGGGGTTCTTCCCAAATCATATCGCCGGTATAAGCCAGGTTGAACAACCACTGATTCCTGGGGATGTGCAACCAGGCCGTTCGTTCGTTGGACTGGGTGTCGAAGCGGAAAATGCCCAGGCGCCAGCGCTGGCTCCCTTCCTGAAAACGCAGCGTGCTGAAGGGGATAGCCATTTCCGCCGACCAGCCCTTTTCGTCGATGTGAGCTTCCACCCGCCACTTGTTGTCCCAGGAAGAAGAAAAATCTTCCAATCTGTTGCCTCCACCCGAGAGCAAAGCATCCCGCTGCACGCCCAGGGGATTGGTGCTGAAAGAAAAGGCGTTGGTCGCGTCGTTAAAGGTATCGAACAACAGGTTGATGAAATCGCTGCCAAAAGCCCGATAATCGTAGCGCAGCGAGGGGTAGATGTAGTTTTTGCCCGGAGCATAACATCTGATAGCTACGTACAGCTGTTCGTCATCTCGACAAAAGGAGACTTCCGTCTGGTAACGAGCCTGCACGGTATCCGAGGGGAATTGCTGCCAAAAATTCGTGGCTCTATCGGCCAACTTCCAGCTTTGCTCCTCCAGCCTGCCGTCCAACACAATGGGGTCTGCGCAGCGTTTGACGTGCACGGCCGGCCGCTGCAAGAGCGAATCGGCTTGGGAAAAAGCGAGGGAGGAGCAGTAAGACAAAAAGAGAAGAAGAAAAACCTGTTTCATCTGGGCAGGATTTGAGGGGTTTAAAAATAAGGAGAAAGTGCTCGGGCAGCACCCTCTTCCTTGCCCAATATTTCTGCTGCACAAAAGAAGCGGTTGACATGGCCGACACTTTTGGGCAATTCCTTCGAACTGTTTTGGCTTTAAGCCAGCGCCCTTTCCAGGTCCGCTATCAGGTCTTTGACGTCTTCCACGCCCACACTGAGGCGAATGAGAGAGTCGGTCAAGCCTACGCGCAAGCGTTCTTGGCGGGGAATGGAGGCATGGGTCATGGAAGCCGGATGCCCGATGAGGGATTCCACGCCGCCCAGGGATTCCGCCAGAAGGAACAAACGCGTGTTGGACAGCACTTTGCGAGCTTGGTCGAAGTGGTCTTCCATCAAATCGAAAGAGACCATGGCTCCGTAGTGTCGCATTTGTTTTTTAGCAATCCGGTGGTTAGGATGGTCTTTAAAACCCGGGTAGTACACGTTTTTCACCTGGGGATGTTTGCTCAAAAAGTTGGCAATTTTGCGCGCATTTTTGCAGGCGCGTTGTACTCTGAGGTGTAGGGTTTTGATGCCTCTCAACACCAGGAAGCAGTCGTTGGGACCAGGGACGGCGCCCACGGCATTTTGGATAAAGTAGAGGCGTTCGGCCAGTTTTTCATCTTTGACGATGACAGCGCCCATCACCACATCCGAATGCCCGCCCAGGTATTTGGTAGCCGAATGCACGACCAAATCGGCTCCCAAGTCGAGCGGATTCTGCAAATAAGGAGAAGCAAAGGTATTGTCCACGCAGAGGAGCAAATCGGGTCGTTCGGTTTTAAAGGCTGCCATGGCCTGTATGTCCACAATGTTGAGCATGGGGTTGGTGGGGGTTTCTACCCAAAGCAGACGAGTTTTTTTGGAGAGCTTTTCCTTTACAGTTTCCGGCCGGGTCATGTCCACGAAATGGGCTTTCAGCCCGAAAGGCTCAAACATTTGGGTAATGAGTCGATAGGATCCTCCGTAGAGGTCGTTAGAAGCGATGATTTCATCGCCGGGTTGCAACAAGCGCAAAACGGCATCCATGGCCGACATGCCGCTGGCGAAGCAGATGGCTTTAGAACCGTTTTCCAGGGCTGCCAGGTTGTTTTCCAGGGCCGTGCGCGTGGGGTTTTGGGTACGGGCGTATTCGTAGCCCTTGTGTTTGCCCGGTTCTTCCTGGGCATAGGTAGAAGTTTGATAGATAGGCGTCATCACCGCCCCTGTTTCCGGGTCGGGATGCAGCCCCGCATGAATCACCTTGGTGCCGAATTTCATAAGTCAGACGGGTTTATGTCGAAGCGCTCCGGCATTTGCCGAAAGGCACAGCAGCCGGGCCGCTCGGCTGGTTTAGCTGTGTAAGCTACCACGGGCTAAGTACTTCTTTGCTGAGCACGACGCAAGGCAGCTGTGGAGCGAAAAAACAAGCAAGCAAAAAGGGCAAGAGAAGTTGCCTTCCATTGCCCCTTGTATTTTGTGGTCAGTGGGGGGTTAGTTCACTTTTTCAGCCAAAGCTTTTCCGGCTTTAAATCTCACCACATTACGAGCAGCAATTTTGATCTTCTCACCGGTAGCCGGATTGCGGCCCTCGCGAGCAGGGCGATGGCTAACGGAAAACGTCCCAAAACCGGGGATAGAGACCTTACCGCCATTCTTCAGGGTTTCGGCAATACCGTCCAATGCAGCGTTCATAGCTTTTGCAGCTTCTGCTTTGGAAATCCCGGCAGCTTCTGCCATAGCGGCAATCATTTCAGTTTTGTTCATCTTAAGGTGTTTTAATTTACAAAATGTATTTGCTTCGGCAAAAATAGCATTTCAAAGCACAACTGCAAGTAAACAAGGGCTATCACGCCCCTAAAAGGCAAAAAAAGCGGCGAGAAAAGCCCTTTAGAGGCAACAAAAGGCCGAAAAAGGCAGTTTTTCAAGCGACAAGCAAACTTAAAAACCACCTCATGATGCACCGCAGATATCCGATTTTGATTCTTATGTTTTTGTTTTTTGCCCTGAGCCTCACGACACCTTCCTGTGCGCCCAAATACGGCTGCCCCTCCGTGGAATCGGCCAAAACCAACAAAAAAGGGGAGTTGTCGAACAAAAGAGGTAAGTCTCAGTTGTTTCCCAAGAGCACGCGAAAGAAGATGGGACGGCATTGACCTGCCAGCTGTGGGGCGGGTTTTGCCCGAAAAACTCAGGTTCTTCCCTTCCGCCTGTACAGATAAGCCATGCCGATGAAGCCTATGGTAAAGAGGCTGATAGCGATGATTTGGGCTTGGCTCAGCGAGAAGCCCAAGACATCGTAATGCGGATTGACCCGAATGCGCTCGATGAGGAAGCGCTCTATACCGTTGAGCGTCAGGTAGAGGAAGAAGAGCATACCCGGGATGTGTAGGCGTTTTCGCATGGCCCACAAAAAGCCGCCAATGAGCAAAGCCAGTACCGTTTCGTAAAAAGGTGTGGGATAGACGCCTTGCGGCAAAACGTGGCAGTAGTGATAGGTGCAACCCTCTATCAACACGCCATCTTGCGCTACGTTGTGCGGATAGGTAAAAGACCACATCCAATCGGGTAAAAACCAGTTTTCAGGCATAGCAGAAGCCACGATACCCCAATCGCCATCTCCCGAGAGCTGGCAGCCTATGCGCCCTATGCCATAGGCAATCATCAAAGCAGGTGCCGCGGCATCCAGAACGGGTATCAAGGGTATGTTGTGCTTTCGCAAAAACCAGCCCACCCCCAAAAAGCCGCCAATCAGACCGCCGTAGATAGCCAGGCCGCTACCGGAAAAGAACACCCCCAGGGGGTCGGCAAAAAAGGCATCCAGATGCTCTACCATGTCAAATATTTTTGCGCCTACGATGCCTGAGACCGCTGCTATGATGGTGATTTCTCCAATGAGATCGTGCGGATAGACCTCTTTGACGACGGTTTTCGGTTTGGGGAGTTGTTCTTTTTTACCTGTCCAATAGCGATAAGCTGTATAAGCCACAGCCAGCAACAATCCTCCCACAAAGCTGCCTTTCATGGAGAAGATAACGCCTGCGGCATTGGCTTTAAACTCATCGAAGTGTTTGAAGACGTAAAACAGTTTGGCTCCGAAGACAAATCCGAACAGGGCATTGCCGAGCAAATCCGAGGTAGTCGGGCCTTTCCCCACGATTTCTTTGACTTTTTCAGCTTGGAAGAGGCCTTCTTGTGCTTTTCGTTTCAGTTCCAGGTACAGCAGTTGAGAGCCGGCCAGGATGGCCAGCACCAGCATCAGGCCGAAGGTTTTGAATATGGACAAGCCGTTGTCGGGTTGTGTGCCGAACAAGTCGTGAAAGAGGTAAGACAAATCGGGATACATCAGCCTGGATTTTCGGTGGTGAGTTCTTTTTGGGGGCTGGCCAGCACTTGCCCATCTGCCGTTAAGGAACGCAGCAGTACGGGGCATAGTTCGCCTGCCGGCAGGGTAGTTTCGGGCAGTTCTACGCGGATGTAATTGTCGGTAAAGCCGCCGGCCGGTTGATGGTGCTCGAGCAAGACGGGGCGAATTTGCCCCAAATGAGCTTGATAAAAGCTGCGTCGTTTTTTCTCGGACAAAACTTGAAGTTGTTTTGTTCTATTCTGCCTTTCGGCAAACGGTACTTGCCCGGGCATGGCAGCTGCCGGGGTATTGGGCCGCTCGGAATAGGTAAAGGGATGCAGATAGCTCACTTCCAGGGAATGCAACAGTTGGTAGGTTTCGAGGAAGTGTTTTTCGCTTTCTCCGGGGAAGCCGGAGATGACGTCCACGCCTATGCAAGCATGGGGCATGTATTTTTTGATTAGCTGCACCCGTTCGACGTACAGTTCGGCCGTATAGCGCCGGCGCATTTTCCTGAGGATGGCGTTGCTACCCGATTGCAGCGGCATGTGGAAGTGCGGGGCAAAGCGTTTGGCGGAAGCCACAAAAGCGATGATTTCTTCGGTGCAGAGGTTGGGTTCGATGGAAGAGATGCGATAACGGGCAATGCCCTCGACTTCATCCAGGGCGCGGATGAGGTCGATAAAGAGGGCTTGGTGTGGTTGACGTCGGCCTTCCAGGACTTCCGTTCCTTTTCCAAAATCGCCTATATTGACGCCGGTGAGCACGATTTCTTTGACGCCGGCTGCGGCCAGTTGTTCGGCGGCTTGCACCAAATCTTCTATGGAGCTACTGCGGCTTTGACCTCGGGCACGGGGTATGGTACAGAAGGTACACTTATAATCGCATCCGTCTTGAACTTTGAGGAAGGAGCGCGTGCGATCGCCAAAGGACCAGGCCGGTTCAAAGAGGTTGATGCGATTGATTTCTCCGGCACGGATGAGGCCCTTATCGGTGCTTTTTTCCAGTTGTTCGACGTAATCGGCAGCCCGGAACTTTTCGGCAGCTCCCAGTACCAAATCAACGCCGGGGATAGCGGCTATTTCTTCGGGTTTGAGTTGGGCATAACAGCCCGTAACGACGATTTTGGCATTTGGAGAAAGCCTCAGAGCACGCCTGACGACCTGGCGGCATTTTTGATCGGCTCTATCCGTTACCGAGCAGGTATTGATCAGGTAGATATCCGCTCCGCTTTGGAAGGATACCGGTGTATAACCTCGCTGCCGAAACTGTCTTGCTAGGGAGGAGGTTTCCGAAAAGTTGAGCTTGCAGCCCAGGGTATGGAAGGCTATGGTCTTGGGCGTTGCCATGCAAAATACTTCAAATATGCTTTTCCTGCCTTTGTTTAAGCCCCGCTTGCTGTCGGCATCAAGGCATTAAAATTTCAGGCTTTGCGATCACAGACGGCGAGGCAAAGGTACAAAAGAACCGGCAGTTTGGCAGGCTTGATCGCGGGGAAATCGAATTGCCTGCAATGCCCTACCTTATTCTAAACGAAATCGCCCCTTCGAAGGTCCGGACAACCACCTCGCTCAAACAGCTTTTGTGCAGGCTGTAAAGGCTTTTACCTTTGCATCGTGTAGTTTTCTCATAGATATGTTTAGTGATCCTGCATTTCATCTCACCTTCCCCAATCCTATGCAGGTTCCGGGTAGTTCCTGGCAGAGCGACGACCAATAAGGCCTTTCTTATTCCCCCCGTTGCTCTCTGCCGGGAACCCTTTTTTTGCTGCCTTTCGGCAAATATAAACCGATGCTCAAAAAAGTTTTGGCCCCAATTTGGTTTAAAACCCAAAATGCCGTATATTTGCCGGCGAAGACCATGGCCTTTTTCGCATAGCACAAGGCCTTGAAAAGGAGTTTTCTTCGTTCTTTGAGGCAAAAAAAGTGACAAAAGAGGGGCATTTGTGAACGGAAAAATACTTGAAGAAAAGTTATATATGACGGGATTGAACTGTTATTTCGCGTCTCGCAAACGAGAAAGCCCCTCAGTATCAAGGACTTAAGAAAGCATGGAGTCAGAGTATCACGTCCAGCACAACAAGGATTAAGACGTTTTAGTTTAGCCCCAATTGGGGCTATCAGCACTCGTCAGAGTATCACGTCCAGCACAACAAGGATTAAGACACACCATTATTCGGTGTAAACCTCCTATTTTTCTGGTCAGAGTATCACGTCCAGCACAACAAGGATTAAGACTTCAAGAAACAGGTACTTATCGACTTCCTTTGCCTGAGAGTCAGAGTATCACGTCCAGCACAACAAGGATTAAGACTGGGGCTCCCAGGTGCGGTAAAATACCGCCAACCCCGTCAGAGTATCACGTCCAGCACAACAAGGATTAAGACCGGAAGAGGAGAGAGTGGAGAGATTAATCCACGGAGTGGTCAGAGTATCACGTCCAGCACAACAAGGATTAAGACCGGGCCTTTCACCCGCTCTCCGGCAAGTTTTACGCTAGTCAGAGTATCACGTCCAGCACAACAAGGATTAAGACAAAGAAACTTATTCAGGGAGAGTTGCCCAATTTAATGGGTCAGAGTATCACGTCCAGCACAACAAGGATTAAGACGCTTTATCGAGCTCATCAATGGTGAGCACAACTGCCGTCAGAGTATCACGTCCAGCACAACAAGGATTAAGACTGCCTGGCACTTCTTTCTTACAGAAATGATTTTCGTGTCAGAGTATCACGTCCAGCACAACAAGGATTAAGACCCTTGTTGTTCTGGACTAGCCAAGAAAAAAAGTGCCCGTCAGAGTATCACGTCCAGCACAACAAGGATTAAGACAGGCAAGTGTTTTCCCTAAATTCTACTGCAATCGGTCAGAGTATCACGTCCAGCACAACAAGGATTAAGACTCGGTTTTTCCCCTTTGTATACACGCTTTTTAGCTGGGTCAGAGTATCACGTCCAGCACAACAAGGATTAAGACCCTATATATTAGGGGCTTTAAAAAAAAAATATAGAAGTCAGAGTATCACGTCCAGCACAACAAGGATTAAGACAAGATCTCTTGAGGATCTTCAAAAGGTACAATATAAGTCAGAGTATCACGTCCAGCACAACAAGGATTAAGACAGTACAGCCATCGTAACTAAAAAGATATAGAATACTTGTCAGAGTATCACGTCCAGCACAACAAGGATTAAGACTATATCCTTAGAAAGGGGGCCTTATTTATGAATTGCGTCAGAGTATCACGTCCAGCACAACAAGGATTAAGACTCTAAGTCAGTATAATCTGCTACTTGAGTAGCTATAATAGTCAGAGTATCACGTCCAGCACAACAAGGATTAAGACAGGATTATTCCTCCTCTTCCAGTAAGTCAGTAAACCGTCAGAGTATCACGTCCAGCACAACAAGGATTAAGACTAGTTCTACTTTTTATGTAAGTACCCATATGTCCAGTCAGAGTATCACGTCCAGCACAACAAGGATTAAGACAAGATAGGGTAGGAAAGGAGGAATTTAATAAGCTCGTCAGAGTATCACGTCCAGCACAACAAGGATTAAGACCTAAGCTTCAAAAGATGCTATATGCTTTTGCACTTAAGTGTCAGAGTATCACGTCCAGCACAACAAGGATTAAGACTCTTATCCCCTCTTTAAATACTATCTTTTTTACGGGGTCAGAGTATCACGTCCAGCACAACAAGGATTAAGACCCTCCCCCCTCTTAATTATGCTGTTTGAGTTTCGGGTCAGAGTATCACGTCCAGCACAACAAGGATTAAGACAATAACAGCCTTTCTCAAGGCTGTTATTCTTATATTGTCAGAGTATCACGTCCAGCACAACAAGGATTAAGACGTCTTCATAAGCCGTATCAACAGTGAAAAGCATAGGGTCAGAGTATCACGTCCAGCACAACAAGGATTAAGACTTCGGTTTTTATCTCAGCATAGAGCTTCTCAATTCTTGTCAGAGTATCACGTCCAGCACAACAAGGATTAAGACAGTATCTTATACTACCCCTTACGGGGTAGTACAGAAGTCAGAGTATCACGTCCAGCACAACAAGGATTAAGACTCTTCGCACACCCTCCACTCTCTGAATACAATTTTGTGTCAGAGTATCACGTCCAGCACAACAAGGATTAAGACAGCTCTTGATCCTCGAGCAAATTGTTCCTCTTTGGAGTCAGAGTATCACGTCCAGCACAACAAGGATTAAGACTTTACCCCGATTTTTGGGGCAGTAGTGGTTTGTTGTTGTCAGAGTATCACGTCCAGCACAACAAGGATTAAGACCTTGTCTATTGCGTCCTTTACGGACGCAAACACTGATGGTCAGAGTATCACGTCCAGCACAACAAGGATTAAGACTATTTTCCCGTAGCTGCATTTCATTTTTGAGAGAAGGTCAGAGTATCACGTCCAGCACAACAAGGATTAAGACTTTGAACCATAACCATGTATTGCCCTTTGTTGCCCTGTCAGAGTATCACGTCCAGCACAACAAGGATTAAGACGAATGCCCGTATCTTCTAACAATAAAATTGGCTCTGTCAGAGTATCACGTCCAGCACAACAAGGATTAAGACCATATACGTTTACATCATATCCGAAAGATGAGAAAAGTCAGAGTATCACGTCCAGCACAACAAGGATTAAGACCTTTGTTATTCTTGAAGATGCAAATCTGTGTCACTTGTCAGAGTATCACGTCCAGCACAACAAGGATTAAGACCCCCCTTGACCACTTAGGAAAGGGCTTATCTTTTGGGTCAGAGTATCACGTCCAGCACAACAAGGATTAAGACAGATTAGTGAGTAGGGCGAAGAGATTACCAGGTATGCGTCAGAGTATCACGTCCAGCACAACAAGGATTAAGACAACTCCTTTTCTGTTGGATATACATGGGGAGGGATTGTCAGAGTATCACGTCCAGCACAACAAGGATTAAGACCAGACTGGGGAAGTTGCTAGCGTATTTTTTAACGTCGTCAGAGTATCACGTCCAGCACAACAAGGATTAAGACCCCGTCTTTAAAGATTGTCTTTTTTATGGGTTTATAAGTCAGAGTATCACGTCCAGCACAACAAGGATTAAGACACAATTTGCGGCCTGTGTCGCTAAAGGTTGAAGTGTCAGAGTATCACGTCCAGCACAACAAGGATTAAGACCGATATTATTTTGATCTTAGCCCCTATTGGGGCTAGTGTCAGAGTATCACGTCCAGCACAACAAGGATTAAGACCTTTTTTCTTTTTAGTTCTTATCCCGTCTTTGAAGATGTCAGAGTATCACGTCCAGCACAACAAGGATTAAGACGTTTCAAAAAAAGACCGGTCTACGTCCTTAATGGACGGTCAGAGTATCACGTCCAGCACAACAAGGATTAAGACAGGGGTATTGCCCGACGAAGGAGCAAATAAACGCTGTCAGAGTATCACGTCCAGCACAACAAGGATTAAGACAAGCGTGACACTGGTAGAATACCAGTTCCGCGCCAACCTGTCAGAGTATCACGTCCAGCACAACAAGGATTAAGACATGAGTTAAGCGATACTATTGTTACGCCGGATTACGTCAGAGTATCACGTCCAGCACAACAAGGATTAAGACCAGAGCTGCATCCGGTGGTACCGAGTGGTTTTATTTGTCAG
>JALSKB010000031.1 GCA_026989035.1 Saprospiraceae bacterium | reverse complement strand
AGCGAGCTTATGCCGTTTTGCTTTTCGATCCTTCGGACGAAGAGCGCTTGTGGAATAGCTATGAGCATTCTTTTCCATCTTTGAAAAAAATCCGCAGCATATACCGAGCTTTGGGCAGTTATTTTCGCTTGGCCGTAGGTGCAGGGAAGGGACAGAGTTTTGACTTTGATTTAAGGGAGTTTGCCGAAACTTACCAGTTAGACGTCTTTGAAACCTGGAGCGCTCTGAGCTTTCTCGAACAATGCGGTTTTCTGGCTTTATCGGAAGCCGTTTTCATGCCGGCTACTTTTATGATTAAAGTGGACAAGGAAACGCTATACGATTATCAGTTGAAAAACAAGGAATACGAAAAGGTGTTAAAAGGACTGTTGAGAAGCCACAGCCATGCCTTTCGGCAAATGGTGCGCATTGATGAGAAGCGCTTTGCCGACTTTCTAAAAATGCCGGTTGCTCGCTTGGTACAAATTTTGAAGCGCTTTCAGGCCGATCAGATCATAGACTACACGCCCCGAAAAGATCAGCCGCAGCTCACTTTTTTGACTGAGCGCATGGAGCCCGATAATTTGTTGTTAGATGTTAAGCTGTATGCTTTTCGGAAGCAGCGGCAGGAGGAACGCATTCGGGCAGCTTTGGGGTATGTGGAGACTTCGGCTTGTCGGAATCGGGTGCTGTTGGCATATTTTGGAGAAGAGTTGGAAAGCGATTGTGGTCTTTGCGACAACTGTCTGTCTCAAAAGCGAAAACAGGGCTTTGGTGAAGAGGAACTTTTCGAGGCTTTTTCGAAAAAAATCAAAGAAACGCTGCTGTCCGGAGGGCCTTTGTCCGTTTCGGACTTGCTTCGTTCTTTCCCCTATGCACAGCAGGATTTTTGTCTTCGGGTCATAACGTTTTTACAAGACGAGGGGCTTGTTGAGTTGTTGGAGGGAGAGCGTTTGCGTTGGAAGGAAAACTGATTTTGCTTATGCCTCGAATAATTTTGACAGCTACCTCCGATTTAAGCTACGACCGTCGCATGCAACGCATTGCCGGAGCTTTTGCCGAGGCAGGTTGGGAGGTGCTTTTGCTTGGTCGTCGTTTGCCTTCCTCAGAGCCTCTTGGTCAACGCCCTTTTGCTCAAAAGAGGTTGAATTGTTTTTTTAGGAAAGGGAAATTGTTCTATCTGGAGTTTCAAACTCGACTTTTTTTATTTTTGTTGTTTAATCGGTTTGATTGGGGTTGGGCGGCTGATTTGGACACGATTTTGCCACATTGGTTGCTGGGTAAATTGAGGAAATATTCTTGGGTTTACGATGCGCACGAGTATTTTACGGAAGTACCGGAATTGCAAAATCGAATTTTGAGTAAGCGGATTTGGTCATGGATAGCTCGCTGCTGCATACCTGCTGCAGATGAAGTTTTTACGGTGGGACAGGCTTTGGCCGGCATTTTGTCGGAGCGTTACGGGAGGCCGTTTCGGGTTTTGCGCAATGTGCCGGAGCGTTTATTGCCTGTTCCCGAACCGCGTTGCTCTTTATCGGGTCGGGTGATTTTGCTTTATCAGGGAGCTTTGAATGCGGGAAGAGGGTTGCCGATTTTGCTGGAAGCCATGACCGATTTGCATGAAGCGGAACTTTGGTTAGTTGGTGAGGGTGATTTGTCTTCTGCCTTGCGGCAAATGAGTGAGGATTTGGGCTTGGGAGATCGGGTTAAGTTTTGGGGGTATGTGATGCCCTCGGATTTACCTGGTTTGAGTTTGAAAGCAGATATTGGTTTGGATTTGTTGGATGCTTCCAGTTTGAATTATTTCTATTCTCTTTCGAACAAATCCATGGACTATTTGCAGGCGGGTTTACCTTCTTTGGAGATGGATTTTCCCGAGTATCGCCTTTTACACCAAGAATGGGGTGTGTATTATTTGTTGAGTGAGTTAAAACCGGCGACTGTAGTGGCTGCTGTTCGCAAATTACTGGCTGATGGAGCGCTTTATGAGCGTTTGTCAAAGCAGGCTTTGCGGGCTGCGGAAAAACTGCATTGGGAGGCGGAAAAGGCGGGGTTTTTGTCTATCTTTGCCGAACGGCCAGAAAACAAGTACTGAGGTGGAGCAATCAAATAAGCAGGAAAAGGCATTGGACATTCGGGATGTGCGTTTTGTGGGGGGATACCCCGCACTGACACACTGCCCGACAGATGGCAAGCCGGAATTTGCCTTTATCGGTCGTTCGAATGTGGGGAAATCCTCTTTGGTGAACTTGTTGCTGGGGCGTAAGAGCCTGGCCAGGGTTTCCAAGCAGCCCGGCAAAACCCAGGAAATCAACTATTATTTGGTGAATCAAAGCTGGTATTTGGCTGATTTACCCGGTTATGGGTATGCCAAAGTGTCGAAGCGCAGGCGGGAAAAGTGGCATCGCTTGATTCATCACTATATGAAGTATCGCCCAACTTTGGTCTGCGCCTTTGTCCTGCTGGATGCCAACCTGCCTTTGCAAAAGAACGACCGTCAATTCATCAATCAACTGGGGGAGTGGCAGGTGCCTTTTGCTTTGATTTACACGAAGACAGACAGGCTGTCGAAGCGACACCTGCCGGAGAAGATAAAGGCTATTGAAGAGGCTTTGTTGGAGGATTGGAACGAGCTGCCGCCTCGCTTTATCTCTTCGGCCCGCGATAAAATGGGAAGGGAAGAGCTGTTGCATTTCATTTATCAAATTTTACAAGACCTTGGAAGAGCAGATGACAAATAGCATCGTTTCTCCGGATGAACTTAACCCGGATAAGCGGATTACCATTTATCCGCATTTGATTCCGGAGATTAAGGAATGGCCCATTTACAAGCTGCATAAGGATCGTTCGGCTTTTGTGAAGGAAGTGGTGGAGGCCTCTGTACAGCGGGTTTTTGCACTTTACGGTGACAGCATTGGTCGGGTTTTGGCCAAGGCTGTTCAATCGGAGCAAATTCGGGTGAAGGAATCGCGTTGGCGGGCGGACGCTGCTAATGAACGCATATATTGGAAGTTTAAAGAGCAGCAGCTGGCCTCTTTGCCGGTAGAAGCTTCGGAGGAAGAACAACGGGTTTTTTACGAGAAAATGGTGCGCGAGCTGGCTACGCGTTATGCTGAGGAAATCATTCGCACCTTTAAGCCCTGGGTATTTCGCTTTGCCAGGAGGTTTCTCACTTTCTTTTTCCGGCGTTTGCTCAATACAGCTGCCAGTAGAAATTGGCGCAGGTTATATAGCCGTCGTTTTCGCTTGTACGAGCGCATGCCGGTAAGGGGCGACGTCAAGGCCTTTCGCAAGCTGTTTACCAAAGGTACAGTGGTCTTGGTGCCTACGCATTCCAGCAATTTGGATTCCATCCTTTTGGGCTATGTGCTGGACTTTGTCGTGGGGGTGCCGGCATTCTCCTACGGGGCAGGTTTAAACCTGTACAACAATCGCCTCATTGCATTCTTCATGAATCGCCTGGGTGCTTATCGGGTCGATCGAAGAAAAAAGAGTGTCATCTACTTGGAAACGCTGAAGACGGTTTCCCGTTTGTCCATCCAAAAAGGAACCAATTCTTTGTTTTTTCCCGGCGGAACGCGCTCTCGTTCGGGTGCTATTGAGCAACGGCTGAAAATGGGGCTGCTGGGTACTACCGTAGAAGCTCAAAGGAATTTATGCACAGCGGGAAGTAACGGAAAAATTTTTATTGTTCCGGTGGTTCTGTGTTATCACAATGTGCTCGAAGCCAATTTCCTTATCCGTGAATACTTGAGGAGTATTGGCAAGGAGCGTTACTTTAAAACAAAGGATGATTTCAAGAGTTTGCGTCGTATTCTGCATTTCGCCTGGAATATCTTTTCCAAAAGCTCTAAAGTAACGGTTTCTTTCGGGCAAGCTATGGATGTAGTGGGCAATGTGGTTGATGAAGAGGGGCGGAGCTTTGACGAGAAAGGCCATGAAGTAGATGTGTGTTCGTATTTCAAATCCGAATCCGGAAGGCTGGAAACAGATCTACAGCGAGAAGCTGAATATACCCGCCGGCTTGCCCGGCGCATAACCGAGCGCTATTTGAAGGACAACATCGTTTTGTCCACGCATTTGGTTGCCTATGCAGCTTTTGAACTTTTGCAACATGACAAATCGGACTTGGACCTCTTTGAGCTGATTCGTCTGCCGACAAACAATTATTACTTCGACAAAGACCTGCTGTTGATTTTGCTTGAAAAACTACAAGGAGAATTGCTGGAAAAGGAACAGAGGGGGGAAGTGAAGTTGACTTATAGAACCCGAAGCAATGTACAGGACCTGTTGCAAGATGGCGTGGATAAGCTGGGGGCGCACCATGGAGTGAAACCTCTGTTTTTCAACAAGAAGGGAGCTTTGATGAGTGAAAACTTTAAGCTGCTGTTCTTTTACCACAACAGATTAATGCACTATGAACTGGAGCCAGTGGTCAAAGAGGCCCTGGCAGAAGTTAAGCTTTAATTGACGTTTTATGAGCAGGCTTTTCTTTTCAGAGCGTTTTATGTTGCTGGCTATTTTGGCCAATGCCGTAGTCATCTTCTTTTTAAACTTCCCTGCTTTAGAGCACGATCCCTTTTTGTTGGTTTTGGACCATTTCTTTCTCTCGTTTTTTTTGGTCGAGGCCATGGTGAAAATCAAGGTCTTGTCCTGGCCGGTTTATTGGAAAGATGGCTGGAACCGCTTTGATTTCTTGGTCGTGGTTTTTAGTTTGCCCTCTTTGCTGAGTGGCCTGATCGATGTGCCGGACACCTCGGCTGTTTTGGTTTTGCGGATGTTTCGCATGTTGCGTCTGTTGCGCTTCTTTCGCTTCATTCCCCATATCGGCAAGTTGTTGGAGGGCTTGCTGAGGGCCGTAAAGTCTTCTGTTTTTGTTTTGATTAGCTTTGCAGTCATTACTTTTTTGCTTTCACTTTTCACCTGTACGGCTTTTAGAGGAGTGGCGCCCGAGTATTTCGGCAACCCTCTCATTTCAGCTTATTCTATTTTTCAACTTTTTACCGTTGAAGGGTGGAATGAGATACCGAGCTTGATTGCAGAGCGCTGGCAGGATCCGGTTTGGTCCTTTTTTGCCAAGTTGTACTTCGTGTTTATCGTCTTGGGAGGAGGAATGTTCGGTATGTCCTTCGTTACGGCTATTTTTGTAGATGAGATGACTTTGGACAACAATCGGGATTTGGAGAAAAAGATTGATATGCTGACACGGAAAATTGGAGAACTGGAAAGGGCTTTGAAAAGATAAACGTTTTAAATCGCATGAAACCTTATCGTTTGCTCATCGTCGATGATGAGGAAGATATTCAAGATTTTTTGAGTTATAGCTTGCGCAAAGAGGGCTTTGAAGTGGCTGTGGCTTCAAACGGCGAAGAAGGTTTGGATGTGATGGCTGAATGGAAACCCGACCTCATTCTGCTCGACATTATGATGCCCAAGATGGATGGGGTGGAAATGTGCCGTATTTTGCGCTCGCACAGGAGCTTCGACGATGTGCTGGTCGTCTTCCTCACGGCTCGGGATGAGGATTACAGCCAGGTAAATGCCCTGGAAATCGGTGGAGACGATTACATTACCAAGCCCATCCGAACGCGAGTCTTGCTCAGCCGCATCAAAGCGCTGTTGAGGCGTAGGGAAATGGGCCTGGCTCAGGTTGAAGGGGCGACGCTTATTCAGGCTGGAGACCTCAGCATCTCTCAAGAAAAAAGAATGGTCAAAAAAGCGGGTCAAGATATTGAATTGCCAAAAAAAGAATTTGAACTGTTGTGGCTCCTGGCTTCTAAGCCGGGAAAAGTCTTTACTCGTGAAGAAATTTTTGAGAAAATATGGGGCCCGGACATCATCGTAGGCCAAAGAACCATTGATGTGCACATCCGTAAATTGCGGGCTGCGATAGGTGAAAACTATGTAAAAACCGTGAAAGGCGTAGGCTATAAATTTGAATTTTGATGTTGTCGGACTATTGGATGAAGAAAATCAAGAACCCCACACCGCGCGATGTGGCTTTGGCTTCTGCCGTCCTGATAGGTCTGTGGGTCTTTTTTTGTCTGCTTGCCATACAGTGGATATATCGGACAGTCTTCTCCTGGGGCGCAGCCGTGCTTTTTTCACTCTGTACTGCCTGGGTAGCTTATCTCGCAATCATTTATTTGCTGAGGCCTTACATTTACCGGAAGGTGAAATTAATTTACAAACTCATCGACCAGCAGAAAAAGAAAAATCGGGGGCAGGAAAAAGCCATGGATTTGGGGAAAGACGTGTTGGCTGAAGTGGAGCGGGATGTCGGTATCTGGATACAGCATCAAAATCAGGAACTGGATCGCCTGAAGAGCTGGCAAAATTATCGCCGACGCTTTTTGGGTGATATTTCCCATGAGTTAAAAACGCCGGTATTCAACATTCAGGGCTATTTGGACGTATTGCTGCAAGGGGGCTTGGAAGATGCCAGCATCAACCGGCGTTATTTGGAGCGAGCTGTGAAAAATACGGAACGGCTTAGCAACATCATCCAGGACTTGGAGGCCATTTCCCGCATGGAGGCAGGTGAACTGATTCTCGAAATGAGCGATTTTTCGATACGGGATTTGGTGCAGGAAGTTTTTGAGGATTTGGAAATGAAGGCTTCCAAGAAAAACATTGCGCTGAGATTTAAGCGAGGAGCCGATTATGCCTTTCGAGTTAGGGCCGATAAGGACAACATCCGCCAGGTTTTGGTCAATCTGGTGAACAACTCCATCAAATACGGCAGGGAAGGAGGGCTTACTACCGTGGCTTTTTATGACATGGATTCTTATCTGCTGGTTGAAGTGGCGGACAACGGCATCGGTATCAAAAAAAAGCATTTGCCCCGTATCTTTGAGCGCTTTTTTCGGGTGGATAAAAGTCGTTCGCGGGAGCAGGGAGGAACGGGCTTGGGGCTGGCTATCGTCAAACACATCATAGAAGCACACGGCCAGCGCATCACAGTTCGATCCAGTCCGGGTGTAGGCACTACCTTTGGTTTTACTTTAAAAAAGGCAAATTGATTTGATAAGGGTACAAGGCATATCGCTCAAATACGGAGACAGAACGCTCTTTGACGGGATTGACTTCATTTTGAAGCCTTCGGATCGAGTTGGTCTGGTAGGGCGCAATGGCGCCGGTAAATCTACGCTTTTGAAAATTTTGGTGGGGCGCATCCGGCCGGATGCCGGGCGGGTTGAAATGAGCGGAAATCAGACCCTGGGTTACCTGGAGCAAGAACTTCAATGTGAGGGAGACAGGACGGTGATGGAAGAAGCTCTTTCGGCTTTTGCAGAACGTCAGGTTTTGCAAAAGGAGCTCGAGGCCGTTGAGGCGGAAATGGCTCGACGAAATGATTTTGAGAGTGAGGCTTACCACAAGCTGCTCAGTCGCTTTTCCGATTTGAACGACAGATTGCACTTGTTGGAAGAGGGGTCTTCGGAAGGCAAAGCCGAGCGCGTTTTGCGTGGTTTGGGTTTTCAACGAGAAGAATTACAACGCCCGCTTCGCACTTTCAGCGGAGGTTGGCAAATGCGGGTGGTCTTGGCGAAGTTGCTGCTGTCTCAACCTGATTTTCTTCTGTTAGACGAGCCGACCAACCACCTCGATATCGAATCCATCATTTGGCTGGAGCAATTCTTGAAAAACTATCCCGGTGGAGTACTGGTCATTTCTCACGACAAGCGCTTTTTGGACGAGCTGACCAATCGCACTTTGGAAATTGAACTGGGAAAAATTTACGATTACAAAGCACCTTACAGCAAGTATCTGCAATTGCGCAAGGAGCGGCGTGAAAAAATGGAAGCTGCTTACCGCAATCAACAGCGTATTATCGAAGAAAAGGAACGACTTATCAAGCGCTTCATGGCCAAGGCCACCAAAACAAAAATGGCTCAGTCGATGCAAAAACAGCTCGACAAGATGGAACGCATAGAACTTGAAGCAGAGGACAACAGCAGCATGCGTTTGCGTTTCCCCTTCAGCGGGCGATCAGCCAGGATCGTGCTTGCCGCTCGGCAACTTTCCAAGGCTTATGGGAATTTACGCGTTTTGAGTAAGGTGGATTTTGAGTTGGAGCGGGGTCAAAAAATAGCCTTTGTCGGGCAAAACGGACAGGGAAAAACCACTTTGGCCAAAATTTTAGTGGGTGCTCTGCCTCCCAGTGAGGGAGAAGTCCTGCGGGGAGAACAGGTGCAATTGGCTTACTATGCCCAGAATCAAGCGGAGATGTTGGATTCCCGGTTGAGCATTTTAGAAACCATGGAGGCGGCCAGTCCGGCCAACATGCGTCCTCGCTTGCGCGGTATCCTGGGCGCTTTTCTCTTCAGTGGTGATGATGTGGATAAAAAGGTGTCGGTCTTGTCCGGAGGTGAACGCGCCCGGCTGGCCTTGGCGCTTCTGGTTTTGAGGCCTTGCAATGTTCTTGTGCTGGACGAACCGACCAACCACCTGGATATCAAAGCCAAGGAAGTGCTCAAAGAAGCTTTGCAGCATTTTGAGGGTAGTGTGATTGTAGTCAGTCACGACCGAGATTTCCTCTCCGGATTGACAGACCACACACTTGAATTTCGGGATAAAAAACTGCATCTCTACCTCGGCGATGTGAATTATTTCCTCGAAAAACGCCAGCTGGAAGATATGCGTGAGGTAGCCTTTCGGCAAATGGAAAAATCCGCAGCTGCAGCTGATGTTCCAAAGGCCAAAAAAGCGCTCTCTCACGAAGAGCGGAAAAAACTCCAGCGGCAGGTGCAAAAAGCGGAACGACGCATTGAAGAACTTGAAAAGCAAATGGCGACTTTTGAAGAAGCCATGACCCAGCCTGATTTCTATCAGCGCCCGGATGCAGAGGAACAACTCAAAAGCTATGCCGATTGCAAGAAACAGATGGATCAGGCCCTGGAAGCTTGGGAAAAAGCTCAAATGAAATGGGAAGAGGCCAATGGCGAAGCTACTTAACTGATAAAGCGCCTGTTCAGGACGCGATGATTTGGGTTTGACAGCTATGTGAAAGGTGAGTCATGTGTTTCTTGGTACGCGCAAGTGCGTTTAATTCAAAGCTGTCTTATCTTTGCCCTTTACTTTTCACAACACAAGCCTTTGAAAATGAAAACACATTTGTCTTTTCGATTTGGTCTTTTGATGCTTTTTTTCTTGATTTTGGGCGTGCACGCGGCAGAAGCTCAAATGGGCCGTAAGAAAAAAAAGGAAAAGACCGTTGCAGACCACCAACCCGTTCAGCAAGAGAGCGTGAAGGTGAAACAAGCTGAGATACGAGATTCATTTAGTTATAGTTTGGGCGTTTTATTGGCCAACAACCTCAAGCAGCAGGGATTTGCCGAGTTCAATGCCGAAGCGCTTTTGCAGGGTTTACAGCAAACCATGAAGGGCGAGCAACAACTGAGTTTGGCGCAAGCCAATATGCTAGTGCAGGATGGCATACGCAAACAGCGAGAAGCTGAAAGCAAAGCCAATCAAGAGGCAGGCCAAAAATTTCTGGAAGAAAACGCCAAACGCAAAGGTGTTAAAGTAACCGACAGCGGCTTGCAATACGAAATCATCGAAAAAGGGAAGGGGCCGATTCCTTCGGCAGAGGATCGCGTTAAAGTGCACTACGAAGGAACTCTCATCGATGGTACGGTCTTTGACAGCTCCTTTAAGCGGGGTGAACCTCTGACTTTTCCCGTTAAGGGCGTGATTAAAGGTTGGCAGGAGGCATTGCAAATGATGCCTGTGGGCTCCAAGTGGAAACTCTATATTCCCGCCGATCTGGCTTATGGTGAGCGTGGAGCAGGGGCCAATATTCCTCCGAATTCCACTTTGATTTTTGTAGTGCAATTGCTGGAGATCGAACCCAAAGAATCCAAGTAGTACTTATGCGTATCGATATAGTTTCGGTCATTCCCGAACTCATCGCCTGTACTTTTGAGCACTCCATAGTGAAGCGTGCTCAAAATAAAGGTTTGCTGGAAGTGCATTTGCACAACTTGCACGAGTACGGTTTGGGCAAGTACAGACAAGTGGATGATTATCCCTATGGAGGTGGTCCGGGTATGGTGCTCATGCCCGAGCCGCTGGCCCATTGCCTGGATGAGCTCCTTGAAGAGCGCTCTTATCGGGAAGTGATTTTTTTAACACCGGATGGCGAACCCCTCCGCCAACCTCTGGTCAATAAGCTTTCGCTAAACGAAAACCTCTTGTTGCTGGCTGGTCATTATAAAGGCGTGGATGAGCGCATTCGGGAACGATACATCACCCTGGAAATTTCGGTAGGGGATTACGTGCTTTCCGGAGGAGAATTACCTGCCGCCATGCTGACAGATGCCATAGCCCGTGTTTTGCCCGGAGTATTGGGGGATGAAACTTCTGCCCTGACTGATTCTTTTCAAGATGGTCTGCTGGCACCTCCGGTTTATACGCGTCCGGCGGATTTTCGGGGTATGAAAGTTCCGGATGTGTTGCTGTCGGGCGATCACGCCGCTATTGAAAACTGGCGCCATGAGCAGGCGCTCCGGCGAACGCGGCAGCGCAGACCCGATCTGCTGGAGTAAGGCGTACCGTATGAATTTACCTCAAAGTACACGAGACGTTTACCTCTTTTTACAACAGAATTTGTATGGTCAGGGAGAAAGAGAGGCTGCAGCTGTAGCCAGGGCTTTGCTGGAAGATGGCTTGGGCTTGTCCTATGCCCGTAGTACAGAGCGCTTTCCCGAGAAGCACTGGCCTCGTCTGTTGCAGATGCTTGAGGAAGTTTTGCAAGGCCGGCCGGTAGCTTATGTCTGTGGGAAAACCTGGTTTTATCACCTGCCTATACACTGTGATGAGCGAGTCCTGATTCCGCGCCCTGAGACGGAAGAACTGGTCCATCACATCTTGGAGGATCATCCTCCTGAGCGTTTTCCCGCTTTGCAGGTGCTCGACATAGGTAGCGGTAGTGGCTGCATCGCTCTGGCGCTCAAAAAGCAGCGTCCCAACTGGCGTGTACGAGGCATAGACCTCAGCGAAGATGCGCTTTGCCTGGCCAGGGAAAACGCGCAAGCTCTGCAACTGGACGTCAGCTTTGATTGGGCAGATGTGCTGAGGCCCGAAACGCTGGATGCCAAGTCCACTTTCGATCTGGTAATCTCGAACCCACCCTATATTTCTCCCGATGAGGCCAACCAAATGGATGCTTCCGTCATAAAGTACGAACCACATTTGGCCTTGTTCGCCCCTCGAGAAGACCCCTTGGTTTTTTATCGAACTATACTCGCATTTGCCGAAAGGCAGCTAAAAAAAGGAGGGAAGCTTTATCTGGAGTTAAATGCCTTTCGCGCTGAGGAGGTGAAAAAACTCTTTTCGCCCTGCTGGCAGCAGGAAATCCGGCTCGATATGCAGGGGAAAAAACGGTTTCTTTTGGCTCAATTTACAGGATAGAAAGCAAGCCCATACACAAGCCCAGTACAATGCTGAGCATCTTGGTGCTTGACAACTGGTGTCCGCCGCTATCGGTTTCAAAAAGTATGGTGGTGGAAATGTGCAGAAAGGAGCCCACTACCACGGCCAATACGGGTATCTGCCAGGTTTTTAGGATGGCGACCCATGCACCGACGGCCACACCCAGGGGCGACATAGAGGCAAAGAAAAGCAGAGCGAGCAGACTGAATTTTTTACTCACTTCGCTTTCGCGAAATACAGCCATGAGCGCAAAAGCGGCGGGTGCTTTGTGCAAGATGAGGCCGGCCAGAAACCACAGCGAGTGATTTTGATGCTCGGGCTGCAGATGGTGGTGCATGTCTTCCCAGCTGGCCAGGGGAAGACCCTCAATAAAGGCGTGTAGGCTTAAGCCAAAAAGCAGGGGGAAGAGAAAACTCTTGTTGTGTCTGTGTGCGTGAATGTGGCCGTGTTCAATGCCTCCCGAAAGCTGTTCTAATAGAAGTTGGATGAGAAAACCCAGTAAAACGTACAAACCGATTTGCATTTGACCTAAGCCGAAAACCATGGGCATGAGGTGCAAAACGGTGATGCTTAAAATGTATGCTCCACTGAAAGAAAGGGCATAGTGCAACCACTTTTGTGTTATGCGTTGGTTGTAGATTACCGGCAGTCCTCCAAGCAAGACGCAAACAAAGAGAGCCAGGTAGTAGAGCGTATTCATGCCAATGGCGTTTTATTCGGCTTTAAAAACCTTTGCAGCAGGCGCCCCATGCCGTATCCTATGCCACTGCCCAATAGAGCCCCCCCCAGGACATCCAGGGGGAAGTGCAGACCTACGTAGATTTGGGCATATGAAATGGATGCTGCCCATAGCGGGAGTAGCCATCTCCAGAAACGGGCCTTTCGCCCCCACAGCCCCAAAATAAACATAGCCAGAGCGAAATGGTTGGCTGCGTGGTTAGAGGTAAAGCTGTATCCTGCCCCGCAAGGCACCAGCTGGCGAACTTCTTCGGGGGCCAGCTGACGGCAAGGCCGCTCTCTTTTTATGCTTTTCTTGATGATTCGATGGCTGAAGGTATCGCTGAGTGCAACAGTGGCGATCAAACCCAAGGCTATCCACAAGGCTTGTATGCGGTATCGCAAGGCTAGCCAACCGATAAACAGCAAATAAGCCGGTATCCAAAAAGTCTTTTCGCGCCATAGTGGCATCAGCAGGTCAAACAAGCTGTTGTGCCACTGCCCGTTGATCAGCTTGAAGAGAAGTTCGTCTTGTTGCAGCAGCCAGTGCATGGATATGCTATTGAAATGTTGTAGGTACCGTGCAGCGTTTAGGCTGTCCGGCAGATTAAAATCATCCTGTCGGAAGTTTCAACCCGATAGGGGTCGAGTTGATAGTTGCCGAAAATTTTCTCTATCTGAAGGCCCGCTTTTCCGAAAAGTACTTCAAAATCAGCTTTTCGATAGGCTCGCACGCGTTCGGTGAATTCCAATTCTTTTTGCTCCCCGGGAGGAGTAAAGCGAATGTTTTTGTTGATGTAACCGGAGGAATCCACCCATCGACGTATGAAAAAGATGATGCCCTGTTTTTTTACGGTCTCTTCGGGGGTCAATTCGCGCAAAACTTTTTCCGCATGCAGGAAGTCCAGCACGAAATACCCCGTGGGTTTGAGCACCTGTTTGACGTTTTTCAAGGTGGCGAGATGTTCTTCTTCTGTTTGGAAATAGCCAAAACTGGTGAAGAGATTGAAAACGGCATCGAATTGGTGCGGAGGGAAAGGCAGGGGTTTTCGCATGTCGTGTACGGCAAACTGCAGCCCTGGCAGAGGGTATTGCTTTTTTGCGGCAGCAATGCTTTCTTCTGCGATATCCAAACCCCAAACGTTTAAGCCACTGCGAGCGAGATGAGCTGCATGCCGGCCTTTGCCGCAGGCCAGGTCGAGGACTTTGGCGTTGATTTCGGGTAGGGGAAGCCACTGCAAAAGCGCATCTATGAAGCCTTTGGCTTCCTCTTCGTTTCGATGGTCGTACAAGAGATGGTAGTAAGGCGAATTAAACCAGCGTTGAAACCAGGCTTGTTGTTCAGTCATTTTTGAGCGTAAGGTTCTTGATTTGTGTCCGGCAAAGGTACTCAATTTCTTTCTGCAGGCTTGAAATTGTACCTTTGCCGTAAATCATATACTCATGAATCGATATATGTCCAAGCTGAAAAGGTTTGAGATAGTTATACTCTTAACGAAATACTTAGGCCGACTAGCCGACCTGCGTAGATGGTGCCGAGCATTTCATTTCCGGTCTATCTTCCCCAAGCTTTTCGTTACGCGTATATTCGGGGTAAAGGAAATGGAAGCCGGCAAGAATTTTTTGTCGGTAGCGAAGTTTTTTCCTGTCCTCTTGCCGTTTCTCTTCTTTTCGTGTGGTTCTGACGAGGAACAGCAGGATGTTTCTTTAACATCTGCGGTGTTAGTCAATGAGGCGGCCAGGGAGCGATGGATGCGGGAGATTCCGGCCTTTCGAATTTATTGGGAAGAGATACATCAACGATTGGCTTCGCCCTTTCCCGTCTTGAGCTTACAGCCCGATGAGATGGATGAACAGGGGCGTCTGGCTCAGCAATTGGCTCTGCAAAACAAGCAGTTTGTTCGAGACTTGTTCGAGCCGCAAAGTGGTCAGCCCTTGCATTCGGAGGTGATGCGAGCTGCTCCTCTGTCTCAAGAGGTTTTGACACGCAATCGGTTGAATTGTCGGGAAGGCAGTTGTTACGAAGTACAGTTGTACAACTTTTTTTTCAACCACACGACTACGGCCTGGGTTGATGTATCGAGTCGTCAGGTTTTGAATGTGTCGGTTAAGAGTGGGGCACGGGCCACCAATGAACGGCTGAAGCGTTTAGCCCGAGAAGTAGTCTTGCACACACCGGCTGTTTTAGAGGCTTTGGCGGTAAAACCAGCTGTGGCCAAAAATCTCAACAGTGCCGTTTTGCCTGCGCGTTGTGAGCGTTCTCGCCATTTGGGCTTAGCCCCGGTTTTTGAACATGGAGGGCGTTTGTTGTGGGTGCTGGTTGATGCTACGGATTGGAAAGTGGTGGGATACAAGTGGATGAACGGGCGCTTGTCCGATTGGCAGGCCAAAGTGGCACCGATTTCCGAGCGGACCATCCAAACGGAAGCGGTAATGAGCAATTTCTGTGAGCAAAGTCATGATCTTCAGCGGGATGATTGGAGCATGGAATACGTCTTGCAGCCTTCGGATGGTTTGGAGTTGAAGAATTTGCGTTATAAAGACCGGCAGGTTTTGCTGTCTTCCAAGTTGGTGGATTGGCACGTCAGTTATACTTTTAAGAAAGGTTTCGGCTATAGCGATGCAGTGGGCTGCCCTCAGTTCAGCTCGGCTGCCGTAGTAGCTTTTAGGGGGCCAAAGGTGGAGGCCATCTTAAGTGATGGAGGAGATACCTTGGGTTTTGCCCTGGTACAGGATTTTCGCAGCCCCGTCTGGCCTTTGAATTGCAATTATCGCTATGAAAACCGCTATGAATTTTATCGGGATGGTCGCTTTCGCATAGCTGGTGTAAATCACGGTTTGGGGTGTGGTGTAACCGGTTGGTATCGGCCGGTTTTTCGCATAGATTTGGGTGAGGGGGGCGTTGAGCGCATGCAGCGTTACGAAGCCAAGGCATGGAGAACCTTGGAAAGAGAAGCCTGGCACTTGCAAGAAAAACAAACCGAATATTCACCTGAGGGTTATTTGTACAAGTGGTATTTGTCTGAGCGGTCGGGCTATTACCTGGAGCCGGGGCGCGGTCAATTTGGCGATGGTGGCCGCGGCGATCATGCGTACTCTTACGTTTGCTTGTGCAAACCGGAGGAGGGTGAAGAGGACATGACTACTTTCGGGCCTTGTTGTCAGGAAGACGAAATGCAAGGGCCTGAGCAGTTTCTTCAACCGGCAGAACCTTTGGCGGGAAAAGATCTGGTGCTTTGGTACGTCCCTCAAATGAGCAACGACAACAGACCGGGCCAAGAGTATTGCTGGGCCGCTGTTATCGTGGAAGATGGCCGGCAAAAGGATATCAGCTGGCCGGGTACGGTAGGCCCCATGTTCGTTCCTTTTTCGGAATGATCCTCCGGGTCTGAAAAATGGGTTGTTATGAGTAAGAGAAAAAAACGTTCGACGCGCAAGTCTGGCCGAAAGGCTGCTGCCTCTTCATCGGGCAAAAAGTGGTTTTGGCTTGTTGCCGCTATGGTTCTGCTTGCTTTGGGAGTTTATCAATTTTTTCCCGATGAGGGGTCGCAAAGCAATCGGAAGGGATATGCCCATCCCCAAGCCGGCGATTATTGCAAGAGAGAGCCCCTTTTTCCCGCTAACTATGGTCTGCAATCGCCTTTGCTGATTGACTTGTCGCAGCGGCAAGGTATCGGACTTTTCATTTTGGAGGCGCGGCAGGGTGGGCGCAGTTTACATCTGCCTCAATGGGATTTTATGGGGCCTCTGGGACCTTATGCCTTAGATGAACAGGGCAATATTTATCTGGCGCCGGTGCCCCATGTCAGTTTGCCGCCCGAAGCTTTGCGCCATCAAAATCGCATTTATCGAATTGATGGTCAGACGGGAGAGGCCAGCCTGTTTGTGGAATTACCCGCTGCCGACTTGCCTTCTTCGCGAAATCCCTTTGGCGTGATGGGCTTGGCTTATGACTGCGATAGCCAAACGTTGTATGCTTCTTCGGTGGCCGGATCCACTCCCGGGGAAGAGAAAGGTCGTATTTATCAAATAGATGTTCAATCTAAAGAACTTTTAGACAGTTTGCAAGATATGGATGTTTTGGGGCTGGGGATTTTTAACCACAGGCGTGGCAAACGGCTCTATTTGGGCCTGGCACGCAAACCGGAAGTTTACGTTATTGAACTTTCTGACAAAGGCCGTTTTTCGGGAGAGCCTGGCTTTGCCTTTTCGCTTCAACAATTGTCGGGCGGGCAATACGAACAAGCCCATCGCATTCGCTTTACGCGAAAACCGGAAATGGAAATCAAGGCCATTGAATTCAATTATACCCTCATGGCAGCCAGCGATCCTTTGCGCAACATCTACTTATTTGACTACAACAACAAAACGGATGATTGGATTTTCTCAGACTTCCACAGTCAGTAATTGGTTTTTGTTTTTGCTCGTTTTTCAACTGTCCTGTCAGCCTGCTTTTTTGGATGAAGAGGTGAAAACAAGCCGAAAGTGCGGAGAAGAACAGGGCCTGCTGGAAAAAGCACAAACTTACTTCAAACCGATAGAAGCTTCTCAGCCTGTGGGGTTCGACAGCGCGCTGGTTGCTTTAGGGGAAGAGCTGTTTCGTTCGGTTTTGCTTTCGCAAAACAAAACCCAGAGCTGCAACAGCTGTCATCCTTTGGAGAACTATGGGATGGATGGGAAGCGGTTATCTCAAGGTGCTTTGGGGGATGAAGCCCTGCGCAACACGCCGACGGTTTACAATGCCGTTTTCAATTTGGCGCAGTTTTGGGATGGCCGGGCTGCCGATTTGGAAGAGCAGGCTTTGCAGCCCATTTTCAATCGGCGGGAAATGGCCATGCGCGATAGTTCCGTTTTGCTCGAACGCTTGCGCGCAGAGGAAAAAATAACAAGGCTTTTTGAAAGGGCTTTTCCCGAGAACGACCAGCCCTTGAGTTTGTCCCATTTGGCGAAAGCCCTGGCTGCTTTTCAGAAGACTTTAGTAACGCCTACTCGTTTTGATGCTTATCTCTTGGGCGACGAAACGGCTTTGACTAAAAAGGAGAAAGAGGGCTTGGGGTATTTTTTGGATTTGGGCTGTAGCCCCTGCCACAGTGGTGTAGGGGTAGGGGGTAGTATGTATCAACCCTTTGGGGTTGTGGGTTATTATTGGGATTATACAGGCAGCGAAAGCCGTGATGAAGGGCGTTATGCCATTACGGGGAATGAAGGGGAACGCTACTGGTTTAAAGTGCCCTCTTTGAGAAACATCTCTAAGACGGCTCCCTATTTTCACGATGGCAGCGTATCCGATTTGGGACAGGCTGTGCAAGCTATGGCTTCGGCCCAACTCAATCGGCCTCTGGAGTCTGGGGAGTTAGAAGCCTTGCTGGCTTTTTTAAAAGCACTTTAGTGTAGTGAAAAGGAAGCGCTGTTGCCCCTTCTCGGCGAATTGTTAACTCGTTCGAGTGAAAACCAAAATCCATTTTATGCGTCTGTCCGGTTTGTTGTTTTTCTTTTTGTTGTGGAGCGTTGCCTGCATAGAGCCGGTAGATTTACAGCTTCCCGATGATTCCGATAACGAGCTGGCTGTGGTTTGTCATTTTTCTCCTTTGGATACTTTTGAATTGGTGCTTTCGAAGGGGCATTCTGTTTTTGAGTTGGATCAAGGGGCGGTGGAGTATCCGGTAGATGCACAAATTTCTCTCTTTAGCGGCGGTGTGCTGATAGATATTTTGTCTTATACGGAACCTTCAAGCTCTGAGACGCCGCCTCACTATAAAGCTTCTTATTTCGTTCCGGAGGAAGGGAAGTCGTATGCTTTGCGCGTGGTGCTTGAAGGAGAAAAAGTGATTACAGCTCAAAGTTATGTGCCCTTTGCCGTGAGCATCAAACCGGGAAGCTTCACTTACCATTTGGATGTTTTGCCCGAAGACGAGTTTTCCAACAGAGCGGAATACGAACTCAGTTTTGAGATTGAAGATCCGGTAGAAGAAGAAAACTTTTATCACGTAACTTTTTACCAAGAGTTACACAATTTGATATTTACTCCGGATGGTGATACCCTTGTACAGACCGTTTTTTCCAATCCTTTGCGCATAGATACAAAGAATAGTTTTCTTCCCTTGACACCCTATATTGAAAATAGGGGCTATCTGTTTAAGGACGATTTTTTTTCCGGAAGTACACAGGAATTTTCCTTTTCAGGAACTTTCCTGTTCAGCAAATCCAGCCAGCAGTTGGGCAATTTTGTAGTAGAATTGCGCACGGTAACGAAGGAGTACTATCAATACCATACGGCTTTAGCCCGTTATACGCGTTCTTTATCGGACCCCTTGGCTTCTCCGGTTTTGGTGCCGGGCAATCTGGAAAATGCGGAGGGCATTTTTACGGGATTTGTTTCGCGTTTTTACGCTTTGTGATGAGAAGTGCCGGGATCTCAGTACTTGTACCAGTTTTTCCACCACTTTTTCAAGCGTTCTCTGATGCCGTTCTCCTGGGGGTTATCGGCGGGTTCGTAAAAGATTTTTCCTTTCCAGGTTTCGGGCAAAAAATTTGCTTGTACGAAGTGCCCTTCGTACTGATGTGCGTAGTGATAATCTTGTCCGTAGCCCAGTTCTTTCATGAGTTTTGTGGGGGCGTTGCGAAGAGACAGAGGTACGGGAGGAGTTTCTCCGGAACGAACAGCTTCCAAGGCGCGATCTATGGCCAGATAGGCCGAGTTGCTTTTCGGAGAACCGGCCAGGTAGATGGTTGTCTCAGCCAAGACGATGCGGGCTTCGGGCATACCTATGGCATGTACGGCTCGGAGTGTTTCGGTAGCCAGGAGCAGGGCATTGGGGTTGGCCAGGCCGATGTCTTCAGCTGCGGAAATCAACAAACGACGGGCGATAAATTTCACGTCTTCACCTCCTTCCAGCATGCGGGCTAGCCAGTAGATAGCGGCATTGGGGTCTGAGCCTCGTATGGATTTGATGAAAGCCGATGCCAGGTCGTAGTGTTGCTCGCCTCCTTTGTCGTAGCGGGCGATGTAACGTTCTGCCAAACGGCTGATGCTTCGGTTGGTGATGCGGAGTTGTTCGCCTTCAGCACATTGCTCGGCACTGAGTTCGAGCAGGTTGTACAGCTTGCGTGCATCACCTCCGGACAGGCGCAACAGGGCTTCGGTTTCTTGCAATACGGGTTTAAATTGGCGGAGGAAGTCATCTCGTTCTATGGCGCGTCGGGCCAGGGTTTCCAGGGCTTTTTTGTCTAAAGGTTCCAGCACGTAAACCTGGCAGCGAGAGAGCAGAGGTGAGATGACTTCAAAGGAGGGGTTTTCGGTGGTGGCACCAATGAGGGTGATGATGCCTTTCTCCACGGCGTGCAGCAAGGCGTCTTGCTGTGATTTGCTGAAGCGGTGAATCTCATCGATAAAGAGGATGGGCCCCGGGCGGTCGAAGAATTGTTGACTCTTGGCTTTTTGAATGGCTTCTCGGATGTCTTTGACGCCGGAATGCACGGCGTTTAAGCTGAGAAAAGGCCTTTTTAGTTGTCGGGCGATGATGGTTGCCAAAGTGGTTTTTCCCGTGCCCGGTGGCCCCCATAAGATAAAGGAAGGAATGTTCCCTTTTTCTATGGCTTTGCGCAAAATGCCTTCGGTACCTACGAGCTGTTCCTGGCCGACGTATTCGTCCAGGGAGAGGGGGCGCATGCGTTCTGCCAAGGGCTTTGCCATGGCCATTTTTGTTTTTATGCCCAAACCGACATGGTTTGGGAGCTTGCAAATCCGCAAACAAGTGAAACATAAGAAGTCTGGGAGACCTCGGCATCCCAAACCATTTCCTCGCCAGTATCAACCCATTCGATTGGGCAAACAAAGGTAAACAAATTTTAGCGGTAAAGCCCGACAGTTGAACTCAACTTTTTTCTTCCCCCTGCGTTGACTTTTCGGTTTCCCTCTAATTTGATCGATATGAAATGGCTGTTCCTTCTGTTGTGCTGTCTGCCCCTGTTGCTCCTGGCACAGGTTTCTTCCGGTCCGAAAGTCATTCTCGATAAAGAACTGTTCAATGAAGTGCTTCCGGCGCCGAATTATGCCTTGCCGGAGTTTTGGGCTGCTTTTCCCGGGAGAAAAGACGCCGCCGATTTGCTGCCGGCTTCCTTGTCTGCCATACCGGAGGAAACAGCTGCTGCCGATGTCTTTTACATTTATCCGACGATTTATACCGGTAGAAAAAAGGGATGGAATGCCGATTTGCAAAACCAAAAGCTCAACAAGCAAATAGATTCTACGGCGATTAAATATCAAGCGACGATTTTCAACGGCGCAGGACGGGTCTATGCCCCGCGTTATCGCCAAGCACACATCAAAGTTTTTTTTACTAAAAAGGATACTCTTGTCGCGCAAAAAGCTTTGGAGCTGGCCTATCGGGATGTGAAGGCTGCTTTTACTTATTACCTGGAACACGAAAACCGAGGTCGGCCTATTGTGCTTGCGGGACATAGCCAGGGTGCATTAATGGTCAAAAGGCTGTTGAGCGATTTTTTTGATGGTAAACCTCTGCAAAGTCAGTTGGTGGTGGCCTATGTGGTGGGTTGGCCGGTGTACAAAACGGATTTTCAAAACATTCCGCCTTGTACGCGGGAGGATCAGACCAACTGTTTTTGCTCCTGGCGCACTTTTAAGCGAGGTTTTGTGCCGAGGAAACTTCCCGTAGGAGACTCTATTGTGGTTACCAATCCGATTTCCTGGACGACCACGCCCGATTACGTTCCGGCAGAACGGAGTAAGGGCAGTGTGTTGCGCAATTTTAACAAGATTTATACTCAAAGCGTCGATGCCCAGATTCATCAGGGTATCCTCTGGACACACCTTCCCAAATTTCCCGGACGCATTTTTATCACAACCCGCAATTATCACCCCGGGGATTTCAACCTCTTTTACTTGGATGTGCGTGCTAATGTAAAAACCCGTGTTGAGGCCTTTTTGCGGAAGCGCTAAAGGAGAGGACTGAACGGGCTTTTCTCCTGGGTGGTCTGTTTTTCAACAATTTGTTGTATCTTGCGCCCAAATCAAAACAATTCTTATGGGGGCAGAAACCTTCGTATTTGTCTTTTTGGGTCTTGTGATAGGGGGGTGGCTGGGTTGGTTTTTGGCCTTTCGACAAATGAGTCAAGGAGCTTACGTCCGGCGAGAATTGCACGAGCAATTGCAACTCCAGGCAGATGTGCAGCGGGAAGATTTGGCTGAAAAGGAAGAAGAACTGCGACGCTTGAGTGCCTGTTTGGCGAAAGCCGAAGAGAAAAACCGCGCTTTGGCAGAGCAGATGGCAAACCGTCAAGACGAACTACTTCTCCTGCAGCGCCAGCATAAGGAAGCTTTTGAGAATTTGGCAAACAGGCTTTTGGAAGAAAAAAGCAGGCGTTTTGTGCAGAGCAATCGAGAACAAATGGATGCCTTGTTGCAGCCTTTGCGCGAGCACATTAAAGCTTTTGGCGAAAGCATGGAGAAAAAATTTGCTGAAGATGCACGCGAGAAGCATTTGCTCCAAGCTTCCATCCGGCAATTGCAAGAACTCAATGGTCGCCTGAGTGATGAAGCCAATCGCCTGGCCAAAGCTCTCACGGGTGACAACAAAACGCAAGGGGATTGGGGAGAATATCAGTTGGAAATGCTGCTTCAAAAAGCCGGGCTCGAACGCGATATCCACTACAGCACCCAAACTTCTTTCCGAGATGAAAACGGACAGTTGAGACGGCCCGATTTCCTCATCCATTTGCCGGAAGGCAAAAAACTCATCATTGACTGCAAGGTGTCGCTGACGGCCTATGAGCGTTATTTTGCCGTAGAAAGTGAAGAAGAGCGCCAATTGCAAAGGAGAGAGCATCTGCTCAGTTTGCGGCAGCACATCAAAGGTCTTAGTGGGAAAAACTACCAAAAGTTGTACGGCATTCAAGCCCCTGATTATGTCTTGTTGTATCTTCCCGTGGAAGGCGCCTTTGCCTTAGCTCAGCAGGCCGATTCCGATCTCTTTGTCAAAGCCCTGGAAGAAAATATTGTCCTGGTATCTCCTTCGACCTTGCTGGCTACCATGCGTACGGTAGCGTACATTTGGAAACAGGAAAAGCAAAAGCGCAGTGTGGAAGAAATCGTGCGCCAAAGCGGTTTGTTGTACGATCGCTTTGTGGCTTTTGTGGAGGAACTCAAAGAAATCGGACAACGCTTAGATGGTGCTCAAACGGCCTATGACAAGGCTATGCGCAAACTGGTAGATGGAAAAAAATACGGAGATACTTTGATCGGTCGTGCGGATAGACTTCGGAAAATGGGGGCAAAAACGACCAAAAAACTGCCACCCGACATGCAGCCTTGAAGGTTGCCAGTAAAACGCTTTGTATCCTTTTGCATTGTAGCAAATATCACACAGCTAAGATGAAGCGGATTGCTTACCTTTGCGCCGTTGAAAATATCCATCTTGCGGTTGAATACACGAGATGGAAAAGCCCGACACGAGGGCTAACCCAAAACTAAATAAAACCATGGCAGAAGAACTCAAATGCGTCATCATCGGTTCCGGGCCTGCGGGCTATACGGCAGCCATTTATGCAGCTCGTGCAGGTTTGGAGCCGGTACTCTATACCGGCCAGCAGCCGGGAGGACAATTGATGATCACCACCGATGTGGAAAACTATCCGGGCTATCCGGAAGGCGTGTTGGGCCCCAAGATGATGGAAGACTTTAAAGCTCAAGCCGAGCGCTTTGGAACGGATATTCGCTATGAATTGATTGCGGAGGTGGATTTTACCGGGCCTATGCACAAGCTGCGTACGGAAAGCGGGCACGAGATAGCCGCTCATGCGGTGATTATTGCCACGGGTGCCAGTGCCAAGTGGCTGGGGCTGGAATCCGAGCAACGCTTGATGAATAAGGGGGTTTCGGCCTGTGCCGTTTGCGATGGCTTTTTCTTTCGCGGCATGGATGTAGCCGTGGTTGGCGGAGGCGATACGGCAGCAGAGGAAGCTTCCTATCTGGCCAAGCTTTGCCCCAAGGTGCATCTCTTGGTGCGGCGCGATGAAATGCGGGCTTCCAAGATCATGCAAAAACGGGTGATGAACACGCCGAACATCGTCATCCACTGGAATACCGAGGCTAAGGAAATTTTGGGGGAAGAAGAGGTGGAAGGCGTGCGCGTCATCAACAACAAGAGCGGTGAGGAGTCTGTAATTCCGGTGAAAGGCTTTTTTGTCGCTATAGGGCACAAACCCAATACGGAAATTTTCAAAGGCTGGTTGGACATGGACGATACGGGATACCTCATCACCAAGCCGGGGACTAGCCTGACGAATAGGGAAGGCGTTTTTGCTTCGGGAGATGCCCAAGACAAAGTCTATCGCCAGGCAGTAACGGCGGCCGGCACCGGATGTATGGCCGCTTTGGATGCCGAGCGTTATCTGACGGAAAAAGAAATCATCTGATTGAACAACGGCTGCCTGTAGGGGCGGCCGTTTTTTTTGTGCGATTAAGTAACTCAAACCCCCAACTTTATGAGCAATTCATTCAAGACCCGTTTTCGCCCGGGTGTTTTGTATGGCGATGAAGTTACTGAACTCTTGAACTACGCCAGTGAGCACGAGTTCGCCTTGCCTGCCGTTAATGTGGTGGGCACCAATTCCATCAATGCCGTTATGGAAACGGCTCGAGATTTGCAGGCTCCTGTCATGATTCAGTTGTCGAACGGCGGAGCTTCTTTTTATGCAGGGAAAGGGCTTCCCAATGAACAACAGGAGGCCGCTGTTCTGGGCTCTATTTCTGCAGCCATACACGTGCATACTTTGGCAAAAGCTTATGGCGTAACAGTTGTTCTTCATACTGATCATTGTGCGCGCAAACTGCTACCGTGGATAGACGGTCTGCTGGAAGCCGGAGAGCGCTTTTACGAAACGCGGGGCTATCCCTTGTTTAGCTCGCACATGCTGGATTTGTCGGAAGAGCCTCTGGAACAAAATGTGGCGACTTGTGTGCAGTATCTCAAGCGCATGGATGCCATAGGCATGACCTTGGAAATAGAGCTTGGCGTTACGGGCGGTGAAGAGGATGGTGTGGACAATACGGGTATTGACAGTTCGCGTCTTTACACCCAACCGGAAGAAGTGGCCTATGCCTATGAGCAGTTGAGCAAGGTCAGTCATCGCTTTACCATTGCAGCTGCTTTTGGCAATGTGCATGGCGTGTACAAACCGGGTAATGTCAAGTTGGAGCCTGTGATATTGAAAAATTCCCAGGAATACGTGCGTCAAAAGTTTGGGCTGGAGAAGGCCAAGCCCATTCACTTTGTCTTTCACGGAGGTTCGGGTTCTTCGCGGGAAGAGATTCGCGAGGCCATCAGCTATGGCGTCATCAAAATGAATATCGATACCGATATGCAGTGGGCTTTTGCTTCCGGTGTGCGGGAATACTTTGACGAATACAAGGATTACCTGCAAACCCAGATCGGCAATCCCGAAGGTGAAGACAAGCCCAACAAGAAGTATTACGACCCTCGCAAGTGGCTGCGCAAGGGAGAAGAGCGCTTTGTAGAGCGTTTAAAAAGAGCTTTTGAAGATTTGAACGTAACGGGCCTTTCCGGCTGATTGTGCTGTCGGTTTGGTCTTTGCGGTCTGACGGGGCATTCTATAGTCTGTTTCCCGGCACGACCAGACCGAGCTTTTCGGCTAGCTCTTTTCTCTTTTCGAGCAGGTGATGTTGGACCAGCATGTATTTTTCAAGCTCTTCGGCAGCCTGAGGTGGCGTTTGCTGGATGCGTTGTTGATTTTGCTGAATGAGCTCGTGATATTTGGTTAGCAGGAAGTGTGCGAGGGTTTTGTCGCAGTCTTTGTGGTGGTTTTGTTCCGGTGTTTCTTGCGTGATCAAGAGGATGCCGCGCTTTTCCCATTCGGGGCTCATTTCACCCCAATCGGGAAAGAGGAAGTGGCGGGCCAATTGGCTGATACCCGATTGGGGATGGGATAGAAAATACTCTGTAGGAGGAAAGCTTTGGTGTTTTTGCAGGTATTCCCAAAGTTCCAGCAGGGTATTTTTCAACTGTTGGTCTTGGAATAGATCCAGCAGGCTGCCGATTTGTGAGAAGGCGTATTGAGCTACGGACTGCGTTTCGTCATAGGCTTTGTTGCCGTGCAGGATGAGTAGGCGAAGTAATTCCGTTTCGCTATTTTGTGCGGTATCCGGTGATGGGGTTTGCGGGGCTTGAGTTGTAGGTCGGGTGTCGGCTTGCGGGCGATCTGCTTCCTTTTGCCGGGCTTTGTTTTTTCGCTGCCTTTCCAGTTGTTGCAGGCGCTTTTTGATTTGCCGGTTGACTTCATCGACTAGGTTTTGCTCTTCCATTTCGAGCCGTCGGGCTGCCTCTTTGACGTACATGGCTCGTTTGAGGGGGTCGGGTAGCAGAGCCAGGCTTTCGCTGAGTTCGCGTATGCCTTGGGTTTTTTTGATGGGGTCGCCTTGGGCTTTTTCGAGTAGCCTTTCGGTTTTGAAGAGGATGAAATCCGTGGCTTTTTCCTGAAGCCAGCTTTCAAATTCGGCAGGCCCGACTTTGCGGAGGTAGGAGTCGGGGTCTTCGCCTTCCGGCAAAATAGCGACCTTGACGTTGAGGTCTTGCTCCAGGGCGATGTTCAATCCGCGTACAGCTGCTTGAATACCCGCGGAATCTCCATCATAAAGGATGGTGAGGTTGGGGGAGAAGCGGCGGATGAATTGAACTTGATTGGAAGTCAGCGAGGTGCCGGAAGAGGCCACGGCGCGGTCCAGTCCGGCCTGGTGGAGGGAAATGACATCGGTGTAGCCTTCCACCAGCAGACATTCGCTTTGCTTGCGTATGGAGCGTTGCGCCAGGGAGATACCGTAGAGGCTGCGGCTTTTGTCGTAGATGGGGGATTCGGGCGAATTGATGTATTTGGGCCCCCGAGTTTGTTGGCCGAGTAGCCTTCCGGCAAAAGCCATGGGCTTTCCCGTCAGGTTGAAGATGGGGAAGATGACGCGTTCTCGAAAGAAATCTCGCTGATGTTGGGTGATGAGGCCCAGTTCGAGCAGGAGCTCTTCCTTGTAGCCTGCGCTTCGGGCAGCTTGTAGCAGGCTGTTGCCGGCTTTGGGTGCATAGCCCAAGCCAAAACGCCTAATGGTTTCTTCACTGAAACCTCGCTCTTTGAAATAGCTCAGACCGATGGTTTGCCCTTCTCGGGTTTCAAAGAGCTGCTGCTGAAAAAAGCGCAAAGCAAATTCATTGACGATATAGAGGCTTTCTTCTTTTTGAGCTGCTTCTCGTTCTTCCGGGCTGGGCTCGCGCTCTTCAATGGTGATGTTGTATTTGGCAGCCAGGTAGCGCAGTGCTTCCGGGTAGGTGTAGTGTTCGTGCTCCATGATGAAGTGCACGGCATCACCTCCGCGGCCACAGCCGAAGCATTTAAAGATGTTTTTGGAAGGAGCGACGGAAAAAGAGGGTGTTTTTTCGGAGTGGAAAGGGCAGAGCCCGAACAGGTTATTTCCTCTGCGCTTGAGGTTGACGAAATCGCCGACCACCTCTTCAATTCGCACAGCATCCATAATCTGCCGAATGGTAGAGGGCGATATCATAGCAAGGGATGTTTCTTGAGTAGCGGCTCGTATTTGGCGAAAGCCGGATAAAATTATTCCGGACTGTTGAAGCCGGCGAGCTTTCCGGCCAAACCTATGGCTTTTTTGAGCAGGCTCAAATCCGGAAGGTGGAAAGTTGCTTTTTCTTCGGTAGCTTCTGTCTCATCTTCCGCACTGAAATGGCTTTTGGAGTTGAGGGCTGTAGCAGCTTCATCCGGTTTTTGAAGCGCAAGATGGATGTACGCCCAAGAGCTAAGCCCTATGGCCAGGATCCACAAGCTGCGGGTTGAGAGAAGCTTTTTCATCTGTGGGGTTTGGTTTGATATGTTGGCTCAAAGATACGTCTTTTTGCTTTGCAGCCAAAATTTATAGACGAAAGCAGGGCAAAAGCCGCTCAAGATAGATTTTTTGGGGTATTCAGGATTTGAAGGAAGAAATCTTTTGGTCTTCCAAACGTCATCGCTTCTTTTTTTCCGTAGAAGGTCATTGTAGTTTGAGAAATGGTTTGGTATTTTTTGCAAGATGTTGCTAACTTTAGGCCGCTAAAAGCACGCTTGGTGAGCCAGCTCAAGCTGTATTTTTAGCCAAAGGACAAACCTTCACGGGATTTCTTCACAAAAAACTTTTCAGGCAATGAAAAAATTGTACGCTTTTTTCTTTTTGTTTTTCGTCGCTGTATGGACGCTGAGTGCGCAGTTGTTGCCACCGCGTGCTTACAATTTGACGGTAACCAATATTTCCGGTTTAGAAGGGCCGTATCTGGCTGTTCCGGCTGGATTTGGTAGCCAGGATTTTTGTACGGATGACGGCAATCCCGTAGCAGGGGAATGGGTCATTGTCGATGATGGGCAAGGGACGGCAACCGATGGTTGTGAAGCCATTCAAAATGATCTGACGGGTAAGATTGCCCTGATTGATCGCGGTTCTTGTTTTTTTGGGCTTAAGTGTTTTAATGCCCAAGAAGCAGGTGCCATTGCTGCTGTGGTGTGCAACAACCAGCCCACGGATCCTTTTGCCATGGCTCCGGACCCCGACGGTTTTGCCGATCAGGTAACCATCCCCTGCTTTATGATGTCTAAGGCCGACTGCGATTTGATTCGCACGAACATTCCCGGCGTGATGGTCTCTTTGGAACCTGCTCACCCGGTAGATCCGGGTACGGATGTCGTACTTTGGGGTGATCAGCCCGGTGAGGGTGATTTCGATGGTGGTTTGAATGGTTGGACGGTGAATAACATCGCCTGTGGCGATGGTTCGACCCCTGCAATGGATTTGTGGCAGTGGGCTCCTACGGGTGAATCTAACGGAGGTGCTTTTTCCGGAGGTGCTTTCATCAACTCCTATACGCCTTGCAACGGAGCGGCTGCTTTTGATTCTGATTTCTGGGACAATGGGGGAGACCAAGGCAACATAGGTGGAGGAGATTGCATCGCTTTGCAGGTTGGAGAGTTGATTTCTCCCACCATCGATGTGTCGGGCTCTACGGCAGCAGGGATAAGCCTGGTCTTTGTCCAGTGTCTTCGCCAATTTCAAAGTTTGTACTGGATCGGTTGGTCAACCGATGATGGCGTTACCTGGGACAGCCTATTGATCAACACCCAATATCCGGTAAACAGTGGAAACATCAACGAAGTGGTGCGTATCCCCTTGCCGGGAGCGGTGGGAACCAGCACTTTGCGCGTCAAGTTTCGCCTTGAGGGCAACTACTACTACTGGATCATCGACGATGTGCGCATCGTTGAGCAGGAGGGATACAACCTGCGTGTGAATGACAATTTCTATGCCATTGCTCCCAATGTGCAGTTTCCTGCGGGCCAGACGGATCCCATTCCCTTCCTGGCAGATATTTCTAACGTCGGTGCTTTGGATCAGAGCGATGTGGTGCTTACGGCTACGGTGGAAGATCCGGGTGGAAACCAGGTTTTCAACTCCGATTTATCCTACGGTACGGTACCGGCGAACAGCATAGTCGAAGACTTGCTGGGGCTGGGCATGTACACGCCTGCAGCTGATGCTGACCTGGGCATGTACACCGGCGCTTATACCATTTCTTCGCCCAACCAGGACTTCGATGAAACGGACAACACCATTGCGTTTAACTTCATGGTTACGGAGGGCACTTTTGCCAAAGAGACAGGTCCTACGCGTGGCGTTTTCCCGGCGGC
>JALSKB010000030.1 GCA_026989035.1 Saprospiraceae bacterium | reverse complement strand
GCAAATCGGGAGACAGCAGCAACACACGGCTTCCTTGGTGGAAGCCTGCAACCGATTTTCACAAAGAACGGTTTGTCGCCGCTGCAGGCGCGGGCTTAGTCGTGTACACAGGCTTATCAGTCGGGCTGTGGAACATCTGGTACAGCCAATATCCCATCACTTCTTTCCACTTTTTCAACGATGCCGGAGAATGGCTGCAAGTCGATAAAGCCGGGCACACCTACTCTGCTTACAACATAGCTCGAACATCCTTTCACACCTTGTGCTGGACGGGCCTGGATAGAAAAAAAGCAGCATGGGCCGCCGTAGGAACAGGCTTGGGCTTCCTCTCCACCATTGAGGTCATGGATGGGTTTTCCGAAAAATGGGGTTTCTCCCCAAGCGACATGGGTGCCAACTTGCTGGGAAGCACATTGTTCCTAAGCCAGGAACTTCTGTGGCAAGAACAGCGCATCTTCTTAAAACTGTCTTCTTCCCATCCCTCTTATTCCGCATCACCGCTTTATTCCGAAAGCGGACAGGGCGTCAGCAGCCTACAACAACGTGCCGAACAACTTTACGGGCGAAGCCTTTTCGAGCGCCTACTCAAAGACTACAACGCACAAACCAACTGGCTATCCTTCAACCTGGCATCTCTGATGGGAAGCAAATCTCCCGACTGGCTGCCCCCCTGGCTCAATCTCGCTCTGGGCTACGGTGCCGACAACATGTTTGGAGGTTTCGATAACCGCTGGACGGAAGAGGGCGAAATCTTCCAAACAAACCTCATCCGATATCGACAATATTACCTCTCTTTTGACGTGGATTTTTCCCGCCTTCCGGCAAATGAAAAGCCGCTGTTACGAGGGTTTTATCAATTGCTCAATCTCTTTAAAATTCCATCGCCTACCCTGGAGTACAACAGTCTGGGCAAAATCAAATTCCACTGGATTTTCTTTTGAAAAAATCTCTGTGCGAGGCAAGCAGTTTTTTCCGGAACGCTGCGACTGGAGACCTGCTCTATGGGTACTTGCCCTACCCGAGTCGCAAGGCTTTGCTTGAAAAGGCATTTTGAGCCCGGGGGAATAAGTGAATCCATTTTTCCTGTTAGCCGATTGACCCGATTAAGCAGTTCTCCCCAACCTCCGGTCATAGTTTCCCTCCATCCACCACCAGGCTTTCTTTGGCTACGGCTTGTCCGTCTTGATAAAGCAAGGCATAATACACACCTGTGGGTAGGCTTTTGAGCTGAACTTTAACTTGGTGCTTCCCCTTGGAAAAGTGCTTGTCTTTAAAAACCTGCAAAACGACCTGCCCTTCCAGGTCGGTAATGAGAAGAGAAACTTTTCGCTTGCCTTGCAGGGAAAAAGAGAGCCAAGTAAAGTCCTTGGCCGGATTGGGATAACAGGTCAAAAAGTAGGCCTTCCCATGCACGGGTTTTCCCTCAATCCCGGTGGGAAAGTCGGGGATAGAATCTATATCGACCAAAGCCGTCCAGATGCTGAGAATGCCCTGATCCAGGCGAGTCCAAATGGGCCGCACAATGCCGTTGTGAGCGATGAGGTAGTTGTAGTCGCCAAAAAAAATAGCCGGGTTGGGCACAAAAGGACTCTCGCTGATGCGAAAATTTGCAAAGCTTTCACCGCCATCTACCGAAACGGCCATATAAACATCGGTTTGGTTGTCCTCGTAATTCCTGCGATCGTAAAACACGAAATAGAGATAACCCGTGGTTTGGTCTATGGCCATCCAGGGGAAAAACTGATGTCTTCCGCTGGAATCGTCATTGACGCGCTTGGGTTCGGACCAGGTATTTCCCTGATCTGTGGACTTACTCAGCCAAACATCGGTATTGTCCGGACCATTTCGCTGGTCGGCCCAACACACGTAAATCGTCCCTTGATGAGGCCCCCCGCTGCGATCACAATGCGTTATGGGCATGCCGTTCGTTCGATAAATACCGGGCACGTCCATGGCCCATCCTCCCGGCATATCCGCCACGTGAATGTCCTCTTCCAGCCAGCTGTCTCCTCCATCCATAGAGCGGTCAAAAACAATGCCCGAAGGCCCTGCCCAAGCTACATAAATCTCACCATTCGGCCCTACGGCAGGCACAGCCCCCTCCACCGTATTGTCGTCATCCAGGCAATCACCGGCCTGCTGACTAAGACGCACCGGCTCGGTCCAGCTCAATCCCCTATCTTCAGAACGAGAAAAAAGAATAACACTGGAATCCTGCGGGTCAGCACTGTTGTACTTGTCGAACTGTGTCCAGGTTACGTACACATGATTGTTGAACGGATTGACAGCTACTCCCTCCTTATCCTGCACCTTGTCGCCATTAAGTCCCGTATAAGTATCCACCGGCCAAGTCTGACCGTGATCGTCAGAACGCTGACACACCATGCGGTCTATCCAATTGCCGTCAGGTGGATTGGCCAGGTGAAAATAGTAAAAAGAGCCCAAGGTATCGGCTATAAGAATGGGATCCCCCCAAACGCCGTATTGCGAATTTTGATAGAAGTGCTCCCAAGTTGCTCCTGTATCCGATGACAAATAATAGTTGTTGATGTTAGCAGCCGCAATTAGGTACTGCGGCTGCTTGGGATCTATGGCAATGCAAGGCTCATTCGGATTGCTCTGGTTGCCAATCATCACGTTGGGATGTTGAGCATTTGCCGAAAGGCCCACAAAAAGCGACAAGAAAATAAGGAGGTAGCGCATGTTTTACGGGTTTTGCCTTTCGGCAAATATAGGGAAATACCCCCGTTCAAACCCACCGCGTACATTCGCATCATATTTGCCTTACCTTTGAGCCAAAAAAGATGAAAAAGTTTTTGCTGCTGTGTAGTGTTCCGGCTTTGTTCTTCGCCTGCAATCGGGCCAAACGAGAACAAATGCTAAAAGGCTCTTGGCAGGCCGTACGTGTGCTGGAGGCCGACAGCCTTTTGCCCGTTCCGGATTCGGTCATTCAACTGCATTTCTACGAAGACCACAGCTACCGCTACGAGGGCACGCTCAACTACCGGGAATCCGGCCACTGGCGGCTTCAAAATCACCTGCTGATTACCCAAAGCCGGGACAAAACGGCAAAAGAGCGGCAGGTCCGCATTCAGAAGCTCTCTTCGGATTCTCTTTTTTTGGAGATGCAAGAGAAAGGACGCAAACGCCTTCTCGTCATGAGGAAATTACACGAATAAAACGCCTTGCACAAAGGGGTGAAAGGCATGATCATCGAATGAAACACGGCAAAAAAATAGGCGCTGTATCAGCCACTGCTTTGGTCGTCGCCAATATGCTGGGAACCGGAGTTTTCACCAGCCTGGGCTTACAGCTGAAATTGGTGCAAAACGGATGGAGCATCCTACTGCTCTGGCTGCTGGGAGGCATCATGGCTCTGGCAGGGGCTTTTTCCTATGCCGAACTGAGTACACGCTATCCGAAATTGGGTGGCGAATACCGCTACCTCAGCGAACTGATTCACCCCTTCGCCGGCTACCTCGCCGGCTGGGTTTCGCTGACGGTGGCCTTCCCCGCCGCCATTGCCCTGAGTGCCATGGCCATGAGTTCTTACCTAAGCCCCTACACCGGACTTTCCGAAAAAAGCATGGCCATCTGCATCATCTTGCTCATCTCTGCCATCCACTCCATAAATCTTTACCACAGTCAACGGTTTCAAAACATTTCCACGGCCTTTAAACTGCTGGTGCTGATCGGACTCGTTCTGCTCAGCATAAGCCTGCCAGGTGCAGGTACGGCAGACTGGAGCAGCTCCTGGTACCGGGAAATGCTACACCCCGCTTTTGGCGTGGCCTTCCTCTTTTCGGTTTACGCCTATTCCGGCTGGAACGCTGCAGCCTACATTGCCGAAGAAATAGATACGCCGCGCTACAACCTCCCCAAAGCCCTGATAGCCGGCACCCTCCTCGTTACCGCCTTGTACATCGCCATGCAATGGGCGCTCTTGCGGCAAATACCCGTACAGCTGCTGCAAGGACAAATAGACGTCGGCCGACTCGCCGGAGAGTTCATGTTCGGCGAACTGGGCGGACGGGCATTCAGTACGGCCATCGCCTTGTTCTTGGTTTCGGGCATCAGTGCCATGATCTGGGTAGGCCCGCGCGTCACGCGTGCCATGGCCGAAGATTATCCGCTATGGGGCTTTCTGAAAAAAGACAACAGCCATGGCATCCCCGTCCGAGCTATATGGCTCCAGGCACTTATCGCTCTTGCACTGCTCTATTTCGGCTCTTTTGAACAACTGCTGCTCTACACCGGCTTCACGCTGCAATTTTTTACAGCCCTAACGGTTTTCAGCCTGTTTCGCGCCAGAAAAAAAGAAATCCCAAGCCGCAACATCTACCTCAGCCCGGGCTATCCCTTTATCCAAGTCTTCTTTCTCCTCCTAAGTGCCTGGGTCATGGCCTTCATGCTCTACCTCCACCCCTTCGAAAGCCTGGCCGGCCTGCTTCTGCTGGCTGCAGGAACTGCCTTCTGGCTGCTTGGCTCCAAAATTAAGGCAAAGTAAATAGCTCCAAAGTAGAGCAAATCCTCCTCCAAAGGCAAAATTCCCGTTCGCAAACCGCGGAAAACAAATTCAAAAATCCATTACAAATGGACAAAAAGAAGAAAAAATTAAAAAAACAAAAAAAACAGTGTATTTTTATCAAAAACAAAGAGAAAAATGCATAAATTTAAACAAACAAAACCACCGGAAAAATGAAAAGAATGAAGCTTTTTACACCCAAACTGAAATACTCAAACGGTCTCAACAGCTATAAAAAGCTAAAATGCCGGAAAAACGACAACACGACCCAGCCTACCGAAAAGGCTGGTAAAACTAAGTCAGTTGATCTATGGCACCTCACCTGCATACTGCTGATCCTCTGTCTTATGGGATCTTCATGTGGCCTGATTTACACGGTTCCCACAATGGATGCCTATCTCTTTTCCGAAAAAGGAGACCTCACTTTTCGCGGATCCATCGGCTTGGACAACGAAGACCTTGCACCTGATCAAATAGGCACTCATTGGGGCTTTGCTCTTTCCGATCACTTTCTGGCTGCCTTGCAAACTTCCTCGCTTATTGAAGACATTACAGTAGGCGGCAGATTGGGGTACTATACCACTTTTGAAAGTCTGCAGCGTCCAAACCAAACAACGCACTTTGAAGTGCTGTTGGGCATAGATAATAGCTTGAGCAGTCTCTCCCGATCTGGAAGAGGATACAAACGCGAACAACTCTTTATTCAACCCGCCTTGGGTATAAGTAACGGCAGGTACGAACTACAATTCATTTTTAAAATAGGCTGGATCTACCTAGTCGATCCGGGAAGTTTCTACTCTTCCACTGAAAGAAGTAG
>JALSKB010000029.1 GCA_026989035.1 Saprospiraceae bacterium | reverse complement strand
GCGAACAAAGCTACATCGAAGCAGCCAGGAGCCTGGGCTTGCCCGAAAGGCGCATCTTCCTGAAACACGCCCTGCCCAATGCCCTCGGCCCGGTATGGATCGCTATAGCCTTTGGCTTTGCCGGAGCTATCCTGGCCGAGGCCACCATTTCTTTCCTTGGAATCGGCCTGGCAGCCGAAGACGTCAGCTGGGGCAGTTTACTCCGATCTGCCCGCAGCAACATCAGCGCCTGGTGGATGGCCGTATTTCCAGGCATAGCTATATTTATCACCGTTACCATCTTCAACATCCTCGGGGAACAACTGAAAAGCAAGTAAAACAAAAACAACATGGGTATCCATTTCAAAGAACTCGTTTCCATAACCTTGATTCTCTTTTCCGTTATCGACATCATAGGTTCTCTACCGCTGATCATAGATCTCAAAAAACGCGGGCAGCACATTCATGCCGAATACGCCTCTATAGCAGCTTTGTTGTTTATGGGTGCTTTTCTCTTTGGCGGAAAACCACTGCTCAGCCTTTTTGGTGTTTCTGTAGAAGCCTTTGCCGTGGCCGGAGCCTTGGTCATTTTTCTGCTTGGCCTGGAAATGGTACTCGGCATACGCATTTTCCACGACAACCCTCAGCTAAAATCCGGCACCATAGTACCGGTGGCTTTCCCGCTCATCGCCGGTGCCGGCAGCATGACGACCATCATCTCGCTAAAAGCCAAATACGAAACAACTGACATCTTGCTCGGCATCCTGCTCAACATGCTGTTCGTGTACCTCATTCTTCGCTCCTCGGACTGGCTGGCAAAACGCCTGGGTGTAGCCGGCAGCATCATCCTCCAGAAAATTTTCGGCATCATCTTGCTCTCTATCGCCATCCAGCTCTTCAGCGAAAACTACAGCCACGTCATCCAACAACAATGATACTCCATCCGACGAATTGGGGTTAGGAGAAATCTGTCACATTAGAACCCAGAAAAACAATTTCGTGGCTTTAGAGGCAAAATACAAATCAATAACTCCATGTTCACCAGCCCTATAAGCAACTAGCTTGTTTTTAGTCGCTGAGGCAATGAGGTTTCCAACAAACTATACCCAAACCGAAATAGTTTGGGTTATTTGCGACTCGCAAACGGGCAAAAGGTAGAGCACTTGGAAGGCTGGCGCCTCCCAAACCACTTCGCCATGAGTATAAAAAGGCGTTTGATTGGGCCCTAAACCAACCAAACGCCTCCTTGTCATGGCGTAAAGCCCATCGGCAAACAGCCGATTTTATGGACCTGCGACCACGCCTTTTCCGGTAAACAAGCCCTCAGGTGTTTCCAGTTGATAGATGAAAACGCCTTCCGGCAAATTTTCCAAGCTAAAGGAGCCCGGGCCTGCCTCGGCCATGCGCTTCTCACTATAGAGCAAATGGCCTGAAAGGTCATACACCTTGAAGACCAACTCGGCCGGCTGCTCTAAACGGAAGGGAAGAACAGCAGAAGTGCGCATGGGGTTGGGATACAACTTACCCAAGCTAAAGCCCTGCCCGTCTCCAAGCTCCATAAATTCCAACACGGGCGTTGCCGCCCAATCATTTGCCCCGAAGGCCATAGCCGCCGTAGCTGAAGAACTCAGATGGAGAACATCGCTCAAACGCCCCGCTTGCAAAGTGTGAAAGCGCAGCGATATCGTCTGGTTCTCAGCTCGGCAAGATCCGTCTGCATAAGCTCTGGCAAAGGTGAGCCAACCCGCATCGGCATGCGCCAAGCCCCAGTCGCCTTGCCCCGAGCAAGGGCCTTCATCAACAGCCTCGAAAGACAAAACTTCTTTATCGAACTCCAGTGTAAACTGCAAGGCCCGCAGAGCCTCACCGGAAAGCTGCAGCACACAAGACACTTCTTCTCCTGACTCAAAGGTGAGGTCTTCGAGTTGAAGGGGGTAGCGCTCAGTCGATCGAAACTCCGTCTGCTCACCATCAAAATTCGTGCTCGCCGTCGAATTTACATCACCGACTTTGATGGCGATGAAATCGGCAGCCAAATCATCTACTTGCAAATTGTTGTAGTTCAACACTTCGGGGAAAACCTCTTGCCAAGGATTCTCCGGGTCCGGAAAGACGTAATCAGCATCCACAAAACGCCAAGAAGTGTTGTTCGGAAATTCGGGAATCATCTGAAGCACCAACTGCTGAATATAAACCAAATCCACCGTACTGACCATCCCGTTTCTGTTGACATCAGCAGCAATGATCTTGTAGGGCGAGGACAGGGGCTGCATCTGTAAAATGTGTAACTGCACGTAGTACATGTCCAATGTGCTGACGCCATTGCCCGGCAAAGTGTCTAACATGGGAGAAAGGGTGTAATCTCCTCCAATGGGCAATTGCTGAAAGGCATACTGCCCGTCCAAATCCGTGAGCTCTTGAAAAGCTCCCCCGTTTACATCCACCTGTACATGAGCAACCATCTCTTCTTCCTCGGTGTAAATGTGCCCGCTGACAACCACCAAATCATCGCAAACCCCCAGGTTGTCCTGCAAGAGAACAAAAGTGCTGCAAAAATCTTGATTGCCCGCCTCATCGGTTACCCAGATCTCCAAGGGCTGATACCCCTGATCCAGATCGCAGTAATACGTCCGAAAAACATCAGCTGTATCCGAAGAGAAAGAAAAGATCAGGGAATCCGAGCAGTTGTCAAAACTTCCCGCATCAAAATCCGAAGCCCAAATGGTGATTTCTCCGGTTTGATCAAAAACCAGAACCAAGCCGTCGGCACAGTAGGGTGTCGGTTTTTTGCAATCCACTACGCTGATGTTCATTTGCCGAAAGGCAGTATTGCCACAGTCGTCGCTGATGGCATAGGTCGCCGTATAATTCCCCGGCGGTACTTGGGTATAAGTGTAGGGATCTCCGGGCTGCGGGTTGGGCAAGTCCGTAGTAATCTCCGTACTCAAAGCGTCGCTGCAATCGAGCACATCGGGTACGGGCAGTTGTACATCAGCAAAGCAAGTACTTCCTTCAATGCAAACCTCCAGATCGCTCAATTCAAAAATCGGATCTTCTTCGTCCACTACCTTGATGACTTGCGTAAACTGTATAAAACCATCAGCTATGCCGGCACTATTGACGCCGTCTTTGAAAGTGCGATCATCCATATCCCCGTCACCATCAAAATCCTGCCCAATCTGGGCTTCGGAATACTCTGGATAGGCATCGTAACCGTACTGGTTATAAAGACACCAATTGACCACCGTCCAGGTACGAAGAATTTTGTAACAAGCATCTGACACCGTTTCAAAGAGCTGATCGTTGGAAGAAATGCCAATCAATTCACAATCATCGAAGAAGATTTGCGGCTCGCCAAAATCCGGCAAACTACCATCTTGACATTGAGCTGTTATGTCTTCAGGAAAAGTAACCACCCAGTCGGATTGGTGCTCTACAAAAATGGTCTGTGTACAATTTACCGGACCGTTTTGAGAGGCATCAACGGCGCTCCAGGAACGAATGATGCTGCCCTCCGAACAAGTGTTGATGTTCATGCTTACGACATAGCTGGTATCCACTTCACAATTGTCGGAAAACAGCGGAGTTCCGTAAACATCCAATACGCTGTAATCACCCAGAGCCAAAGCAGCAGCCAAGGAGTCCAAATAGGTATTGCAATCAATCTGCACATCTGTGGGGCAACTGAGCAGCTGAGGAGCCAAGTTGTCTTCCACAAAAACCTGAACAGTACATTCGTTGTAATTCCCGGAACAATCTACGGCCCGCATGGTAACTTCCACCGGCCCTGCACCCACATCTGCACAACAGAAAATCACCGAAGGACCAAAGTCCGTATTGCCTGCCACGCCACAAGGATCTGAAGTGCGTTTGACCAACAACTCGTCCAAACAACAATTGTCCAAACTGCCGTTGTCAAAAACCGAAGCAGGCGTAAGCGCTTCACCGGAAGTGGGCAGAGAAATGGTAGTGATCTCCTTGCAAATGGTCACCGGACTGATGTCGTCCACCACTTCTATTTCCACATCAACCGTCGTAACATTTCCACAGGCATCTTCAGCCTGATAAGTAATCGTATGCGTCCCCAAAGGCAAACCCGGCGGCGGAATCAAACCGCCCTGCGTTCCATCTACACCATTCAGGTAAACGGCTTCACCCACAGGCGTAAAAATCAAAACCGTCCAGTCGTTGCAATTGTCACTCACTGTGGGCGGGAAGAGATAATCCTGAGAAGTACAGCCCTGATAACCGGCACCGGAAATGTTGGCACTTACCGTAAACGGACTGATAGACAAATCCGGAGGCGTCTGGTCCACCACTTTGATGAGTTGCACGTTGTCTTCACCCTGAGCATTGCTCAAAATGACTTGATTGGTGCACCAATCGAGCACCGTCCAGGTGCGCAAAATGTCAAAGGAATTCCCACAAGAAACTAACAGCTGATCGCTGAAAGAGTAGCCGTAATTGCAATAAGTGCCTTCTATGCCTTCCGGCAAACCTGAGCCGGTGGCACTCAGCCAAGAGGCATTGCTAACACCCGTCGCATCCAGGGGTAGCGTACCGTTTTGCAAAGCGGCAATGGAGGGATGCAAAGCGGCAGCATCGGTAATGTTCGGATAGGTGTTGTATTGATCACAAGACCAATAAACATCATTGGGAAAGTCCACCTCATCGGGCCGGTGAATTTCAATGATTTGCTCACAAGGAGCCGAGCTATTGCCATAAATATCTTCGGCTATCCACCTTCGACGGTAGCGCACAATGTCATCATCACAGACATTATCGTCAACAATCACCTCTTCAGTGAGTAAAACTTCTACAGGTGTACAATTGTCGGCAGCAGGAGGCGGCGGTACTGAAGCCACTTCCTGCGTACAGGAAATGGAAACCGTATCCACGGCCGCACAATCTATGACGGGAGCTAAATTGTCGTAAACGACCAAAGTGCCCCAACAGGAGTTTCCACTGACTAAGTGGGTGATTTGCACCGTAAGCCCTTGCCCTACGTACGCCCCGCTTACGGGATTGGGTATCTGATTCACCCCTGCATAAATGCTCACTTCATAGTCGTCATAACAACCGTAAGTACCTTCCAAAATCATGTCGGGCGTAATCAAGGCCTCGCAGTTGGCATCAATGCCCACATTGACAGCGTTGTTGCAAGACATCTGCACTGGCGTAGAAATGATGCTGACCAATTCTTGAACCGAAGCTACACAACCGGGATCTGAAGGGTCATTGGAGCCGGCTGTACCCGCATCCACGGTGTATTCCACCGTATGTGTCCCCACGCCCAAAGCAAAGGGATCAAAAACCGTCGCAGGATTGCCGTTGATGGTGAAAAAGGAATCCACCAAAACGGCTCCGCCTGCCTCACCCGTGAGATCCACAGCCTGGCTGTACAAACAGAAAGGCCCGTCCAAGCCGGTAATCTGCGGCTGAGGATAATAGCAGGTATTGGAAATTTGCAAGATCACACCCGGGAAAAAGGCGCTGCTTGCCGTCAAGACATACCCCTGCCCGTCTAAGTGCACGCCGGCTAAGACGTAAATGGACTGACCGGCTCCAACCATCACTTCCGTAAAAGGCGTACCGGCCGGATAGGGTTGCAGCGTATTGGGGTCCAACAAGTCTGTAGAAGCGACCACCCAATTCATACCCTGACCCGTGGGGCCAATGACGACCTCTTCATCAAACTCCCCGTTGCCACGGCAAGTACAAGGGTCGGCTATGGTGGGGCCACCTGCATTGGAAATCTCCGGTGGCGGACAAGCCGCAGAAGCGATGACATCCAATTGAGCCGTACAGCTGTTTTGGTTGCCAAAAGCATCGGTAATGGTAAGTTGCACGCTTTGTGCTCCCACATTAGAACAGTCATACGTGGCTTTGTTGAGCGAAAGTTGCCAACCACCACAATTATCGCTGCTGCCGGCATCGACCTGAGCGGGATCTAAAACCCCATTGCCATTGGTATCCAGCACAAGTGTGGTGTTTTGACAGAAAGCCACAGGAGGGATGGGGTCTTCTACCGTTACAACAGCCAGACAGGTCGCCTGATTGCCATAGTTGTCCTCCACGATAAGTACCACCGGATTATCTCCTAAATCGGCACAGGAAAAAAGATTCTTACTCACCTCCAAAGAAGCCAGCCCACAGGCATCCGTACTGCCTCCATCAACCTGTGAAGCAGCCAGGGGAGCCTGCCCCTGAGCATCCAAGTAAACGGTTGCGTCCTGGCATAGCGGGCTGGGTGGGACAGTATCGGTAACCGTTACCAAAGCCGTACAGCTGGCTTGGTTGCCCTGCCCATCGGTACCGGTCAGGGTTACGGCGTTCAAGCCCACTTCATCACATTGAAAGTGCAGGGGAAAGGCCGACAAAGTCAAACCGCCACAAGCATCGCTGCTACCGGCATCGAGCATAGCCGGCGTAATCTGAGCCTCTCCATTGCCATCGAGAAAAATTTCTATGTTTTGACACGACATGCTAGGCGGCACCTGATCTTCCACCACAACCGTCGTCTGACACAGATCGGTATTGCCGTTGTTGTCCGTAACGGTCAGCGTAACGGTATTGGCACCTATGTCCTGGCAATCAAATTGAGAAGGCACAACCAAATAAGAAGCTATGCCACAAGCATCACTGCTGCCTCCATCTACCTCTTCACCCAAAATAGCAGCCTGCCCTTGAGCATCCAGCTGTACGCTGATGCTCTGACAGACTGCATTGGGGGGTATGTTGTCTTGCACCGTAACCGTAGCCGTACAAGAAGAGCTATTTCCACTGTTGTCCGTAACGATCAGCGTTACGGTATTTTGCCCGACTTCGCTGCAAGTAAAGTGCAGCGGTGCTGCCGTAATTTCCGCTATGCCACAGGCATCCGTGCTACCTCCATCCACGGCCGATGCCAAAAGGGTAAATTGCCCATCGGCCTGCAATTGCACCGTGAGATCCTGACAAACGGCATTGGGAGCAACCGGATCAGTAACCGTAACCACAGCCGTACAAGTCGAGCTATTGCCACTACCATCCGCAACGGTCAAGACCACTGTATTGGTTCCTATGTCTTGACACGAAAAAATGTTTGGCGAAGCAGCCCAATTTTGAATGCCACAGGCATCGGTGCTGCCTCCGTCAATTTGCTGGGCGATAAGAGCCACCGTGCCATTGGCATCCAATGACAGGCTGATGTCCTGGCACTGAGCAAGGGGAGCAGTCTGATCGAATATCGTTACCATTGCTTGGCAGCTCGAGCTGTTGCCACTGCCGTCTGTAACGGTCAAAACCACCGGATTGACACCCAGGTCCGCACAAGAAAAACTGTTGGGGGCTACACTCATGGACGCTATGCCGCAAGCATCCGTGCTACCGGCATCGACCTGTGCCGCGGTAAGGCTCACTTGCCCCTGAGCATCCAGCTGCAGGCTGACATCCTGGCAAACAGCCTGAGGAGCCACCGTGTCCAAAACCGTAACCAAGCCCGTACAAGTCGAGCTGTTGCCCGACAAATCCGTAGCGGTCAAGGTGGCTGAAACAGCCTGTCCTACCTGGCTGCAGTCATACACAGAAGGAGAAGCCAGCAAAGAGTAGAGAGCACAATTGTCAGTGGTGTTTGGGCCCAGCTGTAGGCCGTCCAAAACTGCCTGGCCGTTAGCATCCAAATAGAGCTGAACGTCCTGACAAACGGCCATAGGAGCTGTCGTATCTATCGTATAAACCCAACTCGTACAACTGGAAGTATTGCCTGCCAAATCCGACAAGGTCAAAGTGGCCTGAGTACCGGTGTAGTCTTGGCAGTCAAACAGCTGAGGTGAAACGGTCATGGAGAAGATTTCGCAGTTGTCGTAGCTGCTGCTATCCACCTGAGATGCCGAGAGCATAGCCTGGCCGTTATCATCGAGCATCAGTTCCACCGTCGAACGGCAAAGGGCTGTGGGTGCTGCATCGTCCACTACGGTAAGCTGGGCCGTACAGGAATCCAGTTGAGCAGCGGTATCCCAGACGTACAGTGTCAGCGTATTGGGGTTGCCGCGATGGCTGCAATCGAAAGCCGTTTGGCTGAGCGCCATGCTGTCTATACCACAGGCATCGCTGCTGCCGCCGTCTATTTCATTTGGCGAAAGCTGATACTGACCATTGGCATCCAAAGAAACCGTCAAATCCTGGCAAACAGCCAGTGGAGGCAAGCTGTCCAAAGCTGTAAAGAGTACCGTGCAGCTGTCGGTATTTCCCGAAAGGTCGGTACCCACAATGGTTATTTCGTGTACGCCTGAACCCACCAGGGTGCCGGCTGCCGGACTTTGCGTGAGTATGACATCACCACAATTGTCGGAAACCTGCAACAGCGACTGCACCTGAATGGTTACGCTAAAATAGGCCGTATCGCAATGCACCACGGAATCAGGGTCTATGACAAAATCCAGCCAATCTCCGACCTGTACAAAAGTGGACAGGCTATACGAAGTGCTTTGTGAGCCCACCGCTTCATCGGAAAAAATTTCTTGACCATTTTGCAGAATCCGCACTTTGAGACTGTCTGTACAACTGTCATCTATATCGTAGTAAGCCCCTGAAATACTGACTTGGCCGGTAAAGTCACTGGTCCAACGTCGCACGGCCCAGGCCAGGTCATCAGCTCCTGCCATCATAGCCGAAGGGCCTATCAGCGGCGTGCTGTCGGCCTGGTTGCCGAACCACACTCCGTTGTCAAACCACGGCAGGGGGGTAAAATTCTGATAATCATAAGCGGCATAGCTGCCGTAAAACCAACCGCCTTGGCCCTGCAGGCCGGAAAAGTCGGCCGTGGACGAAGCCAGAATGTTACCGGGCAATGGCGTAAAATCCGGTACGGCAACTTGGCAATTGCCATCTACCGCCAGGCTCAAAGGTGCGGGGCAATTCACAGCCGGAGCCAGGGTATCCAACACAGACAAAACGGCATAACAAGTATCAGCCAAGCCCACACTATCCGTAACAATCAAAGCCGCACTAGCCGTTCCCAGCTCCTGGCACGTCAGCAAAGCAGGTTCTACCTGCAGGCTTTGCAAACCACAGTTATCAGAGCTTCCTGCATCTATTTCTGCAGGAAGCAGCAGATGTTGCCCGCTGCCATCCAGAAAAACCTGCACGTTTTGCTGGCAGGAAGCTACAGGGCCTATGGAGTCCGTAGCGGCACAGCCGGCAAACAAGGACTTGGGGCCTGCATCATCCTTTAAATAAAAAGAATCCGAGGAAGCTCCATACCAAGACCAGCTGCCGACGAAAAGCAGGCTTATGAACAAAAGGTGGGTGGGTGAAGTAAATCTCATTTCATCAAGTTGTTTTTACACCATATCCATCTCCAAATCAGAAAAACTTCTGCGAGAATTCACGTGAACTACAAGAGGTAAAATTATGACGTAAGATGCAGAAAGACGGGTACTCAAGCCCCTGTGGAGGTGGGTATCGGTTTTTCATGGGATTACAAAATCGGTTTTCATCCGCGGGCTTCGGCCTCAAACCCGACAAGCCAAATGCTAGCAAAAAACATTCGCACATGCCCGGAATCAGACTTCCCCCCAATTCGCTTACAAAATTAAAGCATTATTTCCAACTTATCCATACCTGCATCAGTGTATTTTTTAAGGCATCCAAAAACCACTCGAATCAGTAAAATATTGCGATACTTGCAGCCCGATGAAGAAACTCTTGGCGCATCTGTTTCTTTTTGCTGCGGCCCTTTTGTACGGGGCCAATTACTCCATTGCCAAGTTGGTTTTGGACGACGGCTACATTCGCCCTCTGGGCTTCATCATGCTACGTGTGCTGGCTGCCACCCTGCTCTTTTGGCTGAGTGAGCGGCTCTTTATTCGCCAAAACATAGCGCGTAGCGACTGGCCTCGCCTCATTCTTCTGGCTCTTTTTGGAGTGGCACTCAATCAAATGCTCTTCTTCAGTGGCTTAAAGCTGACAACGCCCATCCACGCGGCCCTCATCATGACCACTACCCCGCTTTTGATTCTCGTCATTTCTTTTTTTCTGCGAGAAGAACCCATCACTCGACGCAAATTACTGGGTATAAGTGTCGGTATCACCGGGACCATTTTGTTGATTTTGGAAAAAAGCGGAGCCGGTTCAGGTAGTTCACCCTCTGCCTTTCGGCAAATGGAAGCCGTCATTTTAGGCGATTTGATGGTCTTCATCAATGCCCTTTCTTATGCCGTGTACCTGGTTCTTGCCCGCAAACTGATGCGCAAATACCACCCCATCACCGTCGTAAAATGGGCTTTCACGCTGGGCATCTTCTTCGTTTTGCCCTTTGGGGGAAATCAGTTGGCTGCCGTTTCCTGGTCTTCCTTCTCCACGACCATCTGGCTGGCTGTGGCATACGTCTTGGTGGGAACGACCTTTTTGGCCTATCTGTTCAATGCCTTGGCGCTAAAAATGGTCAAGCCTTCCATAGTGGGTACTTACGTGTATTTGCAACCCCTGCTAGCTACCCTGGTAGCCCTTGCCATGCAAGCCGACCGCCTCACCTTCATCAAAATCGCCTCCGGCTTGCTCATCGTCTTGGGGGTGTGGATGGTTAGTTCAAAGCCTAAAACTCAGCCTTGAAATTCTCGTAAATCAACACGCCAAACAGCGAAAACAAAAAGGCTGCCATGGCCACCATCACAACCATTAAGCTGCGCTTGGGGCGAGATTTTATGACGGGCACAGAGGCCTCCTCCACCACGTGTAGCGCCGTAAAACCCGATTCCAAGGCCGTTTTTAACTGCTTTTCGCGAGTCCGCAACTCGGAGAGCTTCTCGGAAATCTCTTCATGGGCAGCTTCCAGCATTTCCACCTGAGACATGCCTTGAGAAAACATCGCCAGGCTCTGCCGCAAATTTTGCAGGCTTTGCTCCCTGCCTGCAATGGAAGCCCGCAAATAGCGCAAGGTATCTCGCGGCACGCCTCCGACTTTTTGATAAGCGGCAAGGCGTGCCTTGTCAAAAGACAATTTTTGCTCTTCCGAAGCCAGCTGCGAAGCTAAAAGCTCGCTTTGAGCCTCCACATTGTAAATCTTGTAAGCCTGACGCAACTGCTGAAGGGTATCTTCCAACTGAACTAAATAAGCTTGCTGCTCTGTAATGGCCTCGGAATAAGTCTGCAACATCTTTCTCTGGCTTTCTCGAATCAGGCGCTGCGCCTCTTGGTTGATGCGCTCCCGAGCGGCATTGGCCATGGCAGCGGCCAATGCAGGGTCCTGGTCTTCCACGGTCAATTCCAAGGCATCGTACTTGGTTTTCTCCACCGTATAGAGCTTTAATAACTGCTCTTGAATCTTGTAAGAAGCCTTAGGCTGGGTAGAGTCTATTTCGTAATGCTCGTACAAACCAAATTGCTTGATCAAGTAGTCTGTCAAAACGGAAGAACCGGCAATAGAAAAAAGTCGGTCGCGATCGGAATCCGTGCCGTAGTAACGGGTCGTGGTCGATGAATTTCCGAAAATTTGCTCGGGAGAAGCCAGATCCGGGCTGGCGGCATAAAACAAAGTGGACGCCTTGTAATACACCGGCACCAACAAGCTGACTATCGCAGCCAAAACGGCTGCTCCTAAGGTAATACCCAGAATGTATTTGCGCCAAGCATACAGACGCTTAACGACATCTACCAGGTTTTGCTCATTTTGATTCATCTTCTTTCAGGTATTGTTCACCCTTTCCTTCCGACAAAGGTACACAAGGGCTTTATTTTACAGCTCATTTTTGGGGCGATACTCCAAATCCAAATTCACCAACAAGGCCAGATAGATGAAGAAAAAAGCACCTACTTTATCGGTTTCAATCATGTCATTCATCAGGAGAAAAGAAGCAATAATGCACAAACCCAGGGCAACAGCCAACAAGCGATAATGCACAACAGCATTTGCCGAAAGGCCGGAAGAATTCGCCTGACTCAAACTCAAACTCTCCTCCTTTCTCAAACGCGCATACAAACGCTCAGCCAAAACAAAAGCGTAAAACAACAAAAAAACAAACAACAACAAGCCCGGAATTCCCTGCTCTGCCAACAACATCAAAAAATAATTGTGTATGCCCGATCGCTCCGGATTGTCACTTACGTAAGTTTTAAAACTGCTCACCGTATAAGGTTTGTAGGCCTCGTAAAAATTACCCGGCCCATACCCTAAAAAAGGACGCTCTCTACCCATTTGCACGCCTGCAATCCAGCGATAAAAACGCTCCATAGTCGAAATATCTTCCAGCTTGTAAGTTGCCTCCAACAGATTGTCAAAGCGATGGTGAGCTATAGTCGTTTGATAATTGGGAGCATAGTCCAGATAGCGATTTTGAGAAGCCAACCAAAACAGGGCACCTACAGCAACGCCCGCTGCAAGCACCAACAACTGCCTAACCAAGCCCCATCGCAAAACCAGGTAAAAACCCGCGGCCAACAAAAGACTGATGTAAGCCGTACGCGTATAAGTGAGCTGAATGGCCAGCAAAAGCACCAATATGAGCAACACGTGTTTTCTACTCCCACTCTTAGCCTTGGAGAACCCATAAGGCCAATACCACACCACAGGAAAAAGCACCGTCATGATGGCTGCATAGTCTACGTGATTGCGGTAAAAAGGAGCCATGACTTTGTTGGCACTTTCAAAAGAAAAGCCCTGAAGACCGTGTCGTATTACAATCACAAAAATCGTGGCAAACAAGACCCACAACACTGCTCGAAAAAAACGACGAATGCCTTGCTCCTGCTGCAGCAAACTACCCGCCATGAAGTAGTAAACCACAATATACCAGCTCTTCGCCAAAAAGAACTTAAAAGCTATAAACGGATGCAAAGCGCTAAAAGAGGTGAGAAAAATCCAAGCCCAATGAACCAAAAGAATCAGGCTAAGCGGGTGCAAAAAAAATTTTAAAGGAAAGCGCTGTTTGACATCTCCCAGCACCCACAAAAAATAAGCGCCCATCAGGCCTACGGTATAGGGCTCTACCGGGAAATCCGTGCTAAACCCTCCCGGCAAATCCAGTTCGATGGACAGGGGAATGAGCATGCCCAAAAACACAAAAGCTCCCGATAAATCGAGCACGACATACCAGGCTATCAAGAACACCAGCGGCAAAGCCATCCACAGGGGATTATCCAAAACCACAGTCAGTAAACTACTGGCAAACACAAGCCCCCCCAAGGCCAGTAGCAGAGGTGGGTAACGGCGCCATGCTGTGCCAAGCTGATTCATGTAAGTGCTTTTGTCGTCAGCTTCATGAGGGCCTCTTCCCTTTGAGCCGCTTGCTCCTCCGCAGCCCCAATGCGTTCCAAAACCTCTGAGCGAAATGCTTCATCGCCTTTAAAATCCAGCAAATTGATGCGAACGTTCATCGCAGCACCCCGCACGGCAGCACGCGCACAAAGGGCTCCTACGGCCGCATCAGTAATGGAGTTGGGATTGCCCTCTTTGACCATAGTCTCCAGCAAATCAAACGCTCGCAAAGCGGTTTCCGCCACTTTGAGCGGGATTTCTATGGCATAACGGGTAGCGCTTTGAATAGCTGCCCGCCTTGTAGCCTTTTCTTCTGCCGTGCCTTTCGGCAAACGAAAAGCCTGCATGATACCCTCAAAAGCCCGGGTATCCTCATCCACTAATTTTAACAACTCCTCCTCTATCTCCTGCCCTTGCTCCGCCCAACGGCTGAAAAACTCCCAGCGCTCATCCCAGCCGCGCTTATGCGCAGAGAGATTCGCCACCATGGTGCCCAAAGCAGCGCCCAAAGCGCCCACATAGGCCGAAATGGAACCTCCGCCCGGAGCAGGGCTTTCGGAGGCCGTTTCCCGGGCAAAAGACCGCAAATCCATAGCTACCAGGCGATTGTTCTCCTCCTCTTCCAGCAAATATTCGATGATTTTTTTCCCGGGTTCAAAAGGCGACAGCTCATCCAGGCCCAGAGAGCGCACAGCTATGCGAATGATTTCTTCTTCGGGTATGCCCAGAGAGCGCTTTTGCTTTCGCAAAAAATATTTGCCGGCATCCAGCAAAACGCTCTTCGGTACCAAGCCCACCAACTCGGAGCCCGTTACCCGCAAGCCACGCCGATTGGCACTTTCCCTGCAAGCTTCAAAAGCCCGGTGCAAAGGCGTAACTTTAATATCGGTCAAATTCATCGAAATCTGCGCTATACCGTATTCCTCAATGTACCAACCGATCGCTTTGACGGCCTTGAGCAGGCCGGGTTCGCGCAGCGGCTGCCCCGTTTCATCTCGCAAAATTTCACCCGTGAGGGGATTCCCCTTGCGCTTCACCCGTCCCTTTTCCCGCACGTCAAAAGCCACGGCATTGGCCCGCCGAACGGAGGTCGTGTTTAAATTCACGTTGTAGGCTATCAAAAAGTCGCGCGCGCCCACGGCCGTAGCTCCGGCTCGGGCATGGAACGCCGCCGGCCCGAAATCCGGCTTCCACTCGGCTTTTTTCAGCTTTTCCGGTAAGGCTTCGTATTCCCCCGAACGCACATAAGCCAGGTTGCGCCGCTGCGGTGTAGTGGCAGCTTCCTCGTACAAATACACGGGAATGCCCAGTTCTTCCCCTATGCGCCGACCCAATTGTCGGGCATACTCCACCACCTCCGCCATTTCTATGCCCGAAACCGGTACCAAAGGGCAAACATCGGTAGCTCCCATACGCGGATGCTCTCCTTGATGCTTGGACATATCGATCAGCTCGGCGGCCTTTTTTACGGCTCTGAAAGCAGCCTCCACAACCGGTTCAGGCTCACCCACAAAAGTTACTACCGTGCGGTTGGTTGCCTTTCCCGGGTCCACATCCAGGAGTTTCACCCCTTCAACACTGCGTATAGCCTGGGTAATCTGCTCAATAAGCTGCATATCGCGCCCTTCGCTGAAATTGGGCACACATTCAATGATTCTCTTTTGACTCATGTTGCTCGCGCTTTCGCGCAAAGATACACAGCTACACTACAATTTCAGCCCCGGCTCCGGCCCATTCGGCCCTGTCCAAGTTTCTGCACTGTATGGCTTCCGCCAAATGGTGGAAGGCGATATTTGCCGTGCCTTCCAAATCGGCAATGGTACGGGCAACTTTGAGAATGCGGTCATAAGCCCGAGCCGACAATTTGAGCTTTTCCATAGACTTCTTGAGCATTTCTTTGCTGCTCTTATCCAGCTGACACAACTGCCTCACCATGCGCCCCGGCATTTGCGAATTGGTATAGATACCGGCGCAATCCCTGAAACGCTCCGTCTGTATGGAACGAGCTTTCACTACGCGAGCCAGTACTTCCGCACTGCTCTCCGGTCGAATGCTCTCATCGGCCAGCTCTTCATAACTGACCGGCGTTACTTCAATGTGCAAATCGATGCGGTCCATCAAAGGCCCGGAAATGCGGTTGAGGTATTTTTTTACCAAAACAGGACTGCAGGCGCAACTCTTCTCCGGATGGTTGTAAAAACCACAGGGACAGGGATTCATAGAAGCCAGCAGCATGAAGTTCGCCGGATAATCCACCGAAATGCGCGCACGAGAGATACTCACCTTTTGTTCCTCCATGGGTTGGCGCAACACCTCAAGTACGCTGCGGCGGAACTCCGGCAGCTCGTCTAGAAAAAGTACGCCGTTGTGTGCCAGAGAAATTTCCCCGGGAGAGGGATTGGACCCCCCGCCCACCATGGCCACATCACTGATGGTGTGATGAGGCGAACGAAAAGGACGGGTGGTAATTAAGGCCTGCTCCCGAGGCAATTTGCCGGCTACGGAATGAATTTTCGTCGTCTCCATCGCCTCTTCAAAAGTCAAAGGCGGCAAAATGGTGGGCAAACGACGGGCCAGCATGGTCTTGCCCGCTCCGGGAGGACCAATTAAAATGGCATTGTGCCCCCCTGCTGCTGCAATTTCCAAAGCTCTTTTGATGTTTTCCTGCCCCTTCACATCCGAAAAATCGACCTGGTGCTCGTTGTGCTGGGCCAAAAACTCCTCCTGGGCATTCACCTTTACAGGCCTCAACAAGGTCTCTCCCATCAAATGCGCTATGGCCTCTTTCAAGTGGCTAATGCCAAAAACCTGCAAGCCCTCTACTATAGCCGCCTCTCTGGCATTTTCCATGGGTAAAAAGAGACCCTTCTTTCCCATCTTTTTGGCCAAGCCCGCAATGGGCAAAGCCCCTCTGATGGGACGCAACATCCCGTCTAAAGCCAATTCGCCCATCAGCATGTAATCCTCCAAATCTTTTACCGCTACCTGGCCGGAAGCAGCTAAAATGCCCAAGGCAATGGGCAAATCGTAGGAAGACCCCTCCTTGCGCAAATCCGCCGGAGCCAAATTCACCACGGTATAACGCCTCTGCATGGCATAACCCAAGGTGGTTATGGCAGCGCCAATTCGCTGAAAACCTTCGCGCACGGCATTGTCGGGCAAACCTACCATGCAATACACCTGGCGATCATTGGAGACCTGCCCTCGAACATTGACTTCAACCACAATGGGGCGTGCCGTAACGCCCTGTACGGCACTGGCATACGTTTTGACTAACATCTCTCGACACAAATTTGTGAGCACATCCACAAGAGGTAAAGCCCCATGACGTGCTCCGGTTCAACAATCTGCGTTCGTGTGTGTCTTGAGAGATGTAGGAGAAAAGACTTGCTACAAAGATACAACTTTTTGGTGAATGAAAAAAATGCCTAAGCCAAGGCATGAAGTACCCACGCTTGACCTTCTTTAGTTTGAAGACAAAATGAAGTCGGTCATTTTCCGGTACAAATGCAGGCGGGTACCTCCCCCGTAAATGCCGTGATTGCGGTTTGGGTAAAAAAACTGTTCAAACTGCTTTCCCGAGGCGATCAAGGCATTGAGCATTTCCACACTGTGCTGAAAATGCACATTGTCGTCTCCCATTCCATGAATCAACAAATAGCGCCCCTTCAGCATATCGGCAAAATAAACCGGCGAATTGTCTCGATAGCCCTCCGGATTTTCTTCCGTTGTTCGCATATAGCGTTCGGTATAAATCGTATCGTACCACTTCCAATTCGTTACGGGCGCCACGGCAATGGCATAGCTGAAGACATCATTTCCCTTGAGGATGCAAAGCGAAGACATGTAACCACCGTAGCTCCAGCCGAAAATGCCGATTCGACTTTCATCAATCCAGGACTTTCCACCCAGGTAGCGCGCCGCCTCAATCTGATCTTCTGTTTCGTGTTTCCCAAGCTGTAAATAGGTCATCTTCTTAAAGTCCTCTCCGCGTCCGCCCGTGCCTCGGTTGTCCACACTGACCACCACAAAACCTTTTTGGGCAAGCATTTGGAACCACCAATAGTTTTGCCCACCCCAACGATCGACAACTGTCTGGCTGCCCGGTCCGCCATATACATACATAAACAGAGGATACTTTTTTGCAGGATCAAAGCTCGGAGGTTTAATCATGTATCCATTGAGCGAAACGCCCTCCGAAGTTTTAAAGGCAAAAAACTCCACCGGCTGTACGCCATAAACCTCTTGCATTTGCCGCAAGGCAGCATTCTCAACAATAGACCTCACAAGTTTCCCCTCCTTGTTAAACACAGCGTATTCAGGCGGGGTATTGGCTGTAGAATGCTTCAAAACGAAATAATCAAAGGTCGGACTGAAAGTAGCATCGCTCCAACCCGGCTTGAGGTGCAAAGCTCTCTTTTTCTTCCCCTTTAAGTTGATGGAGAAAACACCCCGACGCAAAGGACTGTCATCCGTGGCCTGGAAGTAGAGCACGCCCCTCGACTCATCCAAACCGTAAAACGCCGTTACCTCCCATTTGCCTCGCGTGAGTTGCCGCTCGAGCTGTCCGTCCATGCGATACAAATAAATGTGGTTGTAACCGTCTTGTTCGCTGGTCCAGATAAAGTGCTCCCCATCTTCCAAAAAAGTCAGGTTGTCGTGTATGTCGATGTAACGAGCATTTTGCTCGTGCAACAATAGACGCAGAGAACCTGTACGGGTATCCGCCAGCAACAGCTGCAAATCGCTTTGATGGCGGTTCATGTAAAAGACACAGAGCTTTCCCGGGTCCTTAGTCCACTTGATGCGAGGCACGTAAAACTCACGAGAAGTATCCAACTGCACCTCAGTGTTTCGGGCTTTCGCCAAATCGTAAATAAAAATGCGCACATCGGCATTTTTCTGCCCGACCTTGGGGTATTTAAAAGTCTCGTACTCAGGATACAGCTCGTCGTGATACAAGGTCATGGTAAACTCCGGCACGTCACTTTCATCAAAGCGATAATAGGCAATGCTGCCGCCATCCGGAGCCCACTGAAAAGCCCGGGCGAAGGAAAACTCTTCCTCATAAACCCAATCCGTAGCACCGTTGATGATGTGGTTGTACAGGCCGTCACGAGTGATGCGCACTACCTGACCCGATGATAAATCTTTGTAATACAAATCGTTTTCATAGACGAAGGCCACTTTGCTGCCATCCGGGCTAAAGGTCGCGTATCGCTGTTTGCCCTTTTCAAAAAGCGGCTCCAAATGGCCTTCGGAATACACGTAGTAATAAGCTCGCGTAGAATGGCGATAGATGTGTTCGGTCTGCGTCTCAATCAAAATTTTTTGCTCGTCGGGGCTAAAGGCATAGCCCTCCAGCCTTTCTACCCCGCTTTGCGGCAAACTGTCCAAATTGAACAGCACAGCTGTCTGCTTACCCGTATGCAGGTCGTATTGCAAAATGCGATTCCCATCCTGCAAGCTGTAATGCCGACCATCTCGCTGAAAGTTGAAACCCGGGGTGCTCTCAGGCCAAAAGGTGTAATTCTGCCAAAGGTCTTCCAAAGTAATGGTGCGCTGTGCCGGAAGAACAGAGAGAAAAAAGAAAAAGCCAAACGAGAAAAAGAATATCCGCTTCATTACTTTTTGCCTGCAAGATAAAACAATTCCACAGACGGACAGAGCCGAACCCTACTTCCCCAACCAAAGGGGCTTGGCGTATTTGAAAAGCCTAAACACCGAAAGCTCAAGCCTGCCAACCACAACACAACCTCCTTGCCAACATCACTTCAATAGCGTACTTTTGTGCTATACCCAAATCGAAATGGCTTGGGATATTTGCGACTCGCAAACAGGCAGAAGGTAGAGAGTTTGGGAGGCTGACGCCTCCCAAATCACTTCGCCATGAATATACACGGGGCCATTGAATTTTAGCTATGAACATCGACAAATCGCGCATTTTCTTTTTGCTTTTTCTCTTCCTGGCTATGCTGACGCTGTATGCCGCTCTGAGTCAAACGCTCTGGCTAGTGGCCTGGAGCAAGCCCTTTGTCGTGCCTGCCTTGGGCCTTTTTTTCTGGTTTAAAACCCGCAGAAGAGATGAGGCGGGACAATTACCGGCTCGAACTCGCTTTTACACCTTGGCAGCCTTATTCTTCAGCACATGGGGAGATGTCTTGCTGCTGCTGGAAGACGGCAAAACCAATACGAGTTACTTTGTGCCCGGGCTGACGGCTTTCCTCTGTGCCCATTTGTTTTACATCGGTGCTTTTAGAGAACTGCGCGGTGGCATGCCACTTCGATTTGAAAGCATATGGCTGCCTCCCCTCATTTACCTGATGGCTATGTGGTATTTTTTACTCCCCGTTTTGCCGTCCGCCTTGGTCTTACCTGTAATTCTATACAGCGCCATCCTGATGTTCATGTTAATTACCGTTTTGTCTCTACATCGCTATCTGTCGGCGCGGGCCTTTCGAATCCTCTTGGCAGGAGCTTTGCTCTTTGTCATCTCAGACAGCCTGCTGGCGGCCTTTCGCTTTGGCTTGCTCAGCCCTCAGCTGCCCTATGACCAACTCTCCGTTCTGGGCACTTACTTTGCCGCTCAGGGACTCCTGGTGTTGGGGCTGGTACAGGTAGGGCGTAATCTAAAGAGAGAGCATTGACAGCAGCAACGCTCTAACCACTTCAAACGCAGAAAAGATGCCACCTTTTTCCTGCACTCCCTTGGGTGAACAAGCTCTCTTGATGCAGTTTGAACAAAAAATTGACGCCGCAGTGCTCCGCCGCATCATGGCTATGGAACAATTAATCCAAACGCATTTGCCGAAAGGCATCCGGGAACTCATCCCCGCTTACGCCTCCCTGGCCGTATTGTTTGAGGACGAGCACTGGACTTATCGAAAATTGGCAGAAGCCATGCTGGATTTGGGCAAACTCATCCCCGAAGCCATACGTCATTTGCCGAAAGGCCGAACGCATGAAATCCCCGTACAATACGGAGGCCGGAACGGGCCCGATTTGACAACAGTCGCCCAAAAACTCAAACTAACTGAAGACGAAATTGTAGAGCGGCACATCCGAAGGACATATTTGGTTTACATGTTAGGCTTTCTACCCGGCTTTGTTTATTTGGGCAAACCGGACCCCGCTCTGCACTTACCCAGGAGAGAAAAACCACGGCTCAAAGTTCCTGCCGGCAGCATTGCCATTGCAGCCGAACAAACTGGAATTTACACCCTGGAAAGCCCGGGTGGTTGGCACATCATCGGGCGAACGACGCAAAATTTGTTCAACACGCCTCAAGCTTCAAACAAAAAAAAGAAGCCCGAAGAAGCGGAAAACCGTTCACCTTCTCTGCTTCGACGGGGAGATTGGGTGAAATTTGTTGCTTTATCACAAGCTACGACATGATTTTAGTACGTCGAGCCGGCGCATTTACCAGCATACAGGACCTGGGGCGACCGGGATATCGCCGTTATGGCATTCCCCTCGGGGGTGCGTTGGACCGCATCTCGGCCCGACTGGCCAATCGACTGGTGGGCAACGGTGCCCATGCACCCTTACTGGAAATGACCTCAACAGGCCCCCTGCTGGAATTTCAAGCGGAAATGCTCATCGCCCTTACCGGAGCCGATTTTCAGGCGAAACTCAACGGGCTTCCCGTGCCTCGCTGCCGGGGTCTTTTGGTCTGTGCAGGCGATTTACTCGATTTAGGCACAGCCCGAAAAGGCTATCGCGCCTATTTGGCCGTGGCCGGAGGCCTGCAAGCCCAAAGGCATTGGGGAAGCTGCTCAACGTACTCTCCGGCAAAATGGGGCGGCCTCAGGGGCGAAGCACTCAGGGGTGGAGACCTACTGCAAGTAGCTGCACAGCTTCCCCTACGCCTCCGACATGCCACCCAGGTCGAACAGAAAAAAACAAAACACCCCCTGACGCTGTCTTGTTTGCCCGGGCCTGAATGGGACAGCTTTTCCGTTCAAAGCCGCATGGATTTTTTTCAACAGATTTTTACGGTCCATTCGCATAGCAACCGCACGGCCATTCGCTTTCGCGAAAAATGGCTGCCCGACAAAAAACCTCGCCAATTGCTTTCCTCTCCGGTCTTGCCCGGCACCCTGCAGCTCACGCATGGCGGAGAACTGCTGCTGCTCATGCACGACGGCCCCACCACCGGAGGCTATCCGCGTCTTGTCGTACTCACAGAAGAAAGCCTACATAAGGCAGCCCAACTCGCCCCTAATCAAAAAGTAGTTTTCACGCTGCAAAAACAAAGCACAGAAAAAGAGTGGTTATACCTTTAGCCCCAACAACTTAGCCAAGGTTTTAATAATAATTTTCAAATCCTCTGCAAAACTTTGCTTTTCCACGTATTCCAAGGCCAATTCCAGTTTATGGGGCAAAACTTCCTCCAGATAAGTCTTTTCGGGATCTTCACTTTGCGCCAACACCCGGGCTTCGTCGATGTAATACAACGAAGCATAATCCGTAAGCCCAGGTCGAACATCCAGCACTTTTTTTTGACGCTTACTATACCGCTCCACATAACGAGGCACCTCCGGGCGAGGCCCCACAAGGCTCATGTCTCCCTTCAGCACATTCCAGAGCTGTGGTAGTTCATCCAGTTTATAGCGACGCAAAAAGCTACCTACGGGGGTGATGCGCCGGTCTCGGCCTACTGTCAGCAAGCCCTGGCGATCGGCATCCACGTACATGCTGCGAAATTTGATCAACTGAAAAGGCCGTCCCTGCAGACCCACCCGAGTCTGCCGGTAAAACACGCCCCCCCGAGAGCTCAAGCCTACAGCCAGGGCCATCAGCAAAAAAAGCGGAGACAAGACCAACAAAGCTGTCGCCGAAGTGAGCAAATCAAAAAGGCGCTTTCCCATAGAGCAAAAGTAAAACTATACTTTCAAAGCCCGATTTAGCACGGCGGCCACCCGATCTACTTGCTCGTCCGTGAGATCAAAATAAACCGGCAGAGTGATTTCTTTGCTGTAAAAGTCAAAAGCATTTGGATAGTCTTCTATCCTGTAGCCGAGCCGGCGATAAACCGTAAGCATGGGCAAAGGCTTGTAGTGTACGTTCACCGAAACGCCTTGCTCAAAGATTCGCCGAATGAGCGCATTGCGCCCCGCTTCCCCTCCGGCTCTCATGCGAAGCAAATACAAGTGATACGAACTTTCTCGCTGCTCATCTCGATACACGGGCAGCACCCAAGCCTCTTTTCCGAGCAGAGCATCATAACGCTCGAAAATCTTCCTTCGCCGGGGAAGAATCTCCGATGCATACTTGCGAAACTGAGCCAGACCTATAGCCGCCAAAACATCCGGCATGTTGCATTTGTAACCCGCCTCCAGCACGTCGTATTCCCAGGCATTTTGCCCGAACTTTGCCAAAGCGTCTTTTGACTGACCGTGCAAAGAAAGGGTGTTCAGCTCTGCATACATCGCATCCACCTCAAAAACATCCGGCCAGTTGAGTGCTATAGCTCCACCTTCGGCCGTTGTGAGATTCTTCACCGCATGAAAAGAAAACACTGCAGCATCACAACGCGATGCCGCCGACACACCTCCGTAAACAGCCCCCAGAGAATGAGCCGCATCGGCTATCAAAGCTATGCGCCCAAGAGCCTCTTGTCGTTCATTGCCAGGGGAATACTTCGAGGCCGAAGCTGCTATAATTTGCCACAAGGCGGTATAATCCACCGGCAAACCACCCAAATCCACAGGCATAATCACTTTGGTGCGAGAAGTAATAGCCCTGGCCACAGCATCCACGTCCATGCAAGCATCCAAAGGGCTGATGTCCACCATCACCGGCTTGGCTCCACAATGCATAACCACATTGGCCGTAGCACAGTACGTATAAGCCGGCACAATCACCTCATCACCCGGGCCTACCCCCAACCAACGCAGCATCAACTCCATGCCCGCCGTTGCAGAACTCACGCAAAATGTTCGTTTTGCAGCGGTATAATTTGTCAGCTGCTTTTCAAATTCTTTTGTTTTGGGGCCTGTGGTAATCCAACCCGAATGCAAAACTTCGGCAACCAAAGCCACAATTTCTTCATCGATGTGAGGTGGAGAGAAAGGTATAGGCTGTGTATCAGACATTACAAGTCATTGATTATCAAGGAATTACAACACATCTTGCCAAAAAAAAGAGCCGCGCCCCCTGCGCGACTCTTTTACTAAATCCCATGAACATATTTTTTTTCCTTCAGATTTTTTTTTGCTCAAAGACTCAAAAAACTTGCCTCGTATGACAAAAACATCTTATCTTTGCAGCATCCTACCTATTTATCCCGTGAACTGCTTTTTAGCAAGTTGAATCCTGTGAACAATTTTCTGAACTTGGAGGGCTGATTTTTATCAGCCCTACTTTTTTACCCTGTAGCGTGCTCTCACGCAAGGCAAAGTTTTTAGTTGGCTTCGTTTCTTGGTGCTCCGGCTTTTCCAAAGCAGTTGTTTCTGAACTTGGAGAGCTCATGAGAAACAATAGAAGCGTGCCCCCGGGCGGGGGCCCCGCTCTATCGGCAAAATATAATCCCATGAACAAATTATTTTTGCTTCGCTTAACGCTTTCAAAAGGGGGGAGCCAAGCCGTTTTCCCCAAAACGGCTTGGCCAAACTTAATCCCATGAAAATGGAAAGCGAATCATACTGTCTTTTCAATTGGTGCTTCCTCCTTTCGAGTAAGCCTCTGTTTTCCTCTTCTTCCTCCTTCACTTCTTTTGACGATACAAAAGTGCAACAAGCGTTGGGTGTAGGCAAGGACAAATTTTGAGCATTGTGAAAAAAAATGACGACACACAAAAACAACTAAAGCACTCATAATGAATCAGTTAAATCAAAAAAGCATGCCATTTTTGTGAAAAAAAATAAATCAAAAGAAAAGTAAAAAACTAAAAACAGGGGGGTAAAAACCCTCAAAAGAGACAAAAAGAAAGGGCATGGCTCTGTTTTTTTCACCGGGCCGGGCCTTCAAATATCTGCCATGCCCGAGGCAGAGTGGGCCGGGAAAACGAACCACCACCGATGTGGTTGCCACCAAGGCACAAAACGCAGGCTCAGCCTGAGCTGTGGCGACGCTTTGCAAGGCAGACGGAGGCAAGGATGAACAAATGAACAATTCCCAAACCAATTCATGATGGGTATATATCTTTGCAGCATGCCTTTTAAGCTGCATCCCGAGCCCGGAGAACTGATCTATGCCGAAGTTTTGCTCCCTTTGCCTTTGCGCAGCACCTACACCTATGCAGCCCCTACTTCTCTGGCAGCCCAGCTCGCTTTTGGCAAGCGAGTTGAAGTGCCTTTCGGCAAAAAAAAGCTCTACGCCGGACTCATTGTCGGGCTTTCCGAACAACGACCGGCAACAGAAGCCCCGCTGAAACCCATTCTGTCGGTAATTGACGAACAGCCGGTCATTCATCCTGCCCAATGGGCTTTCTGGCAATGGCTGGCCGAATATTACATGTGTACGCCCGGAGAGGTGATGCATGCAGCTTTACCGGCTCACCTCAAGTTATCCAGTGAAACCCGGGTAGTCTTGAACAAGGAGTTTTCCCAACTCGAAGCCGAAGCGCCACTTTCTGACAAAGAATACTTGCTTGCAGAAGCCTTGGACATGCAATCGGCTTTGCGCATTCAAGATATACAGGCCATTCTCCGGCAACAAACCGTTTACCCGCTCATCCACCGTATGATGCAGCGAGGCTTAGTCAGGGTAGAAGAAGAGCTAAAAGACCCGTATAAACCCCGACAAGTACAGGTCGTGCGCTTACAACAAGCTTACAAAGAACAACCCGAACTGCTCGCTAAAGCCTTCGAACACACCGCAAAATCTGAACGGCAAACGCAACTGCTGCTGGCCTTTCTCGACTTGTTCAAAAAACGGCCCTACGTCCGACAAAGCGAGCTGCTCAAGCGCGCCAACAGCTCCCATGCCGTACTCAAAGCCCTTTGCAAAAAGGGCATACTCGAAACCTATCGGCGCAACATCAGCCGCATCCAAACCTATGAGGGAGAGCAGGAAGCCGAAATCGAACTTTCCGCTCAACAGAAAAAAGCCCTCCAAAGCATAAACCAACTCCTGTCTTTTTCTTCCTCGAAAAAAAAAACCAAGCCTATCCTGCTCTATGGCGTTACCGGCAGTGGCAAAACCAGGGTGTACATCGAGCTAATGCGCCAAGCCTTGGCTCAAGGCCAACAAGTGCTGTACCTCTTGCCCGAAATAGCCCTCACCACCCAAATCGTACAACGCTTGCAGAAAGTCTTTGGCAGCCAGGTCCTGGTGTACCACTCCCGCCTCAACAACAACCAACGCGTAGAACTCTGGCAAAGCGTTTATCAAGGAAAGGGCATCGTGCTGGGTGCTCGATCTGCTCTTTTTCTGCCTTTTTCCCGACTCGGCCTGATCATCGTTGATGAAGAGCACGAGCAGGCCTACAAACAACAAGACCCCGCCCCACGCTACCACGGCAGAGATGCCGCCATCTATCTGGCACATCAACAAAAAGCCGCCATCATCCTCGGCTCAGCCACGCCTTCCTTGGAATCCCTGCACCATGCCCGACAAGGGAAATATGCCTTAGTAGAAATGAAAGAACGCCATGGCGCTGCCGTGTTACCTCAAATCGAGCTCGTTCCCATGCGGGAACAAAGCTCGAAAGGCCCCGCCCACCTGAGCAAAGAACTCACGGAAGCCATCCGGCAAACCATAGAACAAGGCGAGCAAGTCATCCTCTTCCAAAACCGAAGGGGCTACGCCCCGGCCATGCGCTGCGAAACCTGTGGATGGGTACAACACTGCATTCAATGCGACCTGAGCCTCACCTACCACAAATATCGCAACGAGATGCAATGCCACTATTGCGGTTACCACACCAAACTCCCCACCCACTGCCCCGACTGCGGCGGTGTCGAACTGCGCCTGCAAGGCTTTGGCACTGAAAAAATAGAAGACGAACTCAAAATCTATTTTCCCGAACTGCGCACCCAACGCATGGACTACGACACCGTCAGGGGCAAAAACAGCTATGCGCGCATCCTGGGTGAATTTGATGAGGGGCAAATCGAAGTCTTGGTGGGTACGCAAATGGTCACCAAAGGCTTGGATTTTGAAAACGTAGGCCTGGTAGGCATCATCAGCGCAGATCAATTGCTGCACTTTCCCGACTTCCGCGCAACGGAAAGGGCCTATCAACTCATGGTTCAGGTAGCCGGACGAGCCGGGCGTAAAGAAAAACAGGGCAAGGTGCTCATTCAGGCCATCAACACCTCCCATCCCGTTTTGAGGGAAATCCGGGAAAACGACCCGGCATCTTTTTACCAGCGCGAATTAGCCGAACGACGCGACTTCTCTTACCCACCCTTCAGCCGCTTAATACGCATTACCCTGCGCCACCGCAAAGCCGAGCGCGTCAACCGGGCAGCTCAGCTGTTTGCCGAAAGGCTACAACCCGTCTTTAAAGACCGCCTCGCAGGCCCTGCTGTCCCTCACGTGGGTAGAGTACGAGGGTTTTACCTGATCCAAATGCTCATCAAATTGCCTTTACAGGCCAGGCAAAACGCAAAAATCAAAAGCTGGCTCATACAAGTCGGTGACTTCGTGCGCAAGCAGCAAGGCCTCAGCGGGCTTCACATCATCTACGACGTAGATCCCGTATAATTTCAACTTACTTTCCTACTGAAAAGTAAAAACCCAACTTCCTTTTCAGGTCTTCAGGCAATTCGGGCTTTTCCGAACGCGGAATGAGCAAGGTAGAAATGTTGGTCAGGTCAAAAAAGAGATGGTGTTTGTCAGCTGTTTCTTTTAGGTAGTCGTAACCTACAGACCCTCCCGTACCCATTTTTTTGCCAATCATCCGCAAAATCATTTGAGCATGGCGGTAACGCCAAGTCGTAAGCAGTTCATCCATCTCAACAAAGCCCAGGAGCAGGCGATAAGGCGTCTGCAAAATGGGTTCATCCCTGTAGATGTTGATGAAAAGAGCAGCCATAGTCGCTTTATGAGAGAGTTTGAGCTTGCCCTCATCCAACAACTTCTGGTGAAAAGCCGGATCAAAAACACTTTCCAAGTACTCCTGATTAGCCTGCAACATGCGCAAGCGCAATTGCTTGTGCTCTTCCGGAATATCCGCATCCAAAACGGCCTGGCGCTCGCTTTCGTACATGTTTTTGACGGCCTGGCGATAAGCCTGCGCAAAATCAAAATCGCCAAATTGCAAAAAAGGCGTCCGTTCCAACCAACGCTCGATCAAACTGCACAAACTTTCTCCCTCTTCAATGGCTTCCAATTCCTTTCTTTGCCTTTCGGCAAAAGGCTCTTTGTAGTCTTTCTGCCCGTAAGTAATCCTTCCTTTCGTTCCCAGCCCCAAAGTCGCTTCGAGCTTTCTAAACTGAAAACTCTGAAAACCCGATGCCGGCAAGAGGTAATTGCGAAAATCGAGGAAATCCAAAGGGCTCATTGTCTCCAGAATGCGCAATTGAGCTACCAAAACTTTGAGAATCTCATTGATTCGACCGATGCGGGCTACCGCTGTACCTATACTTCGCTCATCAACGACATCCCTGCGAAACATCTCCAAAACGGAATCCAGCTCGTAAAGAATCTGCTTAAACCACAACTCATAAGCCTGATGCGTAATGATAAAAAGCATCTCATCATGAGCTTCTACCCCTAAGGCCTCGCTGCGCGGATGCTGGGCATCAAGAATTTTGTCCAATTCCAGGTACTTGCTGTAGTGAACGGAAGCGTATTTGCTATCGGGCATAAATTCTTGTTTTACACAGTGAATAATAAGCGTCCAAAACCAGCTTGAACGGATAATCAAACAAAAGGGTGAAAATTGCAGGATATGCTCATTTCAAGGAAGGCTTCCCAAAGGCCAAAAGTCCGCTCAACGCTTTCCAAATTCAAACAGAAACAGGAAATATCGTTCAGTGGCTTCTCTCTATAACCTCCTTAGGTATTGGGCCATGAAAACCGCTGACAAAATGCCGCAGCCTTCAACCGCGGTCAACTTTTGCGCTCAAATGCCCTTCAGTTGAACACCGGCAAAACCGAGGCCGATGAGGTCAACCTCGGTTTGAGCAAAAGTAGGCTTTTTTGCGCTCTCTCCCAAATAAATTCGGGTAGATTATTCTTGCATAAGACAAAAAAGCAGCAATTTTACCCCCCCCCCAATCAAAAAGCGTTCAGCCATGCAGTTCTTACCGAATTACCGTCGAGCTTTGGTTCGAAAACCCGGCAAACGATTTGCCGAAGGCCAAACAAGTGCCGAGCGGGGAAAACCCTCCTACTCAACAGCTGTGAGGCAACACGAGCTGTACTGCGAAGCCTTGGAGGCCATAGGCTTAAAACTCACCATACTCGAGGCCGATGAGCGGTATCCCGACGGCTGTTTCGTCGAAGACACCGCTGTCATCACCGATGAGGTGGCGGTCATCACCCGTCCGGGCACACCCTCTCGCCTGGGGGAGGAAGAGGTCATTGCCGACCTATTGGCCAAAGAGCGTACTCTGGCTCACATCAAAGCTCCGGGCACCTTGGACGGAGGAGACGTCATGCGCATCGGCACCCACTTTTACATTGGGCTTTCAGGCCGAACCAATGAGGAAGGTGCCCGACAGTTAGCGAAAATACTCAACGAACACGGCTACACCTCATCTACCCTACCCGTACGCACTGTTCTTCATCTGAAAACCGGCATCACCCCTCTGGCTCCCGACTTGTTCGCCGGCATCAAAGAATTTGCCGAAAGGCCGGAGTTTCAAGTCTGCCTGCCTATGGAAGGAGAAGATGCTTACAGCGCCAACTGCCTGCGCATCAACGACATCCTACTCATCCCTGCAAGCTCTTCAAAGCACTTTAAGAAACAACTCGAGAAGCACGAAATAACCTTTGTAGAAATTCCCATGACAGAATTTCGAAAAATGGATGGAGGCCTAACTTGTTTATCGCTTTTGTGGAGCTGAACAGGGCTACCATATCCACGCCAAAAAAGGTTGGGGCAGCTTTCAGCCTACCCCAACCTTACTTCAAAATTCACAGGCGCTACAAAACACCTCATCAAACAATTCTTTAGCGTTTATGCCGCTGTGGCCCGTGC
>JALSKB010000028.1 GCA_026989035.1 Saprospiraceae bacterium | reverse complement strand
GTAATCTGCCGTGGGGTTGGGGAAAACTTCGATGCTCTTGGCCAATTGCTCCACTTCTTCGGTTTGCACATTGACGTCATTGGAAACAAAGGTGGCGGTAAGGGAGCCATATAACTGTACTATAGGGCTAGGGCTTCCCAAAAACTCTTCTCCTGTGGCGTAAAAATTGTGGTTGCCGGCTGTTACGCTGTAAGCCTGGCTGTGAGAAAAGGGGAATTGAGCGAGTGTTTCGTCGTAAGCAGAAGCTGCTACCCCAAAGGATTGTAAAGTGTTTTCATCACTTGCTCCCAAGATGACAATTCCGTTTGGTTCAGCCAGGCCGTCAAAAGTTACGATGACTGTGCCATCTTCCGGAGCATTGATGTTTACGGAAGCGATTTCTTCACTCACACTGATGTCAAAAGAGCCAAAAATGTTAGAGAAAGCCGGAATGACATCCGATTGGTACATATCGGGGATGAATTCCACGGTAAGGGTTCCGTAAATTGAAGCCAGACCATTGCCATTTGTTGTTATGTAGTTTTCACCTAAGGCGTAAAAAGTGTGGCTACCAGCTCCAATGGAGTAAACTCGTGTATGAGAAAAAGACCAGCTTTTGTAGTTGTCATCAATGGCCATTATATTGATATTGTTAAAGAAATCCCAACTGTCGGGCGTGTCGCTGGCTGCCAAGACGATGAGATCGCCCGGGTCGGAAATACAGACTCCGTTAAAACGCACAATGGCCGTGCCGCTCATGGAAGGATTGATGCTGACCTGGCCCAGCGTTACGGGAGGGTTATCTCTGAGGTTGACATTGGTCATTTGGATGGCGTCGCTGTTGAGGCTCATCTCGCTGCCGTCCGGAAAAAACTTTACGGAGAGCATGCCGGCGATCCTGGCTAAGCCATTGCCTGAAGTTTCCCCAAACCTCTGGGAGACGGCATAAAAGGATTTTATTCCCGGGCTGACATCATATATTCTGCTGTGGGAGAAAGAGTGTTCTGACTGGTTGGGATTGGCTTTTACATATGTATGGTCCAGGATATCCCAGCCGGGTGTGTCTTTGGTTGCCAGAACGATGAGGTCTCCTACGGAAGAAATGCAGGTTCCGTCGAACTGCAACAAAATTTTACCGGATTCGGGAATGTTGGCATTGATTTGAGCCAGGACTTCGACATTGTCCACATTGCCATTGAAATCAATAGTTGCAGTCCATACCTGGGTTTGTGCGGAAAGAGCCTGGGTGCCAAAGAACAATAGTGCTGTGGCAAGAAGAGTAAAGAGTGACTTCATGTTTATTTTGTTTTTTGATGAAAAAAAGAAGTGCCGCTAGCGGAGAGTCCAATCCGCTATGGCTTGTGTTGCCTAAACTTTGATGTCCTGTGGAAAAGCTGCTCGCTTTAGCGTTTCATCTTTTTTCTCTGGGGGCAAAAGAAACAGAGAAAAACGGAAATATAAGGGATAAACGCTCGAAAATTTACCTTAGTATATCAATCTTTTCTCTGTCAAACAACTATACGCATGGCGAAGTGCCCCCCTATCTTTCGCAGGTTTGTGAGTTGTAAATGTCCCAAATCATTTCGGTTTGGGTATGTTTCACAAAAAAATAACTACAAGAGGGAGTAAAATGTTCAAATTTCACCCATCTTTATAAAGCAATTTGATGGTTATTCCTTGACAATATACGGATTTTAGCCCTGCTCAATCGGATACATTTTTGGACTGTTTTGATCTTTTTTACCTTTGCTTTATGGAAAAAATCCCAACGGAATCTACTGCTTCCGGAAGGCTTTGGGGGCGGGGATGCATCCTGGCTAGCCTTGCCTTTATCCTTTTCTTTATCTTCCTCATTGCCATTCGCTCCTGGCAGGTGAGGAAATCTCCCTTTGAGCAGTCCGATCCTGCGGTTTTAGAGCAGGATACTTTGCCTCAGGACAGTTTAACGGTTAAGTAGGAAACTTTTTTCACGGGAAAAGTTTCCTATGTTTCTTTTTTGCTTACCTTTGCGCCGTTATGGCAGAAACGGGTACTGTAGAAAAGATTTTGCAGCAGGCGGAGCAGGCCTTTTTGCGCTATGGGTTGCGCACGGTAACCATGTCGGATTTGGCTGCCGAGATGGGGATGTCCAAAAAAACGCTTTATCGTCATTTTGGAGGTAAGGAGGAGTTGGTCTGTGCTGTGGTGCGCTCTTTTTTGGAGCGCGAGTATCGCCTGATGCAGCAAAACAGTGAGCAAGCTGAGCATGCCATAGACGAGATGTTCTTTGTTGCAGGCTATGTCATTGCATTGTTTCGCAGGCTTTCGCCAAATGTGATGCTGGAAGTGCGCAAATACTACGCTTCTGCCTGGGAATTGATCGAGGGTTTGCACTTTACCCGCATACGTAAATTGATTGAGAGTAATTTGGGACGGGGGGTTGCGGAGGGTTTGTATAGGCGGGAATTGGACTCTTTTGTCCTTTCGCGTTTGTACATGCGCTTAGCTGACTCCTTGGTAGATGAGCAGCTTTTTCCGATTGAGGCTTTTGAGCGTACGGCTCTTTTTCATCAGTTCATTGCTTATCACATGTACGGGATTGTTTCTCACCGTGGCCGTGAGCTGTTGGAAGAAAAGCTTCGAGCCATAGGCTGTATCGGACCGGAGTAAGGATACGGATTTTGTTTGCTGCCTTTTGTAGTTGGGGCATGGCGCCATGTCCGGAGCGAGGTAGTTTGAGCATGCTTGCTTGTGTTTTTGGCTTCTTTTGCTTGAGCTATACTCTTGGCGAAGTGGTTTGGGAGATATCAGCCCTCCAAACTCCCTGTCTTTCGCCCGTTTGAGAGTCGTAAATGTCCCAAATCATTTTGGTTTGGGTAGAAAATGAAATGACTGAACACAAAATACAAAGATGAGCTTCATGGCTTTTTTACTGCTTGTTGTTTTTTTAGTGTGGGCACTAAAATCTTTGGGATGGCTTCGAAGCAGATCTCCATGGTCTGTCCATCGGACGGAAAAAACTTATGGTTTTACATCATGGCCATTTCAATTCGGGTATGGGGTAAAAATTGGACTTTTTCCGTTTTTGCTTTTGGGTTTGTGTTTGAACCCTTTAAGGGCGCAGCAGGCAGCAGAAGTAATGGATTTGGAGCAAGCGCTTTCTTATGCCCGGGGGCATCATCCCGACCTCAAAAAGGCTTCTTTGGAAGATGCTGATGCCCGTTGGCGCATAGAGGAGACTCGAGCCTTGGGGATACCCCATCTTTCGGCCAACTTGGGTTATCAGTACTTCATCGATATCCCCACGCAGATTTTGCCCGACTTCATTACGCCTGCCGTATATGGAGTCTTGTTTCAGGAGGGCGTTATCCCTCCTAAGAATATTGAAACCGGCGATGGTTTACCTGCGCAGTTTGGTACAAAGCACAATTTAGCTGCCAAACTGGAGCTACAAACGATGATCGTGGATGGTTCTTATTTTATCGGTTTGCAGGCAGCTCAGGCTTATCGGTCATGGGTTGATCAAAATGCCGAAGTGGTGCGCGAGCAGGTGGAAAAAAGAGTAAGAGAGGCTTTCTTGGCAGTACTTTTGCTAAACAGTAATCTGCAAATCCTCGACAAGAACATCAAAAACATAGAAGCCTTGTTGCAGGAAACAAGAGCTTTGTATGAGGAGGGGTTTTTGGAAAAATTGGATGTGGATCGCTTGAGCTTGTCTTTGGCAACAGTGAAAACCCGACGCGACAATTTGTTGCGCAGCAAAGGACAACTGCTGAACGCTTTGAAGCTCAGCATGGGGTATCCCGTGGAAGAGGAACTGGAGGTTAAAGGCGATTTGCAGGAATTGTGGCAAGCTGCCGCAGAGGACGATTTGCATGGCGATATAAGCTTTGCCGCAAGGCCTCTTTACCGCCAACTTCAAAGCTCTGTTCATCTCAACGAATTAAATTTGCGTTTGCAGCGTTCGGGCTATTGGCCGGCACTTTACGGCTTTGGTTCTTACAGCCAATCTCTTTTGGCCAACAAGTTGTCAGAAGGTCAATGGTATCCAACTACGGTAGTGGGTTTGCAGCTCAAGATTCCCATCTTTGACGGTTTGCAAAAACGAGCCAAAGTGCAGCGAGCCAAATTGCAAATAGAGCAGTTGCACTTGCAGATGGATGTGTTGGAGCAGGCCATTTACATGGAAGTGGAAAATGCTCGCATCAATTACCAAAATGCTTTGGAAAACTGGAAAAGTCAGAAATCCAATCTGGAGCTGGCCGAGCAAATTTACAATTTGAGCCAAATTAAGTATCGCGAGGGTGTGGGTTCCAGTGTAGAGCTGATTCAGGCAGAACAACAACTTCACCAAAATCAGCAAAATGTACAACAGGCTCTTTACGAGTTGGTTAAAGCTCAAATGGAGCTCCGCTATGCCTTAGGTAAATAAACGAGAAAAACTAAGACGAGATGAATTGGAATCAATACGGTAAAAGGAATTTGAGCTTGCTTGGGCTTCTGCTGTTGGTCCTTTTTAATTGGGCTTGTTCGAAGGGCGATGAGCAGGTGAAGGACAAGCAGGCTTTGCTCGAGCAAAAAAGAGAAGAGCTAAGGCTTTTGCAACAGGAGATAGCGGCCTTGGAAGCAGAGCTCAATCCCAAAGAACAGCAGGATGAAAGTACTTTAGTACGCACCTTACTTGCCGAGAAACAAGCTTTTAAGCACTATGTAGAACTTCAAGGTTTAGTGCAATCAGACGACTTGATCACGGTATCTACGGAAACAGGAGGGCGTTTGATTGATCTAAAAGTTCGCGAAGGGCAGTACGTGCGCAAGGGGCAATTGCTGGCTCGCTTTGATTTGAGTGAATTGGAAAAACAGCTGGCAGAACTGGAAGTCTCTTTAGATCTGGCCAGGGAAGTCTATGAACGGCAAAAGCGCTTGTGGGAGCAGGAAATCGGTTCGGAAATTCAGTATCTACAGGCCAAAAACAAATTTGATCGCCTGGAAAAAACAAAGGAAGCACTGGAAGCCCGTTTGGCGAAAGCCCAAATCTATGCTCCCTTATCGGGGCAGATAGAAAAGTTGATGGTGAAACCTGGTGAAGTGGCTGCTCCCGGTATGCCGGTTCTTCAGTTGTTAAACACGCGTAAAGTGAAAGTCGTGGCAGAAGTGCCCGAAAATTATTTGAGCATAGTGAAAAGAGGAGTTAAAGTAGAGATCGAATTTCCTGTTTTGGGCTTAAAGCGTATGGCTCGCATCGATGCGGTGGGGCAGTTGATCAATCCTTCCAACCGGACTTTTGAGGCAGAGGCCTGGCTCGATAATCCGGATGCTTTGCTAAAACCCAATTTGCTGGGCGTCATTCGTCTCAACGATAAAACCCTCAAAAATGTCATCGTGGTACCGGCTGAATTGGTTCAAAATGAAGTCGGTGGAAAGGAGTTTGTCTTTGTCCTGGACAAAGATGAAAAGGGATTTCTGGCTAGAAAAGCCTATGTGAAAAC
>JALSKB010000027.1 GCA_026989035.1 Saprospiraceae bacterium | reverse complement strand
TTTTTGACTTTTTCCAGTACTTCTTCCCAGGAATTGCTCTGTCTGAAGAGCTCGGACAGTCGGGGTTCATCAGGGGTGGAAGTGGGCAAGACAAAGGTGTTCACATCTTGGGCAGAGATGGATGGACCGCTGAGGATCATGAGGCGTTCTACTACGTTGCGCAATTCTCTGATGTTGCCGCTCCAATTTACCTTTTGTAGCAGTTTAATGGCTTCTTTTTCTATTTTTTTGGGTGGGATGCCCATTTCCTGAGGCAAGGTTTGCAGGAAGTGTTCTACGAGGAGGGGGATGTCGTCTTTGCGATCGTTGAGAGCAGGCACGGGAATGATAATAACGGCCAGCCGGTGGTAGAGGTCTTCGCGGAAGCGCCCTTCGGCAATTTCTTTGCGTAGGTCTTTGTTGGTAGCAGCGATGACGCGGACGTCCACTTTAATTTCCTTGTCACCTCCGACCCGCGTGATGGTATTTTCTTGCAGGGCACGCAAGACTTTAGCCTGGGCAGAAAGGCTCATGTCGCCCACTTCATCGAGGAAGAGCGTGCCTCCGTGGGCTTGTTCGAACTTGCCGATGCGTTGCTTGATGGCAGAGGTGAAGGAGCCCTTTTCGTGGCCGAACAATTCGCTTTCGATCAATTCGGAAGGGATGGCCGCGCAATTGACTTCGATCATGGGGCCGTCAGAGCGCTTGCTTTGGGCATGGATTTGCCGGGCCACCAGTTCTTTACCGCTGCCGTTGGGGCCCAAGATGAGTACGCGGGCTTCCGAAGGGGCTACGCGCTCTATGGTTTGGCGTATGTGCTGCATAGGGGCCGACCGGCCAATCATCTCGATGGTTTTGCTGGCGGCGACTTTTTTCTTGAGGACTTTGGTCTCCGTAATGAGGCTGGATTTGTCCAGGGCATTGCGCACGGTGATGAGCAGGCGATTGAGGTCAGGGGGTTTGGAAATGTAGTCAAAGGCACCTTTCTTGACGGCTTCCACGGCGGTTTCTATGGTGCCATGCCCGGAGATCATGATGATCGGCAAGTCGGGTTGAAGGATTTGCAGGCGTTCTAAAGCCTGCAGCCCGTCCATTTGCGGCATTTTGATGTCCATGATGAGCAGATCAAAGGCGCCATCTTTGGCTTTCGCCAAACCTTCCATGCCGTTTTCGGCTTCTTCGACCTGGAAATCTTCAAATTCGAGGATTTCGCGCAGGGTGTGTCGTATGCTGCGCTCGTCATCTACGATGAGTATTTTGTGTTTCTTTTTTCCGGGCATAGTGTGTGTGTTGTCGAAGCGTAAGAAGAGCAGCGGCTGTTATCTCTGCTCTTTCAGGCCGGGATCTTCTTCCGGGGCGATATAGGGCTTTTCCTTTTTGGACAGGATGCGGGTGTAACGCTTGGGATGAAGTCGCAGATCCTGGAGCAGTAATTCGGTATGTTGTAGGGTGGTGTTGAGGTTTTGGTAGAGGGATTCGTCTTGCAGCAAAAGGCCCAGGGAGCCTTTGCCCTCTTGCAGTTGGTTGAGGATGGAGCTGAATTGCTGCAGTCCGTTGTCTAAGGTGGCCAGGGTGCCGTTGAGTTTGTCTGTTAGTTCGGTGATTTGCGTTCCCAGCTGGCTGTCTTCAAGCTCTTTGCTGATGCTGTTGAAGTGGGTTATGGTTTGGGCAATGGCTTGGCGTTGGTTGGCCAGCATGCCTGTGATTTCTTCCGTATGTGCCAAGGTGTTTTGAATGCTGCTGCGCGATTGGGTTATTATGGCATTGAGTGAAGCGCTCATGGCGTGGAGGTTGGCCAGTGTAGCTTGGATGTCTTCCATGCTTTGGCTGAGCATTTTTTTGTCGCCACTGCTCATTTGCCCGTTGATGGTATCGAGTAGGGTGACGAGTTTTTCCAGAACCTCTTCGGTTGAGGTAGCCACTTTTTCACCCGCCATGGAAGGCAAAAAGCCCACCGTCTTTCCCTGAATAAAAGAACCGCTTTCCAAGCAGTTTTCCTGCGTTTGGCCGATGTCAAAGCTTATTTCAATGGCTTTGCCTCCCATGAGACTGGTAGAAATCAGGCGAGCCACGGCATTTTGAGGTACGCAATAGCGCTTTTCAACGGTGATTTCCACGATGATTTTCTTGACGTCTTTGGGGTCTTGGTAGATGTCTTTGACCGTGCCGACTTCCAGGCCACTGATGACCACAGGGCTGGCAATTTTGAGGAAATCTACGTTGTCATAGCGAATGTAAAAGGTTTGAGAAGGTTTGAACAGGTTTTGCCCCTGTAGGTATTTGATTCCCCAACCGAAGATAATTAAGGCTGTCAGCGAAAGGAGGGCTACTTTGACTTGTTTTTTCATGTCGTCAATCTAAGTTTTGTGGGGGACGTTCCGGGCTTGCAGCCGAATCGGCCCGCGTTTATACGGCAGGCAAAGTTAGGCCTTTTTGAACTCATGCCGAAATGCTTTAAACCTGCTTTGAAAAAAGAACCTGTGCTTTTTCTTCTCTTTTGCTCTTTGCAGCTTGTAAAGTCAGGCTGATTGTCCGAGCTGAGCATGGTTCGAATGGCTCGGCCCTTATCTTCTTGATCAAATGCAACCGTAGGTGTGAAAATTTATTCTGTTGGTAGAAAAAGACTTGCTGTGTTTAAACTCTGTCTAACTTATGTCGTTCTTTTGTGTGTGGAAGAGCAGATTGTATAAGCGGCTGATCTCTCATTTGCCGAAAGGCCAAAACACCTTGAAGGTTGCGTTCCTATGAAATACGTTATTCTCTCCTTTTTATTCTTTTGCGGATGGAAGATTTCTACGGCTCAGGAAAGGTTTGTCTTGTCCGGAACTTTGAGTGATGTCGAGACCGGCGAGACCTTGATCGGGGCAACGATTTATGTTCCGCAGCTGGAGCGCGGTACCATCTCCAACGAATACGGCTTTTACTCCATCAAACTTCCGGCTCGAGATAGCCTCATGGTGCAATTTAGCTATGTAGGCTTTCAAACCAAAACTTTTACCGTGTATCTGGAAGAAAACACCCGCTTGGATGTGGAATTGGGTACCGGGGTGGAGCTGGCCGAGGTGGTGGTTAAAGCCGACTCTTATGAAGAGCAGCTCAACAGTACCGAAATGAGCGTGGAAGCCATTTCGACTCGGGAAGCCAAGTTGGTTCCCGTCTTGCTGGGGGAGAGCGACGTGCTTAAAACCCTGCAACTGAAACCGGGCATTCCTTCCGGTGCCGAAGGCTCTACCGGTTTGTTCGTCCGGGGAGGAGCCGCCGATCAAAACCTCATTGTGCTGGATGAAGCGGTGGTGTACAACGCGGCTCATCTCTTCGGCTTTTTTAGCACTTTCAATACAGATGCGGTCAAAGACCTGAAACTCTACAAAGGGGGCTTCCCCGCTCAGTACGGTGGCCGCCTCTCTTCGGTCATTGACGTCAAGTTGAACGAGGGCAATAACAAGAGATTTTCAGGTAAAGGGGGCATAGGCTTGATTTCTTCCCGCTTGACCTTGGAAGGGCCTATTCAAAAAGGAAAGTCTTCTTTCATGGTTTCCGGGCGTCGTACGTATTTCGACCTCATTACGCGGGCCATCAACAAATCCAACGAAGACAAGCCCGATGCTTTCCAAATTCCGGATTACTACTTTTACGACCTCAATGCCAAAATCAACACCAAGTTGAGTGAAAAAGACAGGCTTTACCTCAGCGGATATTTTGGCAGGGACGTTTTTAACTTTTCTACGGATTTTTTCAATTTTGTTTTTGATTGGGGTAATGCTACGGGTACCGTTCGTTGGAATCACATCTTCAGCCCTCGTCTTTTTTCCAATACGACTTTTACTTTTTCGGACTACACGTACAACATCAGCAATAAAATTACGGGCTTTGCCTTCAATGTGGGGTCTAACATTCGGGATGTGAATTTGAAAAACGATAGTTATCTGGTGTGGAATGAAAACCACACTTTTCGTTTTGGTGGGGGAATGACATATCATCGTTTTGATGTGGGACGGCTCAAGGCCGGTAGTACAAACGGCGAAGTGGAATTTTCTGCAGGCCAGCAATACGATGCCTTGGAGGGCGGTTTGTATTTTTCCGATGAGTGGAATGCCGGTACGCGTTGGTTGTTGCAGGGCGGCTTGCGCTTGAGCGGCTTTTTCAACGATGGCGTTTTTCACTACGGCTTGGAACCTCGCTTGAACGCCCGCTACAAAGCTACGAATAAACTCAGCATCAAGGCCAGCTATGCCCTGATGAGCCAGTACATGCATTTGGTTTCTACGGCCGGAGTTTCTTTGCCTACCGATATCTGGTATCCCAGCACGAAGCAGGTGTTGCCCCAACGTTCGCAGCAAGTAGCGGCCGGTTTCTCCTGTTTGTTGGGAGGTGGATATTTTTTGACGAATGAGTACTATTACAAAAGGCTTTCGAATCAGATTAGCTTTGTAGATGGGGCAGAGCTGTTTGTCAATGATAAGTTAGAGGAGGAATTTGCCGTGGGCAAGGGGTATAGTTATGGGGCAGAATTGAGTCTGGAAAAAAAGGAGGGCAAGCTCACCGGTTGGATAGGGTACACCCTGTCTTTGGTCAGAATAGGGGAGTTTAGTCCGCTTTATTCGGGCAATTATTTCAACCAGGGGACGGCTTATTTTTCACCCCGTTACGATCGTCGGCACGATTTGTCCGTGGTGCTCATCTACAAGTTTAACTCTCGTTTTACAGCTACGGCAACTTATGTGTACGGTTCCGGTGATTTGACCTGGCTCCCCACCGGGCGTTTCACTTTTCAAGATGTGTCGGGCGGAGAATTTCACGCTGTCATACCGGTTTACCAAGAGCGCAACAACTACCGTTTGCCTTCCTATCAGCGTTTGGATTTGGGCTTAGTCATTCACTTTTTTCCCAAGTGGGGAGAAAACGACTTAACCATCAACGTCATCAATGCCCTGGACCGCCGCAATACTTTCTTCTTGTACCTGGAGCCGGAATACGAAGAGGGGCAGCAGGGACAGCCATTGAGTATTCCGAGCCGCATTGCTGCCAAGCAGGTATCGCTTTTCCCGATTTTGCCTTCTGTTACCTGGAATTTTAGTTTTTGAATCATGACGAAAGAAAAGATTTTTTCTTTAGGTGTTTTTTCCGTGCCCGTCTGGGGGTGGGTTTTGTTTGGCCTTTCGGCAAATGGAATCTTATCCTGTAATTTGGAGCAGGAAGTTGAGCTGAAACTGCCGGCTTATGAATCGCAATACGTGGTGGAATGTTATTTGGAACCGGGGAAGCCTTTTCAATTGTTGCTGACGCGCAGTGCAGCTTACTTTGCACCTTTTCCTTCCGATCCCCAGGAGTTTTTGGAGGAAACTTTGGTGGATTCTGCAGAAGTTACGATTACGCATCAAGGCACGGTTTATACCTTAAACAACGGTTTTTTTATTCAGCCCGATGCTTTTAAACTGTACAACTACGGCAGCTTTGATTTGGTGCCGGCGGATTACGATTCGGATTTTGTGTTGGACATCA
>JALSKB010000026.1 GCA_026989035.1 Saprospiraceae bacterium | reverse complement strand
TTCATCTGGCAGACGCAAAATTCCTTACCTTTGCTCCCGATTTTCCTGTGAGGGGGGGGATTTGAGCTTGTTTGTATTTCTAACGCATAAAAAAGCTTTTTTGCTGCCCTCCCGCATGTTTTTTTTGCACAAAAGATGACAAATTTTTCCTTATGCGTCTCAGATTTGCTCCCAGCCCCACCGGACCTCTTCACATTGGAGGTGTACGCACAGCTCTGTACAACTACCTGCTGGCAAAAAAAACAGGAGGAACTTTTGTTTTACGCATCGAAGACACCGACCAAACCCGATATGTAGCCGGGGCGGAAAAATACATTTTGGAAGCACTACAATGGTTGGGCCTGCAAGTTGACGAAGGTCCTGAAACCGGAGGCCCTTATGGTCCTTATCGCCAGTCCGAACGAAAAGACATCTATCGGGCTTATGTAGAAGAACTTGTAGCCCAGGACAAGGCCTATTATGCTTTTGATTCGGCGGAAGAATTGGATGCCCAACGCCGAGCTTTTCAGGAAAAAGGATTACCGCCTTTTAAATACGATGCCAAACAGCGCATGCAAATGCGTAACAGCCTCAGCCTTTCGGCAAATGAAACCCGTAGCTTAATCGAATCGGGTGCCCCTTATACCATTCGCCTGAAGGTTGACCCGGGAGAAGAAATTCTCATCAACGACCGCATACGCGGGGAAGTGCGTTTCAAGAGCGAAGAGCTGGACGATAAAATTTTATTTAAAGCTGACGGCATGCCCACTTACCACTTGGCCAACGTGGTAGATGACCACCTCATGAAGATTACACACGTAATAAGAGGTGAGGAATGGCTCCCCAGCACAGCACACCATATCTTACTCTATCGGGCTTTTGGTTGGGAAGAAGACATGCCGGCTTTTGCTCACCTGCCCTTAATCCTCAAACCCACCGGTAAAGGAAAACTCAGCAAACGCGATGGCCTCAAGCTTGGCATTCCGGTCTTTCCCCTATCTTGGAAAGGAGAAAGTGAAGAGGAATCTTTCAAAGGATTTCGAGAATTTGGCTTTGACCCTCGGGCAGTAGTTAATTTCCTGGCTTTTCTCGGCTGGAACCCCGGCACCGAGCAGGAAATCTTCACCATAGAGGGACTCATCGCAGCTTTTTCTCTGGACAAAATCGGTAAGGCCGGAGCCCGCTTTGACTACGACAAAGCCTTGTGGTTCAACCAACAGTACATACAAAGTAGTGACGATACTCAGCTCGCTAAGCAAATTGCTCCCATCTTGGCCAAACACGGCCATCATGCGGAACCGGCCTGGCTTGAAAAGTTCTGCCACTTGCTCAAAGAACGGGTTTCCCTCTACCCCGAATTTTGGGAACAAGGCAAATACCTTTTGGAAGCGGTACGGGAATACGACTCCAAGACCGTACGGAAAAAGTGGAAGCCCGAGCGCCGACCACTGTTTTTAAAGCTGGCAGAAGAGCTCGAACAATTGGACAACTTCACCGCGGAAAGCACGGAACAACACGTCAAAGCATTTGCCGAAAGGCACGAACTCAAAATCGGTGAAATCTTCCCCCTTCTTAGGGTTGCTCTGACCGGAACAACTCGCGGTCCCGGCATTTTCGACATCATGGAACTGCTGGGGAAAAAAGAAAGCATACAACGGCTCCAAACAGCTTTTAACTCCTTTTGATCGTTCAAAAGGGTAAGATGATAAGCTAGTTGCGAATAATGGGTAAAGCTGTGCCCTAACACATCGTTGACACAGCAACTTAGAAGCAAAACACCAAGGGGGAAAACCGTCTCCGCTGAAAAACAGCTGACAAAGACAGCTTAAGTTAAGCTTAAGCTTGGAATCCAATGCCTATTTTTCGGAAAATTCCAAGGAGATGTGTAGCTTTGTTGCCTTAAAGTCGTCTTAAATATTAAATTAGGCGTTCATATTCCCCAACCAAACCCCGCAAAATCCCTTTGCATGAAGAACCGATTACTCTTTTCTTACATTCTGGGTGCCCTTTTTACTTACCTGTTCGCAAATGCAGCGCAAGCTCAGTTCAATTTCACCCCCAGCCCCGACACGCTTTATTACTTAGATGCTAACTGCCAAGATGTTTTAGACTTTAACGGCATGCCACCCACCGTCAGCAGCACTGTCGGTGCCAACATCCTCACTCCGCCTACCGGTGTAGATCCAGCTCTCACGGGTTATGCCGTAAATGACACTATTAATGGAGTTACCGACATCACCATAGCTTTTATCGCAGCAGATGATGTCGGCAACCAGGATACTTTCTACTATGACATCCACTTTTTAGACACTATCCCTCCGGTCATCATAGATCCCATACCTGCCGACACAGTGGTATCTTGTGCGGGAGATGCACCCGCAGGCTTCCCGCTAAACGCCACAGATAATTGTGATGGCAACTTACTAGCTATTCCTTCCGATAGCCCATCCATACCTGGAGCTGCTTGCGGAAACTCACCCACTACCATTATCCGAACTTGGACCGTCAGCGACGCTTCAGGCAACACCACCACAGCTACTCAAACCATCACCATCTTACCCGATACCATTCCTCCTGTTATTGGCTTTTTACCTCAAGACCAAATTGCTATTTGTGACACGGCTAACTACAGCTTGTGGCTATCCCTACAACAAAATGCCATCCTCGCTTCCGTTACGGACAACTGCACCTCGGGGTCGGGATTTACTCAATCTCATGATGGCCCCTCTACTTTTGAAGCCCATTGTAGCTCTATCACCATCTCGTTTATCATAGCCGATCAATGTGGTTTGACCGATACGGCTTTGGCCACCTATACCATCATTGATACCGTGGCACCCGTTTTGATGGGAATACCCGCAGATACCACCGTGAACTGTTCCGCCGCAGTACCACCTCCGGCTGCAGTAACTGCTACAGATCAATGCTTACCCGATGCCCTGATTACCATAAGCTTTCAAGAAAACAGTACACAAACCAGTAGCGGTGCCTGTACCGACTACACCTATAGCATCACCCGCACCTGGACAGCCTCCGATACCTGTGGCAACAGCACATCTGCCACACAAGTCATTTGGGTACAAGACACTACACCTCCTTCTTTTACTCCACCACAAGACACCCTTTTGAGCTGTGGTGCAGCAACAGATACTTCGGTAACCGGTTATCTCCTGCCCACCGACATCACGGACAACTGCGGCAATGCCTTTACCATTGCTTACAGCGACAACACCATTGCACAGGGCTGTTTACCCAATTACGACATCATCAGAACCTGGACCGTAACGGATGTGTGCAACAACAGCAGCAGCCTGGACCAAATCATCATGGTGCGCGACACCATACCGCCAACTTACACTCCACCGGCAGATACCCTTTACCTCGACTGCTCGCAAATTGACGATCCCAACATTACAGGCCAACCCACCAACCTAGTTGACCAGTGTGATACCCTCATTGACATTTCCCCAATAAACCAAATCTCCAACACGCTGTGTGCCAACACCTACACCCTTCGTCGCACATGGATCATTCAGGACGGCTGCGCCAACAAAGACAGTTTTCTTCAGGTTATTTATGTTCAAGACACCCTACCCCCTACCTTCTCCCAACAGGCACAAGATCTCAGCATCGACTGCAGCAATGATATTGAACAAAGCTTTAACGACTGGATCGCCAATTTGGCGCAAGCCCAGGCCAGCGACATGTGCTCAGACAGCCTCACCTGGCAGATAGAAAACGCCGATGGCAGTACCCCCGCCAGCCTTCCCCCGATCTGCTCCGGATTCCCTCCGGGTATATTGACTACGCAGGATGTGCGTTTTATCGCCATGGATGAATGCGGTAATGCCGACACCAGTATAGCCACTTTTACCGTAGTAGATACCATTGCACCCAGCTTCCTCTTTGCGCCTCAAGACACCATCATCCCCACCGATCCGGGGCAATGTGAAGCTGTCTTCACCCTACCCACTCCCATCGTATTGGAAGACTGCAATACCATCCCGCTTTCGCAAAATGTAACTCAAACACTGCCCATCACGGCTGGCCCGGGCGATTCCCTCCAAGTGATTGTTGATCCCGTATTCTTCCAACTGCCTGTAGCTGCTCCGCCTACCATAGCCACCTCGGATGTCAATCTCAACATCACCTTGTTCAACATAGATGCTGAACAACCTACCGAAATCTTCCTCATTTACGGTGAAGATGGCAACCTCATAGACTCCACCAACCTCTCACCGGCTCAATGCGATACCTCCATAACGATGCTGAGCATCCCCATGGCAGATTTCAACAATTGGGCGCAAGACGGTCTCATTGAAATCAGCCTCATTCCATACGACCCACCCTTTCAAAACGGAGCATTTTCCATTAACGACATCTGCGGCACCAGTACGGCCCAAGTCTCACTCGACTATCAGGCTGCCACGCCAGATGGCTTGACTTACGAGTACAGCATAGATGGCGGGCCGCGCCAGCCCATGGATCCCATGGCACCACCAAGCCTCACTTTCCCCCAAGGCAACACCAACATAACCTATTACGTATCGGACTGCAGTGGCAATGAAAACGTCGATTCTTTCTTATTGGAAGTACAAGATCAGGAAGCCCCTGTGCTCATTTGCCCGGCCAACCAGACCCTCACCACCGATACCGGAGCTTGCACCGTTGAAACCCAGCTCCCGCTCTTTGTGAATGTAAGTGACAACTGTGGCCTAACCACCATGGTCAGTGCAACCGAGCCTGCCCCCAACAATTCCTTCATTACTTTCTCCTACAACCCCAACTTGGATGAAGTCCTCGCAGACAACTTCACTTTTCTCTTTGACCCTCTACCTCCCGCTGCTTCCGATTCTGTAACGCTTACCATCACTATTTTAGGTGATGTGGATGAACCTGGAGAATACTTCACCATCTATGCCTCCCCAGCCGGTGATTCTCTTGGTACAACCGAAATCGGACAACCACACGTTACGCCCGGAGATTGCAACAACTACCTCACGGCCACTTTTACCATCCCTGCAGCCCAGTTCAATAGTTGGGTTGCTTTGGGTTATATCCCCATCTTAGCCCTCTCCAACACCGACTTCGACCCCAACAACTCCCCACCGGGAATAGGCATCAACCCTTGCATTCCGGGCAACGTTTATCAAAACGGAGCACCCGATCTACACAGCACCATTCAAGCCACCTTTGAATACGAAACCTTTACGCCCACCTACTACACTGAGGGAGCAACCCTCATTCCACCCACACCACTAAATACGCTCTTACCTCCGGATGCAACGCTCAACCAAGGCATCACCACTGTACACTACATCGTGGAAGACTTAGCCGGTAATGCCGACACCTGCTCTTATCAAATAGAAGTCATCGACGACCAAGCTCCTCAAGCTGTTTGTGGAGGCTCCATCGTGTACATCAACCCCTCAGGCCTGGTTACCGATACCATCCCGCCTGCATCAATTGACTTGGGAAGTACCGATAACTGCAGCATTGAACAGATGTTTGCAGAGCCCAACCTCATCACTTGCGATATGATTGGCGACACCCTCACTGTCAATCTGATTGTCTTAGACGGAGCCAACAACAGCGACACTTGCCAGGCTCTGGTACGCGTTGAAGGCGAAGCTCCTCAGCCCGATTACTTCATCGGCGCTTGTGGTAGCGACACCCTCTACCTCTTTGCCAATGCTCCTTATGCTCCCGGAAACAACGTCTATCTCTACAACTGGACAGGCCCCAACGGCTTTTCTTCTTCAGAGGAAAATCCCATCATTTATGGTGTCACTGCAGCCAATGCCGGCACCTACACGCTCACCATAGAAGGGCTTACAGGCTGTGTTTCCGAAGGCGAAGTTCAGGTCTCCATAGACGATCTGCCCATCACGGCTGACATTTCCATAGATGCCAACATGCACTGCTTTGACCAAGACATCGTCTTGTCCACCACTCCTCCTCCGGGCAGTTCTTCCATAGAGTACATGTGGTTTAGCGGGCTTTCGCCAAATGGCACCCTGCTCGCTACCACTACCGTACCGTCTTATACCATCCCCGCACCCCATCTGGCTGGTGATAGCTGCTATTTTGTCATCGTGGTGCGCAACGGCTGCCCTTCTAACCCCTCAGCTTCCGTTTGCACGACCATAACAGGGCAACCCACCGCATCGGTAGCAGACACCCTCATCAACGTCTGTGAAGGAGGCTTAATCCAGCTCGGGACCTTCGTTTCCGGTCCTAACATCACTTACGCCTGGAGTGGCCCTAACGGCTTTAGCTCCAGCAGCCAATTCCCTACAGCCATTGAACCGGCAGCCTTCTTACATGCCGGCGTTTATTCCCTCACCGTCTTTGACAACGGCTGTGCCTCTGAACCGGCCACTACCACAGTCAATGTGCTGGATACCCCCGACCAACCGCTAATCAACAACAGCACCACCTCAAGTACACCTGCCTGCCTGGGAGATACCGTCGTACTCATGACCAACATTAGCGGTGTAACCTCCTACATCTGGACCAGTCCTCAGTTCCAAACCTTTGTTACGGATACCAATATGCTGGTACTGGAAAACGTCAACCTCAACCAGGCCGGAGCATGGACCGTACAAGCCCTTGATAACATCTGCCAATCCGACGTCTCCGAACCGACCTTCGTGTACATCGAAAACCTGCCCAACGTAGCCATCACCTCCAACAGCCCCGTTTGCGACAACGAAACCCTACTGCTCTCCGTTGATGAAATCAACGGTGCCATTTACGAATGGACAGACCCTGCCGGAGGCTCCCATACCGGCTCCTCTCTCGCTCTTACACCCATAGCCGGCACTTACAGCGTTACTATCACTTCAGCTGCCGGCTGTACCAACAGCGACCAAACTCAGGTCGATGTCTTGCAAGCTCCTGCTATTACAGCCCTCAGCAGCGATGCACTCGAATGCCCCGAAGGCCCCACGGACATCCACCTCTACGCCACCCTCTTCCCGCCAAACCAAGACTACGACTTCCTCTGGAGTGGCCCGAATGGCTTTGTTTCCACAGACAGCATAGGCCTGATTCCGGCGGCCACCTCCGCACAAAATGGAGAATACAGCCTGGTTGTGAACGACCCCCAGGGTTGCCAATCCAATCCCGCTTCTGTCATCGTCAATATGGGTGAAATCCTCCCTGCTCCCGAACTCCCTCAGCTCAGCGAACCCGGGCCTTTCTGCGACGGTGATATGGTTGTGCTCAGCACCACCGACCCCTATAACGGCCAAAACGAAATCTATTTTTGGGTTACTCCGGTAGGCACTTTTACCACCAGTTCACCCAGCCTTACCCTCAGCGATATGGACACCACTTACACGGGCAATTACTACTTATACGTGCAAGTGGATGGCTGCTTCACCGACCCCTCACCCATCCTACCCATCCAGGTGTTCCCCATTCCGCAACCCTCCATCTTCAGCGATACCGAAGTCTGCGAGGGAGATGTCATCAACTTCAGTACCGACTGCATGGAAGGCGAGGACATCAGCTTCCAATGGACAGGACCTGCCCAGTTTAACGCTACCGTATGCAACCCCATCATAGCCCCAGCTATGACCGAAAACACCGGAACCTATGTGTTGGTCGTAACCCTAAACGGCTGCACCTCTGCTCCCGTATCCACCAATGTGGTCGTCAAACCCAAGCCTCAGCTACCCTTGGCTCTTAATAACGGTCCTATTTGCATAGACGACCCCAATGCCGAATTGGTACTGCAGGTGGAACCCTCCACGGCTACTGCCGGAGCCAGCTACCAATGGTACGATGCCAATCAACTACCCATAGGGCAACCCTCCTCTTCGCTGCTTTACAGCATTACAGACTTCAGCAATTACAGCGAAGGCTCCTATGACTTCTACGTAGCAGCCATCCTTGACGGCTGTGAATCGGCCTTGTCCATTCCCACAACCGTCAGCTTCAGCCAAATACCAGCTAACCAAGCCGATGCCGGCCCTGATTTCTTCACCTGCGAAGACGAGCCAGCCATCATGAATGCAACGCCTCCGACTACAGGCACCGGTTATTGGGAACTCGTCAGTGGTGACCCCAATATCGTAATCAGCAACCCCAACGACCCCAACACCACCATAACGGGTCTCATCCCGGGTCAAAGCTATACCTTCCGCTGGTCGCTATCCAACGGGGCCTGTGAAAATTATTCTTCCGACGAAGTAACCGTAACTGCAGACATCATGGAAGAGGCCAACGCAGGCCCCTCTATAGACACCTGTGCTGTCAATGCCCTGACTTTGGCTGCAGTACCCCCTGCTTTCGGTAGTGGCTATTGGCATCAACCTTCCAGCCAGCAGGACCTGGGCATCACTATTGCCAACCCGGATGATCCCAACACCACCGTATCCGGCTTTGTGCCCGGCAACGTCTATATTTTCTACTGGACCCTACCCGACAATGGCTGTGGAGAAAGTACAGACCAAATTACCGTAAGAATTGCCGACCAATACGCCATCGGTGGCATTGATTTCTTTGAATGTGGCAACGGCTGCGTTCAACTCGACGCCATGCCTCCTACCGTGGGCACCGGTTCTTGGCTTTCGCCAAACCCCAACATCACCTTTGACAATCCCTTTGATCCTCAAACCGTAGCCTGCAACTTGGAAACCGGAGACAACATCTTACTCTGGACCATCAACGGTGGCATCTGCGGCCCCGATGCCACAGATACCCTGCATATCGATTACAAATATGCCCCCGTAGCTCAAGACGACCAGCTCAACGTCAGCTTTGCCGGAAGAGCACTCATTGCTCCCCTAGACAACGATAGTTATCCTTCGGATTTCACCATTGCTATCCTCCAAGAACCGGCTCATGGCCAATTGATAGATAAGGGCAATGGCTTGTATGAATATCAGGCAGACATCAACTTCATTGGCAACGACCAGGTCATCTATGAGCTTTGCTCTGTAGATTGCGAATGCTCCCAAGCTGTCATGTATTTTTCCGTTGGTGGCGATGCGCAATGTATTGTCCCGACCATCATCACACCTAACGGCGATGGCATCAACGACCTGTTTGTCATTCCCTGCCTAGCCCAAGATGGAGTTTATCCCGATAACAGTGTATCCATCATCAACCAATGGGGCGATGAAGTCTTCTACGCCTCTCCCTATCACAACGACTGGGATGGCACCTACAATGGAGAAGATTTGCCGGCAGGCACCTATTTCTACGTAGTTAAATTCGGTGATGGCTCTCCTCCGGAAAGTGGCTTCCTCCTCATCCAACGTTAAAGACTCAAACCTGATTGATAAACAAACAGCTATCTGCTTCATCGGACTCCCAAAAACACATGACGCCATGAAACGCATCTTTCTATATAGCCTGCTCACGCTCTTTTCTCTCAATCTAAATGCCCAACAGGAGAGCCAATATACCCAGTTTATGTACAACAAACTGGCACTCAACCCCGGCTATGCAGGCAATCAAGAAGCTCCCAGCTTACAAGCCATCGTTCGCAGCCAATGGCTGGGTGTTGAAGGTGCTCCCAGCACACAAGTCCTCTCCTTCTCCCTACCCCTGGCTCATCAACGCATTGGCTTGGGTATGAATATTTCCAGACAGGCCATCAGCATATTTGAAAACATCACCCTTGACATGTCCTATGCCTATCGCTTTCCCTTAGGGAGAGGCTATCTGGGCCTGGGTATCCAAGGTTCCCTGCGCTCCCTCTCGGCAGATTTTACAGACCCCCGCCTTCACGCCACTCAACCCATAAACCTGGACCCCAGCATTCCCGCTAACCAACAACAAAAATACCTCTTCAACCTCGGCTCCGGCTTTTATTACGAAGGTGAACACTTCTACCTGGGATTTTCCATTCCCCGTATTCTCGAAAACAACATAGATTTTAACACACCTAATGATTTGCAACTTTCCAAAGAAATTCCCCATGCTTTTCTCATGGGAGGAGCGTCCTTTGTACTCAACGATCAAATGAGCTTACAACCCCAAATCCTCCTCAAATACGTAAACAATGCCCCGCTGGATGCAGACATCAACCTCAGCCTCAACATCCTCAACAAATATCTGGCCGGCCTGACTTACCGCCTCGGCGGCTCTTCCGTAACGGGCTTTGGCGAATCTATAGATATCGTCCTCGCAGCACAACTTTCTCCAAAGGTACTCTTTAGCGTATCCTATGACCTCACCCTCTCAGATCTGAAAAACTTTAGCACCGGTAGCGTGGAGGCCATGCTGCGCTATAACTTCGGTCAAAACGAAGCACAGGAATACGTGAACCCCAGATTTTTCTAAATCCTGCCCCCATAGCTAAACGATAAATACACCCAAACCGAAAAGGCTTGGGAATATTTACGACTCATAAACGGGCAAAAGATAGGAAGCTTGGGAGGCTGACGCCTCCAAACCACTCCGCCATGAGTGTATACCCAAGGAAAAGGTGGGATCTCTCCTGCCTGCGGCCCGCAGACAGGCACAGCCTGTCCGCAAAGATATCCGACAAAAACGACAACAAACTAACCTGTAGAAATGTTTATATTTTTACATAAACACAATAAAACACCAAACAAAACCAAACAAAAAAACTAAAAAACAACAAGTCAGTCTATACCCAAACCGAAAGGGTTTAGGACATTTACGACTCGCAAACGAACAAAAGGATAGTGATTTGGGAGGCTAATGCCTCCCAAACCACTTCGCCATGAATACAACCCAAATACGCTTAAATCATTTTATCAAACACTTCAAACAGTTACGGGATGAAAACACATCAACGCGAAATTTTGATCTACTACAATGCCGATAAAGCATCCCACAAAAAAGTCATTGCCCTGGCGCGCAGCATGGGCATTCCGGTACGCACTTATACTTTCGAGCAGGCTCCTTCCACCACCACCAGTTGGCAACAAATCATCAGAACTTTAAAGCTCCATCCCAAAGAACTTCTCAATAAAGCAGACCCCTATTATCAGGAAAATATCCGAGGCTGCGATTTTAGCGAAGCCTGTTGGCTCAACATCATCCAAAAAAACCCGCACTTAATCAAAGCCCCTATTGCCCTACGCGGCAATCGAGCCGTTCTCTGCGAACAAGGCTCCGAAATTTTCTCTTTGGGGCAAGTGCCGGTCTAAAAAACCAAAATCCACAAATGAACGACATTCAGGAGCCTGTGGCTAAGCTCTTTTCAAGTATGCCCATCGACTCCATTCAAACCATTCCTTTCCATGAGGCAATTCGGTTTGAGCAGAAAAGCCTTACCTTTGTGCTTCACCTTCACAAAACCAAAAAGAAGCACCCCATGTCTTTTCAAATACAAGGAAAGCTATATCGAAAATTTGACACGGAACAAAAAACCGAGACTTTCAAAGCCAGAGAATTTGTCATCTTAGTAGAAGAGGGCATGTACCCTCAATACATCAAATTCCAGCTGACTCAAGAACGTTGCTCCCTCATTGACCCCTTTGAAATCGATGATCAAATCCTCGTCCATTTCGACTTGCGGGGACGCGAGTGGAACGACAAATTTTTCACCAACCTCAATGCCTGGCGAATTGAAAAACCGGAGCAGGGCGAAACTCCTCCTACGCAGGATGCAGACTTCCCTTCTTATGAGGATGCTCCACCAGAAACAGAAGACAGTCTGGACGACCTGCCCTTCTAAAAAAACAAACAGGAACCTAAAGCAAAATCCATGACACACTTAAAAGAAGGAGACCCCGCACCCCATTTTGAAGGTACAATCGAAACCGGAGAAACCGTATCCCTCGACAACTACCGAGGAAAAAAACTCATTTTGTTCTTCTACCCCAAAGATCTGACTCCGGGCTGTACGGCAGAAGCCTGTAGCCTGCGCGATCACTACCAAGAGCTTCGAGATGCCGGCTACGAGCTTTTGGGCGTAAGCCCCGACAGTGAAAAAAGCCATCAACGCTTCATTGAAAAGAAAAAGCTGCCTTTCCACCTTCTCGCAGACACTGACAAAAAAGTGGTTAAAGCCTATGGCGTGTGGGGGCCGAAAAAATTCATGGGGCGCAGCTACGAAGGCGTGCACCGCACGACTTTCATCATTGATGAAGAAGGGCGTATCCAAAAGATTTTCACGAAAGTGAAAACCAAAAACCACGCCGAGCAAATCTTGGAGGAAGAGAAGTAAAGCGCAGCTACCTCACATACCGAACTTCTGTCTTCAAAAAGCTACCCTCTGTTTCAATCTTCCGCCAGGCCGGCCTGTAGTGATCTACGGTGAAATCCGGCTTATCCAAATCTATTTGCAAAAAGGTAGAAGGAGTGATGAATACGCTTAAAGGTGGTTGGTGCAAACCCTTTTCCGCATGGTAGTGCCCGCAAAACACCTGTATAGACTGACGTTTCAACACAGGTAGCACCTCTTCCCCATTGCGCAAAGCGTGCTTACTGTCCATAAAACCCGACCGACTATACAAGAGTGGCGGGTGATGCATGAAAAGCAAGCGCAAATCGGCCTCTCTTTCAACAAGAACCCGCTCTAACCAACGAATTTGATTTGCCGAAAGGCTGTGTGAAGCAGTATCCAGATAAATCAATTGCAAGGCATCCTCCTCCCGATACTCCTCATAATACAAGTACCCCTCCTGCAAAACCTGAGGAATGCCCAATACCCCTGCCATCAGAGGAACGTCGTCGTGGTTACCACCGATAACGCGAAAGGGAAACGGAAGGGCTTGAAAATGCCCTGCCAGCCAGGTATAAACTTCAACGTCTCCCTGGCTAAAGCAAAGATCTCCCGTAATCACCAGCAAATCGGGCTGCCAGATTTTAATTTCTTCCAGGCAGCGCAAGAAATTAGCGCGACCATCCACGCCATAAGTATCTTCCCCTTCACGCCCTATGTGTAAATCGGTGAGTTGGGCAATTTTCACAACTACTTGCTCTTGCGAATTTCAGCCAAAAAGCGTTCCAACTCTTCCATGCTAAAGTAAAGCACCTCCCGGGCTTTGCTGCCTTCACTGGGTCCTACAATGCCCAGCGCCTCAAGCTGATCCATGATGCGCCCCGCTCTATTGTACCCCAGCTTGAGGCGGCGCTGGATCATAGAGGTGGAACCATGCTGGTTTTGCACGACTAAACGGGCAGCATCTTCAAACAGCGTATCCAAATCGGAAAGTTTAAAGCCCGAGTTGCCCTGAGCCTCGTCTTCACCTTTAAACTCCGGCAGATAATATGGTTCGACAAATCCCGGTTGCGCGTGTATGAATTGAATGACCCGCTCTACCTCCGGCGTATCTACAAAAGCCGACTGCAGACGAGTGATTTTGCCATCCACCGACATGAGCATATCACCACGGCCGATGAGCTGCTCGGCACCTCCGGTATCCAAGATGGTCCGTGAATCCACCTTAGAGGCTACCTTATAAGCTACACGGGCGGGGAAATTGGCCTTAATGACACCCGTAATGATATTCACTGAAGGTCGCTGCGTAGCAATGATGAGATGAATACCCACAGCTCGGGACAATTGCGCCAGACGCCCTATGGGCTGTTCGATTTCCTTACCGGCCGTCATGATCAAATCGGCAAATTCATCGATGACCAAAACGATAAAAGGCAAATAGCGATGCCCCTTATCGGGATTCAAACGGCGAGCGATAAACTTGGTGTTGTACTCCTGAATGTTGCGCGCATGTGCTTTCTTGAGCAGGTCATAACGCATATCCATTTCAATACAAAGGCTGTTGAGCGTATAAACGACCTTATTCGTCTCGGTAGTAATCGGCTCTTCCTGATCCGGCAGAAAACCGAGAAAATGGCCCTCCAGCTTGGCATAGGGAAACAGCTCTACCTTCTTCGGATCTATCAACACCAGTTTCAACTGAGAGGGGTGCATCTTATAGAGCAGAGAAATGAGAATGGCATTGATGCCCACCGACTTTCCTTGCCCTGTAGCACCGGCTATCAGCAAATGCGGCATTTTCGCCAGATCAGCCACAAAAATTTCATTGGAGATGGTCTTTCCCAGAGCAATGGGCAAAGCCATGCGCGCCTCTTGAAATTTGGGAGAAACGACGATCTCCTTCAGCGAGACAATCTGCTTTTTCTTATTGGGAACCTCAATACCAATGGTTCCACGCCCGGGGATAGGAGCGATAATGCGTATGCCCAAAGCAGCTAAATTGAGTGCAATATCGTCTTCCAGGTTTTTGATGCGCGAAATGCGCACACCTGGTGCGGGCACAATTTCGTAGAGTGTTACCGTCGGCCCTACGGTAGCCCGGATTTTAGTGATTTCAATTTTGTAATTGAGCAGAGTCTCAATGATTTGATCCTTGTGAGCCTCCAATTCCTTGCGATCAATTTCTATTTTGTGATCGGAATAATCATTGAGCAATTCCAAAGGAGGAAATTGATAGCTCGCCAAATCCAAAGTGGGATCATATGGCGGCAACTCTTCTTCCTTCTTCAAGCCTGGAAAATCGTCTTCCTCTTGGAGAAAAGAAGGCTTATCTCCGTCTTCCTGAATTTCCAATTCAGCTTCGTCAGAATTGGCTTTGCCTTTCGGCAAATCATCCAAAGGCAATTCGAGTTGTTTTTCCGGTTCCTTGCCCTTCAGCACTTCAAGCTGCTTTCTACGCCGCTCCTCCTCCGCTTTTTTGCGCTTTTCTTCGGCTATATCTTCGGGATGCCGTTCACCGGGCCGGAGCGTTGCAGGTTTGGATTCATTTTTGCCCACTTCCTCTTTCTTTTGCTCCCGCCCTAAAGAATCTTGCAAAGGTTTTTTTCTCCTACCCAAAACCACAACATTCCACCATTCGCTCAGATCCTCTTTGAAGTTTGCCCAACTCGTCGTATTTGGATGTACAATCCAAAAAAACAACAGCAGCGGTATCAACAACAAAGCAATAAGCCCTCCGATAAGGCCCAAAGAGTTCCTCAACCACAGGGCAACATTGCTGCCCAAAGCCCCACCTACCGGAAAAGCCGAAGCCGGCAAAACAAGCTCCAACAAAACAGAAAAATAAACCACAGAGGACAAGCCCATTACCACTAAAGCCGATCGATATTTAATGGGCTTCTCCGTGAGCAAGTCCAATCCATAAAGCAACGACACTCCGGCAAAAAAGAAGGAGGGTAAACCAAAGCCCCAATAAAAGAACAGATGAGACAGCAGTGCACCCAGGCGGCCTAACCAATTGGCTACGCCGATGTTGCCCGAAAGCATTTGCCCCAAGGTGAAATTCATCACCTTATCTTGATCTTCCTGCCAAGTAAACAGGTAAGAAGTAAATGCAATGAGCAAATACAACCCAAATACCAACAACAGAATCCCCACTATTTTAGGAATGCGCGGGTCTTTCAGGCCTACCGGTAATTCAGTCTTTTTACTTTTTTGTTTCTTGGTCGCCATGCATTCAAATCATTGAGGCTGCCTCACGCTGCTAAGGCGTTCAGGGGGGAGAGCAGGCTCAAAGATAAAAAGAAATTGCGTATGCTTTCATCTTCTCTTGCTGAAGCGCTTGTACTTGCGTGGCTTGGGCGAACGGGAAAAAGCCTGCTTTTCTACAAAATCATGGTCTTCAACTACAGACAACCGGCGTTTAATCAACTTTTGAATATCCTTTAGATACGCCCGCTCTTCTTGATGGCAAAAAGAAAGCGCTACTCCTGCTGCACCCGCCCGCCCCGTACGACCAATGCGATGAACATAAGTCTCCGGCACATTGGGTAAATCATAGTTGATGACATACGACAAATTGGATACATCAATACCCCTGGCCGCGATGTCGGTTGCTACCAAGATGTTGGTTTTCCTCCTCTTAAAATTACCCAAAGCTTTTTGGCGGGCTGCCTGCGATTTGTTGCCATGGATAGCCTCTGCTTTCCATCCGGCCCGACGCAAAATCTTCACCAGCTTATCAGCCCCATATTTGGTTCTCGAAAAAACCAAAGTAGAATCCATGTCCTCCTTGGTCTCAAGCAAGCGCAACAACAACTTGGATTTATCCTGCTTTGCAACGAAATAGACCAACTGGCTGACCAACTCAATCGTCGTTTGTTCAGGCTTGATCGTTATGCGGCGGGGTTTAGTCAATATTGTGTCCGCCAGTTTTTCTATAGCCGGTGGCATAGTGGCTGAAAAAAACAAGGACTGGCGCTTCTTGGGCAAAGCCGCAATAATGCGACGAATGTCATGGATAAACCCCATGTCCAACATGTGGTCAGCCTCATCCAAAACAAAATATTCCACATCACGTAAAGAAATGAAGCCCTGGTTCATCAAATCCAGCAAGCGACCCGGAGTAGCTACCAAAATATCTACCCCACGCTGCAAAGCCCGAACTTGCGCAGCTTGCTTCACTCCGCCAAAAACAACGGTATTTCGCAAACCTGTAAATTGTCCGTAAGCCGTGAAACTATGAGCAATTTGCAAAGCCAATTCACGAGTAGGGGTAACGACTAAAGCCCTGATCTTACGAGCCTCATAAGAGCTCAAATAAAGCTTCTGCAAAATGGGAACAGCAAAAGAAGCAGTCTTCCCGGTACCGGTTTGTGCACAACCCAATAAATCACTACCCTCCAAAAGTAAGGGAATAGATCTCCCCTGGATGGGTGTCGGATGTACATATTCCTTCTTGCGAAGGGCTTTCAGAATGGGGGCGATGACGCCCAATTGTTCAAAAGTCATAAAGTCAAATTCTACCTGCCTTAAAAGGCAGGAACATGTAGAAATGCCATCCATAACATCTCTGTCAAATGGTTTACAAGTCTAAGCTAAGCTTTGCCAGGCAACAGACTTACGCAATAAACACTAGCCTGAAAGTTGTTGCAAAACTTTCACCCAAACAAAATAAGCGGTTGAAGGAAAAGCTTACGGCTTTTCCTTCAACCGCCTGACACGATCCAAAAAGCAGTAAAATGCTCACGACACAAAGAAAAAAATGCCGCTTCAACAAGCTTAACGACCGCAAAGGTACAAAAAAAATGAGAAAGAGCAAAGCAAAACCCTTTAGAGAACTAACTCTACTCCCAAACCCACTGCAAAACCACAACCGGAGAACGGCCAACAATTCCAAACCTTCAAACGAAAAACAAAAGAATTTAATCTCACAAAAATGTCTCACTTCAAACATAAACGTTTATTCTACGGATAAACCATTGAATAAGCCCGTACCTTTATAGCGCAAATCATGCGGCTGGCTGGAAAAGTTTTGTCGGAAACATTTTGACAAAACTGAAAAATCACAAGCTCTATGCCTGAAAAGATTCTAAAAAAATACTTCGGATATGACCACTTCCGACCACTGCAAAGAGAAATCATCGAAGCCGTTGAACAAGGTAAAGATACGCTGGTTATCATGCCTACCGGTAGCGGCAAATCACTTTGCTATCAAATTCCTGCCATTCATTTGCCTGGAACGGCTATCGTCATTTCACCGCTCATCTCTTTGATGAAAGACCAGGTAGATGCCCTACGGTTGGCGGGCGTAAAAGCCGCTTACCTCAACAGCACACTCAATCAAGAAGAGCAACAAAACATACAAAAAAAGTTTTGCGGAGGCAAGCTGGATTTACTCTACATCTCTCCTGAAAAAATCAGTACCCCCGGAACACTCCAATTCCTTCGGAAAACCCGAATCAATCTCTTCGCCATTGATGAAGCTCATTGCATTTCCAGTTGGGGGCACGACTTCCGTCCGGATTACAAAGCCTTAAAAGCTATCAAACAACATTTCCCAAACACACCGGTATTAGCACTCACAGCAACCGCCGACAAATTGACGCGCCTCGATATCATAAACCTCTTACAACTAAAAAAACCGGCCCGGTTCATCGCTTCCTTCGATAGACCCAACATCAGTCTGGAAGTCCGCCCCGGACAAAAACGCCTACAGCAAATCCTCTCTTTTATTCGCAATCAACCACCCGATGAATCGGGTATCATCTATTGCCTGAGCAAAAAAAGCACTGAAAATCTGGCTCAAAAATTACGCGACAATGGCCTTCCGGCAGCCCACTATCACGCAGGTATGAGCAGTACGGAGCGCAGCCGCATCCAAGAGGCTTTCTTAAAAGACGAAACACCCATCATCTGTGCAACCGTAGCTTTCGGTATGGGTATAGATAAATCCAACGTCCGATGGGTTATCCACTACAATATGCCCAAAAACATCGAAAGCTACTATCAGGAAATTGGCCGGTCAGGACGCGATGGCCTTCCGGCCAAAGCCCTGCTCTTTTACAGCTACGCCGATGTCATGACCTGGCAACAAATTATCATCCAAAACGAAAACACCGAATACGCCAAAGTCCAACAAGCCAAACTGGAACGCATCAAACAATATGCTGAAGCCGTATCCTGCCGACGCCGCATCTTACTTACTTACTTCCACGAAGACCGCAGGCAAAATTGCAACCACTGCGACATCTGCAACAATCCACCCCAACAAATAAACGGCACTATTATTGCCCAAAAAGCACTCTCCGCTATCTATCGCCTAAAAGAAAATGTGGGGCTGAATATGCTCATCAACATTCTGCGTGGCTCGCAATCCAAAGAAATATTCCGACAAGGATACCACAATATAAAAACTTATGGGCAAGGCAGGGAGTATTCCTTTGCCCAATGGCGCAGCTACCTGCTCCAGTTGCTCAACTTGGGTTACCTGGAAATGGCTCCCGACAACAACATGAACCTCAAACTAACCGCTGCCAGCCATCGGGTACTCTTTGAAAACGAACAAGTGGAGTTGGTCGAAATAAAAACGATTAACAAACGTTTGCAAAAAAAGAAAACCAAAACTGCTAACAAAAACCAAGACCTCCGCAATGCTCTATTCAAAAAACTTCGTCAGCTGCGTTTGCAACTTGCCGAAGAAAAAAAACTCCCCCCTCACATCATCTTCTCCGATGTCTCACTCAAAGAAATGGCTTCCAAAATACCACTTACCAAAGAACAAATGACAGACATAACCGGCCTAAGTGAAAAAAAATTAGACGATTACGGCCCCCGTTTCCTCAAGCTCATACGTCAATTTACAACCCAACACGAAGAATTAAAACTCAAAGGGGCTTCCTCTATCCGTACCGCAGAACTCTTCCGACAAGGCTTAACGCTTGAACAAATTGCAGAAAAACGACAACTCCATCCCTCCACTATCTTAAATCATCTGGCTCAAAGACTGGAGGCAGGAGAGGATCTGGATGTCTCCGCTCTCATTACTATAGAAGAAATTCAGCAGATCACCAAAGTGCGAAATCTGCTTCAAAGCCAAGACAACGACAAACTAAAACCCATCTTTGAGCAGCTCGAAGAAAAAATTCCTTATTCCAAAATTCGCCTCGCCCTTGCTCTCGAGAAACGAGGCCAACCAGTGTAATCTCTACGCAACACCTAAGTCAACCCCAAGTGGCTTAAAATATCCAAACGCTACAAAGAGCCAAAATACGGGGGAAGCAGGTCAAAACCACGCCACTCCCGAATATACTCTTGGCAAAATAGTTTGGGAAGCTGACGCCTCCCAAACTCTCTATCTTTCACCCATTTGCGAGTCGTAAATGGCTAAAACCCTTTCGGTTTCGGTATGCAAAAGGGGGTTGGACAAAGGTAACGTCCAACCCCCTTCATATTCAGGAGTGATCTGTTGTACTCACTTAAATCTCACGGTAACCGTCTCTCCTATCCAGCACTTGATTTTAGCCTTTTGGCCGGCTTGGACACCTCGCATAAAAGCTTCGTTCTGATCCGGCTTGTGGCTGCTGTACCGAGCAATTTTCTTACCGGCTTCTTCCGCTACCTCAGGATCAATAGATTTGGCGTAAGCGTACTTATCAATAGCCGCCAAAATAACCAAACCTCTTTCGTAAGCATCACTACCACAGGAATTGGCCGACATGGCGTAAAGGTCTCCAATGAGCATGTACGGAGCACCCCAATTGGACTTCAACTTAGCTGCTTTGTAAGCCAAATCACGAGCTTTGCTAAAGTGCTTCAGCTTACGCCCCTCTATGGATGCTTTCGCAAAATAATACAGGGCAAATTGCCCGTCATCACCACCTTCGGCTTTTGCTTTTTCAATGGCTTCATCGTATTTGGCCAAAGCCTCTTTGTACTTGGCCATAGCTTCTCCACCTTGACCTTGTTCCTCCAATTCTTTGCCCTGCTCATACAAATATTTGGCATGGGCTCCCGGATTTTTTGCATGAAACTCAGCCAAACGCTTGGCATTCACTTCCGCTACCACCTTTTCGTACTGCGCTTTAATTTCCGCAACCAAAGGATCCGAATCATCGCAGCCTTGTTTCACCAAACGGTTGTAAAACTGCTTCAACATCTCATAGTCCTCCGGATTGGCGCGAAACTGCGGCTCAAACTTTTTCTTGTAATAAGCACAATCAAAAATTTCCGGTTCCACAGGAGCTATGACCGCCTCCATGGCCTCCTTGGCCTGCTGAAAGTACGAACCGTATTGCTGATTGTTGGCGATGTTGTAATCGGCGATTTCGTTGAGCTTGAGAATAATTTGCCGAGCGCGCTCTGCATCCATACGACCGTTTTGGTATTCATAAACCAAAATGCGCGCATAGGGGTCAAAAATGATGTACTCACTGTTGTTTCCTCCTTTCTCCACGGCAGCATCCAAAGTCTTCAAAACTTGGGCATAGGGCGTGCGCAAATGATAGAACATATCATAAGCTTTGCGCCCCAACAAAAGCGCTTCATCTCCATAACAAGCTATCTGCTCATCATAGAGCTTTAAAATTTGCTCCGCCAATTCTTTTTTGCGAGCCTCGTCGGTTTCTTTTTTGAAAAATTCGAGCAAAATTTGGCGACCGTCTTTGTAGTGGGAAGCCCGCTTGCCATCAGCGGCAGGAGCTAATTCGTAAGCTGTCTTCCAATACGTATAAGCTTGCTCATAATCCTTGGCCTTCAAAAAGTCGCGATAAAGTACGTGAGCGTTTTCAGCCTCTTCCTGAAAATCTTTCCCAACCCAGGTTCGACAATTTTCATTCTCGGCAGGAGCGGTCTGGGCCAGCAGAACAGCATTTGCCGAAAGGCCTAAAAAGAAAAACAACAAAGTGCTCAACGCACTTACATACTTGGGTGGTGTAGTCATAATTATTCAAATTTGCGTTTGTAAAACCAAGTGTTGTCGTTTAAGGTGAAACCTACAGACAACCTAAAGCGTGTCTCTTGTAGGGCTTCGGGATTTCCAAAACGACTGGCACCCAAAGCCAGGTGAATGAAGGAAGTTTGCTGCCTCGCTAATATAATCGGGAAAGCAGCCCCCATTGTTATACCCGTCTCTGTTAAGGTTGTGCTAATGCTGCGCGGATCCTTGCGATGAAAGAAGCCCACCCTATACCGAATGCGCTTTAAGTAATTGTTGTACGAAGCATAATCGGGCACGTACTCCGCTCCTACCGAAAAGCGATAAGCATCGACCAAAGCTTCCTGCTTAGGCGGGTTTACATACTGGCTCCACATTTCCATGCTGTAATCCGCCCCTATCCGCCACTTGTTCTTTTCTATGTACATCAAGCCCACCGACCAATAAGCTGGCAATCGACCCTCTTCCTTAAGCCCCTGCTCGTACAAAATCGTATCCGCTACATTGGGATTGACGGGATTCACCGTGCGATACACCTTGGTGCTCCGGGTACCGAAAGGAGAGGAAGGCTTAGCCGTTAAGCCTGCAACCAGCATGCGGTCAGTGCTTTTTTCGCCCTCTTCATTCCGAAAGCGGTGGCGATACATCAAGCCCACATCGCCATACCAGCCGGTGATGGTCAGCTCATCGGAAAAATCATTCGAATAAGCCAAACCAATGCCTTGAAAAATCACGCTGCGGGTGTATTCCAACTGCCCGAACAAATAACCGAGTCTGGCACCCAGAGAAAAATCTTTATAGCGCAAGGCACCGCTCCAATACAGCAAATTCGTGCTGCCGGCCCCGACAAAATAATTCAAGGTGGTATCCTGCTCCGATTCCCGAATGGAAAGCACATTGTAATCCATTTTGGTGTAGGGCTGCAAGCCCAGCCCCATGCCACCGTGCCAATCGTATTGCCTGCGCTCACGAGCTTCATTCAGCGGATTGCGCAAGGGAAAACCCAAGGCTAATTGAGAGATGTTCCCTGTCCAAGCTTTATCTACACCCGCCTCCGTCGCACTTTTAATCCGGGCATATTTGCCATAAAGCCCCGATTCAAAGGCCGTAGCCCGCAAAAAAGCATACGAAGCGGGGTTTTTTTGGTTGAGATAAAGCGGGTGATAATAAGCCGTTGCCAGCCCGCCCATGGCCTGCTGGTGAATCAGAAAACCCTCATCCAGCTCTCCCAGACCCAAGCGCGAATAAGGTGAGTTGTCTTGGGGCTGCTGCGCGCGAAGAGACGGCCAAGCCACCGACAGCAAAAGCAAAAAGAGGGAACCCCTCAAGCAATCCGCCCACCGGCACCCTCTTCCAAAGCCTTGCTCTGCGCTCTTCGAGCAAAAAGTCCACTTATACATGGTATCTGAGTATTTCGTTCAGCCCCCGCAATACCAAATGAGGGAGCACAAATATCTTTCTTTTCATCTTATCTGCCAAAAAAGCGGCATCACCACCGGTAAAAGCCACTTTCAAAGGTCCGTAAACGGCCTCTGCCTCTTCAATAAAAGCGTCAATTTCCAATACGGCACCCTGCAAAGCTCCGAGAAAAAGAGCTTCTTTCGTGCTTTTCCCCAGTTTGAAGGTACCCAAGTCCTCCCTGCCAATATCCGTTTGCGAAAGCGAAGGTAAACCGTCTGTAAAATGGTGCATGGCCTTTAAACGCATATTTAAACCCGGAGAAATGACCCCACCCTCAAAACCTCCGTCCAACAGCAAATCCAGCGTTATACACGAACCGGCATCCACCACCAAGCAATTCTCTCCTCCAAAAACAGACCAGGCCCCGACTACTGCAGCCAGGCGATCCGACCCCAGAGTTTGGGGCGTGCGATAGCGGTTTTCTATAGGCAAAGGGGTGCCCTTTTCCAAAGCCAGGAGGGAAAGGCCTTTCGGCAAATCAAACCATTCCGGCACAAAGCCTTGACGCACGTTGGAATAGATGATGGCACGAGGCGAAAGGTTGTATGCTCGCTCCACAAGCTCTTCAGGCGAAAGCCCTTGCCAGTCACCGTGTGCTTTCAAATCCTCTCCCTCAAACAAGCCGTACTTGATGCGGCTGTTGCCAATATCCAAAGCTAAATACATGCTTTTGTTGCCTTTCGGCAAATTTTTAATGCTTAAAATGCCGTACTCCCGTAAAGACCATAACCAGGCCATGGCGATTGCAAAAATCAATGCTATCCTGGTCTCGAATAGAGCCTCCCGGTTGAATAAGCCCTGCTACGCCTGCCTGGTAGGCAGCCTCCACCGAATCGGCAAACGGGAAAAAGGCATCTGAGGCCAAAACCGATTCTGCAGGGTCAAAACCCAGCCGACGAGCTTTCTCGAGGGCTTGATTCAAGGCATCAATACGACTGGTTTGACCACAACCCATGCCTATCAGCTGGCGGCCTTTGGTCAAAGCTATGGCATTCGACTTGAGATGCTTGACAATCCGATTGGCAAAAAGCATTTCCTCCAGCAAAGCAGCTTCGGCCTGTCTTTCCGTAACCACCCGCAAATCTTCAAGGGATTCTCCCTTTAAGTCGGTATCCTGCTCAATGACCCCACCGAGTAAGGATTTGAATTGCCGGGACGAAGCAGCTTCATACTGCCACTGCAAAACGATGCGCTTCTTCTTTTTGAGCAGGATTTCTTTGGCCTTTTCGGCAAATGCCGGGGCGATAAGCACTTCGTAAAAAAGCTCGTTAATAGCCTCTGCCGTCTCTTCGTCTATGGTGCAATTCGCCACCACAATGCCGCCAAAAGCGGAAACAGGGTCTCCCGCCAGTGCCGCCTTCCAGGCTTCCAAAGGCGTTTCCCGCTGAGCTACACCACAGGGATTGGTGTGTTTGAGAACGGCAAATACGGGCTTTTCGCCCCAAAACTCCCGAATAAGCCCCAAGGCAGCATCCACATCCACCAGATTGTTGTACGACAAATCCTTGCCACCCCATTGCTTAAAACTTCTTTCTAAGGGGCCGTAAAAACAAGCTTTTTGGTGTGGGTTTTCCCCATAACGCAGGCTGCGGGCAGGTCGGGCATCCGCTTTAAAAGCCGTAGGCCTCTCAGCTTCTTCAAAATAAGAAAAAATAGCCGCATCGTAATGCGAAGACACCTCAAAAGCGCGTCGGGCCAACATGCGTCGCTCCTCTTCCTCACTGTAAGCCGCCTCGCGCTGCAAAAGCCCAAGCAGATAAGCATACTCCTCTCGGGAAGGCACAATGAGCACATCTCGAAAATTTTTGGCTGCAGCCCGAATCAAAGCTATGCCGCCAATGTCGATTTTCTCTATGATTTCGTCTTCACTACCACCGGCAGCCACCGTTTCCTCAAAAGGGTATAAATCTACAATGACCAGGTCTATTTCGGGAATGTCGTAAGTCTCAAGTTGCTTCAGGTGGTCGTCTTCGCGACGAGCCAGAATGCCGCCGAAAATCTTCGGATGTAAAGTCTTAACCCGCCCGTCGAGAATGGAGGGATAGGCTGTCAAATTCTCTACCGCTGTTACCGGCAAGCCAAGCGATTCGAGATATTTCCGCGTGCCACCGGTAGAAATGAGCTCCACCCCAAGCTCGTGCAAACGACGCACTATTGGCTCTAAACCCTCCTTGTAGTAAACGGAAATCAGCGCTCTTCGAATAGGTTTGCGTTTCATGCCGCAAAGGTAGGGAAAGAAAGATGCAATACACAGCACGCCCTACTCCATACAAAGCACTTTTTTTGAAACACCCCCCCCTTCTTCGTCAAAAAGACAGAGTAAAAATGCAGAAGGCATAAGTGGGAGTGAGACCCGGCCGTCAAAAAAACCTTCAGAACACTCCAGCTCCTCCGCATACAACAAGCTGCCGTCAAATCCATACAGACAAAGTCTGAAACGCCGACTTTGCTCCGTCCTCAAGCGAAAAAAAATTTCTCCCCCACGGCAAGCAACAGATTCCAACCCCCAAGGCTTCCCTTGAGGATACTCTTTGACTCCTACGGGCATTTGGCGAAAGCCCAACTCAATTTGAGTAAGGGAATAAGCCGGCAAAGTCCAACCCACGACATCTCCCGTTAGGGCTAAACTGCTCTCTACAAAATCGAGTTGCGAGCCATCCGGATTTCCGGTAAGCACAGCATAAGATGAGGAATCTGCCATTAAGCCTTCCGGCAAATGGATTTCCACCTCATGTTCTTCGGTGTCGTCCAAATTGAGCAACAAGAGCCTCCAAACGGAATCGACCGCACTGTAACCCGCCCAAAGCTGAATGGCATCGGCTTCAAAAGTGGTAGAATCCGGCGCATAGAGCAAGGCTTGTGGCATGGACTGTACATCGTCGAGCAAGACCAAACCTTCAGCAACAGTCTGCATCAACATCAAAGCGGCATAGCCCTCATTGCCTATGGAGAAAGAATCGCCGTTCACGTGAAAGAGGTGGAGAAAGTTATCACCCGAAGCCAATAAGGCAAAGTGGTTGAGCGCCCTGATATCCAGCTCTCCACGAGCAGCACTCTCCAGCATCTTCCCCCAGAAAGAAGCCGTATAGAGGGCACCGCCTATACCTCTAAAAGGATGGGGCGTGGGGCAAGCATCGCAAAGCGCTATGTTCCATTCGCTGATGGCCAAACCCGGCACCTGGGGCAACGACCAGTCTTCAGCCCTCTGCTGCCACAATAGCTGCTGTTCAAGCATTTGCATGCGCTTGATTTCGGCAGCATAAACCATTTCCGCATACAAACCCAGGTTAGCAGTGGGTGTCGTAAAATTCGACGCATAAGGATGCTCTATCAGAAAATCCGGTGTGTGCTGGCGGAAATCATCCTGAAAAGAGCTTTGCTCCGCTAATGCTGTAGCTATGCGGGTGCAATACCCCGCTTCAATCGTGGAATCGGCCTGTTTCATGGCATCCAGAAAAGCAAAAGCCCCATCGTGACCCACAGTCCAATACTCAATCAAGACGACGGCCCCTGCCGGAATCCCTCCATCGGGATAGATGTAAACTTCGCTCTGGTCCCAATGGTACTTAGCTGAAGAGAGTTTATACGAAGGCGTTGTCAAGGCTTCGTACAATTCCTCCTGAGAAGCCGAAGCTGCCCAGGTAGAGTCGTAAAAAGGCACCACCCACACATCCACCGAAGCAAAAGTGGTGTCCAGTTGAGGGAATTCCACTGCGTGAACCAAGCTGTCCGTAGCACTTTCCACATTCTGCAAGTCTCCTAAAATGGCCGTGCGTTTATTCAAACCTCCAACCAGAGGCACCCAGCCTGCACGATGAAAAGAACCACCGTAAAAGTAAAGGCTGTCTATTTGGCGCTTTGTATAAGAAACCGAGCTGTCGCGAAAGAAAATTTGAGCTTGATAACCTATCCAAGACCAGGCAAACCCCCAGGCTGTGGTTACCTCGTTGCCAATCTCCCAGACGCGTATATCCAAAGGAGACGGATGCCCCAAAAGCAAAGCCCGCTGTTGAACCCAAAACGAATCGGTACTGTTGCAAAAAGCAACCAACTGAGCCGCATAATCGGCATCCGCATTCCCAAAGGGAACTACAGCCTGTAAGCGCGCTCCAAAGGCATCGGCAAAAAAAGCCACCTCTTTTAAATTGAAGTGAGTCTCGTCATTCAAACCCTCGCCCCAGTCGTAATTGTTGGCCTGATTCCCATGAGGCCAGCGAATGTATCCCGGCTGCAAAACGGGCAGCTGGGATAAAAAATCCTCGTTCTCGAGCCAACTCAAAACAGCTCCGGCCCCCAAATTGTGACCTCGCCAGGCCTGAGGAACGGCTACGAGCTCGGGTTCTGCTGGTAAATAAATCTGCAACTGCCCCAAAAAAACCTTTGGAAAGAACAAAAGAGGAAAAAGACCAATATTCTTCATCTCTCAAGTATTTTGTGAAATACCAAAAATAAGCTCCGGCAACTTGCTCACACTTTACCTCTCTTAACATGCTTAGACAGTATCTCCAACCAAAGCGTTTAACGCATCTTCCGCACCTCATTTCTCCTTTAGCCGCTACTGCGCCAATGAGGTTGCCCTTATTCGTGCACTCGTAGCTCCTCTCAAGCTATGACAGCCTCCCAAACCTGCTTTTACTTGAGCATGCTTGTGCCGCCATCTCACAAGTTCACTTTAGGCAGGAGCTTAACGGAACATCCGTTTTTTCCTATATTTGCTTTTCTACACAGGATTTTTAACCAAACCCTTTTAGCATCATGAAAAACATGTACAAATTTCTTTCCCTCATTTTGATTTTTGTCTTTGGGGCCGTGACCTCACCTGCACAACCCACTTGCGACAATCCCGAAGTACTCATTCAAGACGATTTTGAATCCTACAATTTAGGTGCTTTAGGCCCTCAAGCCGATCACTGGACAACCTGGTCGGGCGACGAAGGTGGTGATGAAGACGGCTTAGTCGTCAACAACAATGCTGCTTCTGGAAACCAAAGCATTTTCTTCCAGGGAGCCAGCGGTGGCGGTCCGCAAGACGTCGTCCTTAACTTGGGCGATCACGATTCCGGCATGTACCTGCTCAACTGGAACATGCTCATCCCCGAAGGAGCCAAAGCCTATTTCAACCTCCAACGCAGCACGATCCCGGGAGAAGAGTATGCCGTGGAAGTGCTCTTTGACGGAGCCTTAAACCTGGGAGCCATTTTTCTCAACAACGACCAATTCCTCTTCCCCTTTGTGGCCGACGAGTGGTTTGAAGTTCGCTTCACCATCGATACCGACAACGACAGAGTCATTCTCTTTATCGCAGGCAACTTCGTTTACAGCTGGCCCTTAAGCGACACCTCTACCGACCCCGGCACCCTCGGCTCTGCCTTCGGCGCTGTAGATTTTTATCCCGCAGATGATACGCATTTTTTCTGGGTAGATGACATCTACTTCGCCCAAATCCCAGCGGCTGAACCCGGCAAATACTGCTACATGGCAGAAACCATCACCGAAGGTACACACACCATCGACAGCATAGATTGCTTCGGAGCAGGTTTCACCGTACGCTCCGGCGGGCAAGGCCTGGCCGGCCGCTGGTTTGAATGGACCGCCCCCAACGATGGTATCATGACCCTCACATCCTGTGGCAATGGTAGCGACTCCCGCGTCTGGATTTTCAGCGGAGACTGCTCTACCCTCCAAATCGAAGGCGTCAATGACGACCGCTGTGGCCTCAACATGGCCGGCAGCCAGGAATGGGCTTCCTATCGCGAAGTGATGGTCACTGCCGGAGAAACTTACCTGATTTGCTGGGATGATGTCTGGGAAGGCGATGTGCCCTTCTCCTTTGACCTGAGCTTTACCACAGACGCCCCCGCCGATGGAGACTTCTGCCAAACAGCCATCGCCGTCAATGCCGGTGACACCATCACCATAGACCAAATCAACGGCGATGCTGCCGTAGCCGGCCCCAACATCGGTCACTTTGGATCTTCAACAACGCCCTACTCCCAATCCGAATGGTACTCCTTCACCCCGGACGCCAACGGCCTGATGAGCATCTCTTCCTGTGGTATGACCACAGAAGATACCCGCCTCTGGGTCTATACCGGTACCTGTGGCCTCACCTCCCTGGAACTCATTGCCAACGATGACGACGGTTGCGATCTACAAAGTATCGCCGATAGCCTGCAAGTATCTGCCGGCACTACCTACTACATCGAGTGGGATAGCGAAGATACCGATGCACCCGGCTTCAACTGGACGCTCCAATTTGAACCGGAAGTCGGCACCCAGGAAACTGCTACATTGCCCGGCTCTTTCCGGCTTTCGCCAAATCCGGCAACAAACTCGACCGTACTCACCTACGAGCTCAACACTCCTTCCGAATTGCAAGTGCGCTTGTTCAACTACACGGGCAAAGAAGTACTCAACTACAACAGCCTGAACAACACCCAAAAAGGTGAAATCACCTTGAACCTCTCTGAACTTCCCCAAGGTTTCTACCTGGTTCAAATCAGCAATGGCCAGCAAAGCATCAGCAAAAAACTGGCCATTACACGCTAAAACGACAACATCTCGCACTACAATGGCGCCATGGTGCTGAAAGCACCATGGCGCCATCTTGTATCACGACCCCACACGAGCGGTACAGATGCAAGATATTGCATCTGTACCGCTCGTGTGCCTTATACCTTAGACGCAAGGCATTGCGTCTCTACCGCAGCAACACCACCTGGCCGGATATCTCCTCCTCCTGCAGGGCCAGGGTGTTGAAATACCGAAAGCGATACACATACAAGCCACCGGCGGCATCGCCCCCGTCCCAGGCAAAGGGCGGGCTTTGAGACGAAAACAGCAGTCCGCCCCAGCGGTCGTAAACTTGCAGCTCTATTCCCTCATAGTCCTTGCCTTGCGGCAAAAACAAATCGTTCAGGCCGTCCCCATTCGGGGAGAAGGCCGTGGGAAAG
>JALSKB010000025.1 GCA_026989035.1 Saprospiraceae bacterium | reverse complement strand
TGTTCGCGTATGTGCAGCAGTTCTGCCCGAACAAACCGCGCTATACCCGTCCAGCTAATTAAGCCGATAATGATCATGACATAAAAGATGGACGGATGAGGAAGTACAGCCACTACAGCCAGAATGAGCAAAAGAGTCGGTATGGAGTTGATCAGTTCAATGCTGCGCATGACGAGCATATCTACCGGCAGGGTAAATGGTTTTGAGGCTTTCGCCAAATGGAGGAGCTTTTCGAGTAAAGCACCCAGGCGACTGAAGACAAGAGGTATGCCGAGCAGGAGCAGCAGGCTCAGGCCCAGAGCCGGGAGGAAATTTCCTTCTTGCAGAGCTTGTTCCAGGGTAGCTGCTCTGGCGACAAAAGCATAGAAAAAAGCGGGAAGCAGGCTAAGCAGGCAGAGGGTAAGCTGCAAGGGGCCTGTGCGCAGGCGGTAGTCACCGAAAAAGCCTGCCAGTCCTCCCAGGGCGATGCCGATGACAGATGCCAGGCCCATGGCGATGAAGCCCACAAGCATAGCTACGCGAGTTCCGTGGATCATGCCCGCCAGCAGGTCGCGCCCCAATTGGTCGGTGCCCAGCCAATGTCGAAAGCGCAGGGAAGAAACCCGCTGGTGGTCGAAAGGGCCTGTGAATCTGGCATTGCGGGCATCCAGTTCGGAGGCCGAATAGGGTACGGGAGGCCAGACGACGGCTTGATAAGCCAAGGTTTTCCATTGGCCCCGATTCATATCTCGAGGCCAAGAGGCCCAACCGAGATTCACTGCATAGGAGCGCAAGACGGGGAAGTACGCTTTTCCCTTATATCGGCAGTAGAGCGGTTTGTCGTTGGCCAGGAAATCGGAAAAAAGGGCGACGAACACCATGAGGATGAGCAAGTTGGAAGCGTATCGCGAGCTTCTGTTCTTGCGGAGTTTGTTCCAGATGTTTCTTGCCGTTTTTGCCTTCATATCTTTTGGTTTTGAAAGCGCACTTTGGGGTTGATGCGTGCATAGAGCAAATCGGCAAAGAGCAAGCCGAGCATGGTGAGCAGGCTTCCAAGCAGCAAAATGGCAAAGACTACGGGCCAGTCGTTGAGTAAGATGGATTCGTACATCAACAAGCCCATCCCGGGAATGGCAAAAATTTGTTCTACCACTACCGAGCCGGCTATGGATGCCGGCAGCAGGGAAGCGGCTATGGTGATGATGGGGAAGAGTGCGTTGCGAAAGGCGTGTCTCCAGATGACGCGCCGCTCGCTTAGCCCCCGCGCACGAGCTGCCAAAATGTATTCGCTTTGAAGGACTTCTAACATGCTGTTGCGCATTTGCCTGGCAATGAAGGCCAGAAGAGGATAAGTCAAACACAAGAGGGGCAAAATGAGGTGGGCCGCCCGTTCTGCGAAGCGATGGAGAAGTGGTGCTGTGGCAGGCAAATCTCCGAGGCCGGGGCCGGGGAAAAGATTGAGCCAGGGAGCATAATAGGAAGAAGTCAGGAAGATGAGTGCCAAAGTAGCTATCCAAAAGCGAGGAAGGGCGTACAGGCTAAACAGCAGGAGGGAGGCCAACTTGTCGAAGCGGCTATTTGCCCGGACAGCCATGCGTACGCCCAAGGGAATAGCTATGGCAAAGGCCAAGATGAAGGCCAGGGTGTTGAGCAGCAGTGTCCAGAAGAGCGCCGGTCGAATTTTTTTGCCTACGGGTTGTTTGTCGTAGTAAGAGGTGCCCAAATCACCTTTCAGCAAAGCTTTTAACCAATGGTGATAGCGATTGTCGGTGCCGTGCCAGCTGAGTTTAGGGATGTATAGTTGTGTGGTTTCTCGTTTTGTCTGCATTTGCCGAAAGGCAGAAAAGAGCTGCGTAAGGTCTTGCTCTATGTTCGATGTCTTGCCGTTTTGCCTTGTCGGGTCTTGCCATGCTTGCCATTGTCTTTCAATTTGGGTTAAGTCATCCAAAGCATTGAGTGATTCAATTTTTTTGCGAATGGTATCGGGCAGGTTGGGTTTGCTCAGGAATTGGTCCAGTTTTTTTTGCCAGGCCAGAACGTTTTGGGCGTTCCCTGTTTGAGCTATGAGTTTTTTGATTTTTCGGCGTTTTTGCAGAGGCAGTATTTTGTAGAGGGTGTCGGGATAAGCTTTGGGCATCAGGCCGAAATAGAAGGCTGGTTTGTCGAATCCGTGTTGGCGGGCACATCGGAGGTATTCTTCTGCGGTGAGTGCTCCGGTATTGCTTCCCAGGCATTGTTGTTCTACAGGGTCTCCCGGGGCAGCTTGACTGAGAGCAAAGGCCAGCAGGCTGACGAGCCAAGCCATGGGGGGAAACAGAAGAATGCGCTTAAAAAAATACATATCGTTTTTTTAAGCGGGACGGGTGTCGCCCGCTTATTCAGCTTGGTATTGCATGGGGTAATAGCCCGGAGGGACGAAAGAGGTGAAGGCTTGGAGGCGTCGATGCAGAGCGATGCGCGATCGGGCTGCCATGATGTTGATGACGGGTTGTTCTTCGTACCAGAGTTTTTGAAAAACCTTGTAGAGTTTATCTCTTTTGGGTTTGTCGAGGGTGCGGTTGATCTCTTCGATGAGTTGATCGGTTTCTTTGGAGCCAAAGAAGGTGCGGTTCATGCCACCAGCTTGGCTGTTTTCTGTTAACCAGAGTTGAGCGAGGTCGTCTAGGGCGGGTTGCATGGAGAGAGCGCCGTTGGCCAATTCGTAATCGCGGGTGTTGAGGCGTTTGCGCAGGGCTTTGAAGTCCATGGTTTGGATGTCGATTTCGACACCGGCCTTTTGCGTACTTTCTTTCAGCAGCAGCGCTATTTGTTGTGAGGTTTCGTGCGGTGTTACCAGCAGGCTGAGTTTCATTTCCACTTTTTGCCCGTTGATTTTTTTATCGATTACGCCGTTGCCGTCTGAGTCTGTCCAACCGGCCTCACTGAGTAGGATTTGGGCTTTTTCGACATCGTAGGGTATGGGAGGCAGGTTTTTGGCGTAATAGTCCTTGTCTGGCAAGATGGGGGTACTGATGGGTTCTCCCAGGCCGTAGAAGACGTCGTCTATGATTTGTTGCGTATTGGTGAGATGTGCCAGAGCGCGGCGTACGCGAGGGTCATTCAGTTTTGGGTTTTGGTTGTTGATGTAGATGAAATAGTACCGCAGGGTGAGAGGTGCTTCGAAAGAATAGATTTGATTCAGCGAGCTGTCATTTTTCATTTCTGTGAAGTCGCGGGGGTCGAGCATGTCGGCGATGTCCACTTCTTCAGCCCGAATCATGCTGGCTGCTGCTGTGGCGTCTTTGACGGGTTTTAGGATGATACGGGAAGGGTAAGCGCGGAGGAGTTCGTTTTTTTCGGCCAGGGCATCGCCCCACCAATTTTCTTTTTTGGCAAAGACCAGGCGTTCTCCGGCTTTCCATTCTTCGAGATAGTAAGGGCCTGAGCCGAGGGTTTTAGTTGCGCGGTTGTTTTCATCGGAGGTAAAAGATTTGGCGAAAGCCTGCAGTTGGGGGTCTTGCTCAAAGCGGTCGGCCAATTGAGGATTCATCAAATCGCTTAGGGAATACTTTTGCATGAGGCCCCGGGGGTCGAGCAGGTGCTCGGGCATGACGGGCAAGATGTTGACCAAAGCCTCTTCGGCTAAGATGTAAGGTCGCTTGGTGATGACGTAGAAGTGTTTGGGGTTGTCGGGGTCGAGCACGATGTCTTCCAGGAATTCCATATAAGGTCGGAAGACATAAGCGGGAATGTGGGGATTAAAGATCAGTTTGATGGAAAACAGGTAGTCTTTGCCGGTTACGGCTTGGCCGTCATCCCAGACGGCTTCCGGGCGTATGGTGAAATCGTAGCGGACTTTTCCGTTTTCCAGGGTGGTGATGGTGGGCGATTCTTGGAGCAGTTGCGGTTGGAATTGGCCGGTTTGGGGCCCCAGGTCTTCCAGGAATTGGTAGAGGAAACGCTGGGCAAAGGTGGAGTGAGCGTCATAAGCGGTCAAGGGGTTTAGGCTAATCGGTTCGAGGGGAATGCGGATGAGGATTTCAGCACCGCTGCGCGTCCATTTTTTGCCGGAAGGCTGCTCGTTTTTACAGGCAGGAATGGCAAAGAGCAATAAGAGGCTTAACAGGGAGAAAATGCTGGATTTGTTCATTGGTGTTTGTGTTGAACTGGTGTATGTCTTGAGTCTGCTCGTGGCCAAATGGATTGCGAGATTTTCCGTGTTCGCGAAACACCTTGCCGGCCAAATTGCAGTTCGAAGCTTTCCTCAAAGGACCCCAATTTTTTCTTTGTAGGGCAGTTATGACAAAGATAAAAACTCTTGGCAAAAGTAGGGGCTGGCTCTTGGCAGTCCGTCATAAAATGACTATTTTTGCAGGATGAAAGAAAAAGAGCTTAAAAAGTCGCAAAACGGCAATTACGACGCGGGGAATATCACGGCCCTGGAAGGCTTGGAAGCGGTGCGCAAGCGCCCTGCGATGTACATTGGATCTACCGATAGCAAGGGCCTGCACCACTTGGTTTGGGAAGTGGTGGACAATTCCATCGACGAGCATTTGGCGGGGTATTGCAGCCGCATCGAAGTGGTGATTCATCAGGACAATTCCGTAACGGTACGCGATGACGGTCGAGGCATTCCGGTGGGCACACACCAAAAACTCGGCAAATCGGCTTTGGAAGTCGTGATGACTGTTTTGCATGCCGGCGGAAAGTTCGATAAGGATACGTATAAGGTTTCCGGAGGCTTGCACGGTGTAGGTGTTTCTTGCGTCAACGGTCTTTCGATACATCTGAGGGCGGAGATTCACCGCGAGGGCAAGGTGTACGAGCAGGAATACGAGCGGGGTAAACCCCTGTATGAAGTGCGAGAGATAGGGGAAGCCGATGATACGGGTACCATCATCACCTTTAAACCCGACGGAGAAATTTTTGAGACCCTGGAGTACAAGTACGAGGTGTTGGCCAATCGCCTGCGCGAATTGTCCTATTTGAATAAGGGGCTGACCCTGACCCTCACCGATGAACGCGAAAAGGATGATGAGGGCCGTTTTAAGCAGGATACTTTTTACTCCGAGGGTGGCTTGGCTGAGTTTGTGCAGTATCTGGATGAGGCTCGCACGCGCCTTATTGACATGCCCATTCACATTTCGGGTGGAGAGGAGAATGTCGAAGTGGAGGTGGCCATGCAGTACAACACTTCTTACACGGAGAATGTTTTCTCCTACGTCAACAACATCAATACCCACGAGGGTGGTACGCATGTACAGGGCTTTCGTCGGGCGATTAACAGGCTGTTTAAGCAATACGGAGAGGAAAACGGTTATTTCAAAAAACTGAAGTTCAACATTTCCGGTGAAGATTTTCGGGAAGGGCTTACGGCTGTAGTCTCTGTGAAGGTGCCGGAGCCGCAGTTCAAAGGCCAGACGAAAGGCGAGCTGGGCAACTCGGAAGTTTCGGGTATTGTTTCCAGAGCCGTGGGTGCTAAGTTGAAGTATTGGCTGGAAGAGCATCCGCAAGAAGCTAAGCGCATTATTGATAAGGTCATTTTGGCCGCAACAGCTCGGCATGCAGCCCGCAAGGCCCGCGAGTTGGTGCAGCGCAAAAACGTTCTCACCGGTTCGGGCTTGCCCGGCAAGCTGGCGGACTGCTCGTCAAAAGACCCGAACATCAGTGAATTGTTTCTGGTAGAGGGGGATTCGGCCGGTGGTACGGCCAAGCAAGGGCGCGACCGAAATTTTCAGGCCATCATGCCCCTGAGGGGGAAAATCCTCAACGTGGAAAAAGCGCTTGAGCATAAGATTTACGAAAACGAAGAAATTAAAAACATCTTCACGGCTCTGGGGGTTAGCGTAACGGAGAACGATTTGGGCGAGCGGGTTCTCAATATTGAAAAACTGCGCTATCACAAAATCATCATCATGTGTGATGCCGATGTGGATGGCAGTCACATCGTTACGCTGATTCTCACCTTTTTCTTCCGTTACATGCACAAGCTCATTGAAGAGGGGTTTATCTATATCGCTCAGCCACCTCTTTATCAGGTGCGTAAGGGCAAGCAATTTCGGTATTGCTGGAATGAGGAGGAAAGAGATGAGGCGATTCAGATTTATGCTCAGGGGGGCAATCCGGATTCCGTCAAAGTCCAGCGCTACAAGGGTTTGGGTGAGATGAATGCCGAGCAACTTTGGGAAACCACCATGGACCCCGATACGCGTATCCTTAAGCAGGTTACCATCGAAGATGCCATTGAGGCCGATCGGGTTTTTTCCATGCTGATGGGCGATGAGGTGCCTCCGCGGCGCGCGTTCATTGAGGCGAATGCCAAATACGCCAATATCGATACGTAAAGCTCTTGCTTAGCCGTAAGTCCTTCTTTGCTCTTGTTAAGCTGAAGCTAAACGGAGGAAGTTTTCGTACTCTTCCTGTTTTTTGTCTGTTGTCAAGTTGTTGTTGTGCCAGAGAGGAGTGAATTCTCCTCCAAACTTTTTGATTTCTCTAAAAATTTGACTGAAAACACGCTCCCGCTCTTCCGCATTCAACTGCAGGTATTGGAGGAGACTGACATCCATGAGAGGTAAGGCGTGTAAGGTGAGTGAGGTCTGTTTTTCTTCTTCAATATCATACCAGGGAATGGGGATGCAGCAAGCCATTCGAAAGCCGGGCCTTTCGGCAAATCCCAGGCTGTAGTCGTGGCTGATGCCGGCTTCGAGCAGTTGCCGGGGTGTTTGTGGAAAGCGAAAGCGCAGGTAATGTTGCCGGCTTTGGGTAACGGGCCTGTTGGTGATTTCTTCCAGGCGTTGTTTTTCTTTTGTGAGCAAGCACGGGTTTCCCAGTGTTTTGTAGGAGGGGTGCAAACCAATCTCGCCTTCTCGGGCCAGCTGCTTTAACAGGTTTCTATAAGCTGGATTTCGATGCGAGGGAGATTTGTCGTAGCGCCCGTAATTTGAAGTGGGGGCAAAGTAGATGGGATGCAGGTTTAATTTTTTGTGTGTTTTTTGTAAGAAGGGAAAGGTGAAGCAGGGATCTGTTTCCGGCTTTCGCCAAATGCGATAGCGCCTTAATAGGGCTCGAGGGCCGTTTTGGAGGAGATCGCGCAGGCTGCCGCCCAAGGCTTGCAGAGGGCGTTTGTTGATCAGGCACCAAGGCAGATCGGTATCATAAGAGGGGCGGAAGCTGTAAGCGGGAAGCCGAGGCTTGAGCAAGGGATGTTTTGAGCGGAGTATTTCCAGAAGGGCTTCCATCCAGTAATGAATGAGTGGTTTTTCCGGGTATGAAGTGCCGTGAAGGATAGCGGCCGAAAGCGGAAACCTGGCGTGCTCGTCCCCCTGAAAAGGGAGGTATTCCTCGTAGCGACTGAGTAGAAAAAAGGCTGCCGCAAAGAGGTCAAAAGGTAGGCTGTTTTCGCTTTGTTTTTTTTGTGGGAATAGTATGCTATGTTCTCCCCATTGCGCTGTCTGAATTTGCAGGGGACGAACGCCCTTTTCGCTCAGGAGTCCTTCTTCGGGGATGTGCAGGTCTGCTTTGGGGTGGGCACGGGGGCCGTAAGAGATAAGGACTTGAGCGTCTTTGCCTTGCGGCAAATGTGCTGCTTGCAAGAGGCAGTCCAGTCCCAGCATTTGCTTAAACAACACATCCAGGGTGTAGTGAAGTCGGGGGGCATGAAGCATGCGAGCCGGAACGAGGATGCGAATCATGACCTTGGCGGCAAAGTAGTTGCTGCAGTCGGGTTAGTCGTGACCGGCATAGAGCTTATGCTTGGCTGAGTAGTCGTTTGACGATTTGAGCGATGGCTTTGCCATCTGCTTTTCCGGCCAATTCTTTGGAGGCTATACCCATGACTTTGCCCATGTCTTTCATAGAGGAAGCTCCGGTATTCCGAACAATCTGCTCCAGTTTTTCCGTAAGCTCTTTTTCGCTAAGCTGTTTGGGCAAAAAACGGCTGATGACCTCTATTTCCTCCGCTTCGGTTTTTGCCAGTTCTTCTCTTCCCTGTTGCTTATAGACTTCCAAAGAGTCTTGCCGTTGTTTGACCATTTTTTGCAGCAACTTGATTTCCGCGCTTTCGTCGAGTTCTTCTCCATTTCCTGCCGTTTTAAAGAGCAGAATTTCACTTTTTATAGCCCGCAAAGCGCGCTTTGCCGCTTCATCTTTGTTCTTCATGGCCTCTTTAAGGGCCTGCATGACTTGGGTCTCTAAACTCATGGTGTTACTTTTTTGCAAAGATAGCACAAATCTACGCTACGCTTGACGCAGAATCCCAAGCTGTATCAGCATGCTTGCAGGCGGGCAGGTATATCTAAGTTTCTTTTGTTTTTTGGGGCTTGGAACAGCCCGGATCTCTTGGGTTTGCATTTGTGCAAACTTAGGTGGTTTTTCCGTAGAGACGCACGGCTATGGCGTCTCTACGGAAGAGGATGTCTTTTATTCCAGCACGATTTTTCGCACAGCGGTTTTTTTGTCGCTTTTGACTTGCAGCAGATAGATTCCACGTGGCAGGTTGGTGAGGTCGATTTCCTGCTCTTGGGTTTGGAGTAGTTGTTTGCCGTGGAGGTCGTACAGGCTGCATTGGGCATTTGCCGGAAGGCCGGATAGGAAAAGTTTCTCCTTAACCGGATTGGGGAACACTTTCAGGGGGATTTCCTCAGATGGGTGTGCGGCGGTGGTTTCTTCTTTGATGAGTGTAAAGTGGGGATTAGGAGTCAGAAGATTGAATGAGATGTAGTTGCCGTTTTTGTCTATGGCTTTGAGGTCATTGACGTGTACGTAGTAGTCTATTTCCATTTCAGACCGGCCGCCGATGATGTCGCCGATGACAATAAGTTGGATTGTAGCGATGCGGCCGTTTCCGGTTTTACCTATGCCGTCTGTTCGGGTAAAGACAACTTCCATACGGCCGTACTGCACGATGTCCTCTTCATCGGTATATATTTCAGTTTCTTCTCCGAAGAAAGAACTTTGGGGGGAGAAAGAGATAGAATGGGGTAACGCCAGGTCTTGGGGGTATTGAAGTTGTAGCGCCAGGCCGTGAAGGTCTTGTACGGGGATGTCTGGCGTAGCCAGGTAGATACCTGCCGTGATGGTATATTCTTGAGAGGAACTGGGGTTGAAGTAGATTTCCTGTTGGTCAAAAGCGAGGACAAAAGCAGGTTCGTCTTGCGGGATGCCGTTGATTTGTACGCTGGAGGAATTGTTGTCGGCCTGGTAGTTGTCGTTCACTACGTCGAGGTCTGCCAAGGTAATGATGCCATCGCCGTCGGCATCCAGATGTTTGTAATCCAGTCCGTCGGGGCTGAGCATTCCCCAGTCGGGCGCCGTTTGTGGCAGCCAGAGGGTTGATGCATCGGGGCGGGGCAGTCCTTGGGTGCCGTTAGCCAAGGCGATGGGTAAGACATCAAATACGTTAGCCAGTCCGTCGCCATTACCGTCTCCGGGCCATACACAGTCGTTGACGCATTCGGATTGCGCTTGCAACCATCCCCCCAGGCAGAGCGCAAAAAAGAAAGTATATATGTAACGATTTTTCATAGTTTCTGCTTTTGCTGTTTTATATAATCTAAGACACCCCCAGGAAACAAAACTCCTATTTGCCACAAGGCTTAAAAAGAACAAAATGCCCGATTTGTCGCCTATTGGTCAAGTTGTATTGAGCAATAAAAGCTTGATTGTCAGCAAGTTACTGCTCGTTTTTTATTAACTTTGTCTTTAGTTGGTAGAATTTTCCCCCTTGATGTCAGCTCTAAGGTAAGGCGATTTTTTCTTTCAGCGGGCATCTGAGCGGTTTCAAATGCTTCTGCTTTGGTTGTTTTTCAGTTTTTTGCTTTTGTTTTGACGATGAAAACGCCGAAATTTATTTCTTTATTGAGGACTTTTGATGCCGGGCAGTTGCGGCGTTTTCGCAAGTATTTGTGTTCTCCTTTATACAACGAACGGCAGGAGCTGGTGGTATTGTTCGATTTTTGTGTGGAAAATTTGGAGGCAGCTTGGGACAAGCGGGCAGCCTGGGAGGTTTTGTCTCGAGCTGAAGAGCCTTTTGACGACTTGGCTTTGCGCAGGATGTTGTCGAAATTGACGGGTTTTGCCGAGCATTTTAAGACTTTGGAGGCTTTTGAAGCTTCACCTGCTGCCGTTTTTGGCTGGATGTTGCGCGCGCTCAACGAACAGGCTTTGAGCAAACACTTCACCGCTGTTTTGCGGAGGGCGGAGGCATTGAACAGCCGTCCGGGTATTCAGCAGCCTTTGCTTTATTACTACCGGCAACAGCAGGCGCGAGAGGAATATCGCCACAGCGAATTGCTCAACCCGCGCAAAGCTCGAACTCAAGCCCTGGAACGGGCGGATTTCGACTTGGATTGTTACTACTTTTCAGCCAAGTTGAAAAATTACTGTGAGATGTTGGGCTATGCCCAAATGCAAGCGGTATCGCCGAAAATCCGGCTTTGGCCCGGCTTGTTGGATTATTTGAAAGATAGCCCCTTTTTAGAGGAGCCTGTGGTGCGGGCCTATTATCTCGTGGCCAGCATGTTGGAGCAGCCCGAAGAAGAGCACTTTTTTGTTGCCTTGCGGCAAATGCTGGATACCGATTATACCTTGTTTGCTCGTTCGGAATTGCAGACCTTGTTTGTCCATTTGATGAATTACTGTATCTATACCAAAATAAACAGGGGACGTGCAGATTATTTCAAGGAGCTTTTTGCGCTTTACCAAAGTGCTTTGACCTATGGGATTTTGGAAGAGAGCGGTTTGTTTGATCCCTTCCACTACAAGAATATCATTACGGTGGGTTTGCATGTAGGGGAGCCCGATTGGGTGGAATATTTCATTGGGGAATACACCTCTCGCTTACCGGCTTCCGAGCGGGAGAATGCTCTGACGTACAACATGGCCAAGGTTCACTTTCACCGGAAGGAGTATGAGCAAGTGGTTCGTTTGCTGCGCGAGGTAGAATACAGCGATTTGTTTTACGCTTTGGGTAGTCGTTTGATGCTGTTGAAGACGTATTACGAATTGGGTGAGGATTTGGCTTTGGATTCGTTGATAGATAGCTTCCGAATTTATTTGTTGCGCAACAAGTTTATTTCCAAAGATGTCAGACAGCAGTACATGAGGGTATTGCGTTTTGTTCGCAAAATGTTTTACTTGTCTCCTTATGACAAGGCTGCTGTTCAAAAGCTCAAAGAGGAACTGGCCGGAGCGAGCAATCTGGCGGATAAAGCCTGGTTGATGGAAAAGGTAAGCGAATTGGGGTGAGGTTTTAGCGTTGGGAGAAGAGGTCGAGTTGTTCGGGTTCTTCTTCGTACAATTCGGGGCCGTTGTTTTGTACGTTGTTAACGGCCGAGGAGACGCGATAGATGCGCAGTTGGCCGTCGGTTGGTTGATGTAGCATGCTCAGCACCTCTTCCAGCGGCAATTCGTCGAGCCATCGCAGGCGTTCTTCGGGAGGTAAGATGAGCGGCATGCGATCGTGCAGGCTGGCGACTTCCCGATTAGCCGGTACGGTGATGATGGAGAAGCTGTACACGGGATATCCGTCTTTGTCCCAAATGTCCCAGACGCCCGCAAAAGTGAGCAATTTTTCATTTTTTGGCACGATGCGATAGGGCAGTCGTTTTTTTCCTGTTTTCAGCCATTCGTAGAAACCGTCTGCCAGCACGAGGCAGCGTCTTTGTCGGATGGGCAGCCGGAAGGAAGGTTTGCTTTCAATGCCTTCGGCTCGGGCGTTGATGAGATCACCCGTGTTTCGTCCGTTGTTGGCCCAAAAGGGGATCAGGCCCCAGGTAACGTATTGAAGTTGATGCGGTTTTTCATTGGTGAGGATGTAGGCGTGTTGAGTGGGGGCAATGTTATAGTTGGGCCGAATCGTGAGTTTGATTTCGGCAAAAGGCAATGCCTCGCGTATTTTCTGCTCGGGCAGGGCTAGTGAGAACCTTCCGCACATGGGGTAAAAATACGAAAATTTGGCGATTTGGCAGGAATGGAGTTTTTGCTTACACAGCGGTTGTGGGCATGCGTCAATATTCGGGTAAAAAAGTCCTTTTTTATCGAACATAAGCCCTTGACAGCGGGTTAAAAACAGGACGAGAAGCCCTTTTTGGAAGGAAAAGGGGCAAAACCTCAAAAAGAACTCCGTTTTTATATCGGCTTTATGGCTCATTTGTTATTTTTGGGCCGTGAATGAGCCCCTGTAAGCTAAGGGAGATTGTTCTCAACTTGCATCTAATTCTTTAACAAACAAGCAGAAATATGAAATTCTCACTTAAACAAGTTGTCATTGGCTTGGCCGTTTTGACGGTTGTTTCCTCCTGCGTCTCCAGCAAAAAGTACAACGCTTTGATGGAGGAGAAGGATTCTCTTTCCAAGTCCTTGGCTGAAAGTCAGGAAACCATCAAGGTACTGGAAGAAGAGAAAGCCCAACTTATGGATCAAAACGGGCAACTCAGCAGTGAGTTAGGCGGCATCAAGAAGGATTTGTCCGCTTTGCAGTCTGAAATGAGCCAGGTCAAGCAAATGGTCGCCCAAAAGGAGGCCGAGTTGAACAAGGTGAAGGGCGAAATCAAAGAATCTTTTGCCATCTATGAAAAAGCCGGTTTGAACATTGTGGCCGATGGCGATTTTGTGTACATCTCCATGCCGGAAAACGTGCTCTTCCGCTCGGGTTCTGCCTACTTGGACAAACACGACAAGGAGATTATCGAGACCTTGGCCAACGTGATGAAGGCCAACCCCGATTTGAAGGTGGTGGTGGAAGGCCATACCGATGATCAAAAGATGAAGCCGGGCGCTCCTTATCGCGACAACTGGGATTTGAGTGTGGCTCGTGCAACGGCTGTGGTGCGTTACATGACGAAGATGGGCGTGGATCCTTCTCAGGTAGAAGCTGCCGGTAAAGGTGAGTATGCTCCTAAGGTGGCCGAAAAAACTGCTGAAGCTCGTAAGATGAATCGCCGCACGGAATTCGTCATCGTTCCTAAGACCAGCAAGTTGTACCAGCTGGTGAAGTAAGTAGGGATCTTCCTTACGGCAAACAAAAAAGGCAAATGCTCTGCATTTGCCTTTTTTGTTGTTGCCTAGTTTCTGTTTTTTACAACATTTGCAGAGCGACGAGTTTGGCGTACTCTCCTTGTTTTTGCATGAGGCTTTTGTGGGTGCCTCTTTCGCTAATGCGTCCGTTTTTGAGGACGACAATTTCGTCGGCATGGCGTATGGTGGCCAGGCGGTGAGCGATGATGATGGAGGTGCGTCCTTTGAGCAGTACGCTGAGCGCTTGCTGAACCAATTGTTCCGACTCGGAATCCAAGGAGGAGGTCGCTTCGTCGAGGATAAGGATGGGCGGGTTTTTCAGGATGGCCCGGGCGATGGTGAGGCGTTGGCGCTGCCCACCGCTGAGCTTATCACCCCGATCTCCTATGATGGTGTCGTAGCCGTGTTCGGTTGCCATGATGAAGTCATGGGCATGGGCCATGCGAGCAGCCCGTTCCAGTTCTTCCCGGCTGGCATCCGGTTTGCCCAGCAGCAGATTGTTTCGGATGCTGTCGTGGAAGAGGATGGGTTCTTGAGAGATGTAGCCGATAAGCCGACGCAGGTCTTTGACGCGCAAACTGCGCAGGTCTTGTCCGTCTATCTCAATGGCTCCTTGGGTGGGGTCGTAAAAGCGGTTGAGCAGGCTGATAAGCGTTGATTTTCCGCTACCGGATTTGCCGGCCAGAGCCAGGCTTTTTCCTGCGGGAATGCACAGATCAATGCCGCACAAAACTTCCGGCCCTTCCCGATATCGGAAGTGGAGATTCTTCAATTTGATTTCTCGTTTGAAAGTTTTGAGGGGCAAGGCATTCGGGTCTTCTTCAATGGGATTGTGGCTGTCCAGGATTTCAAAGACGCGTGCAGCAGAGGCATCACCTCTTTTGATGTCGTACATGGTAGTGGACAGGGCTTTGGCGGGGTTGATGATCTGATAAAACAAGACGATGTAGGTGATGAATATTTCCGGTTGCAAAGCGCCTTTATCGAGAATGAGATTTCCTCCAAACCAGATGATGGCGATGATGACCAGGGAGCCCAGCAGTTCGCTTAGCGGAGAAGAAAGATCCCTCCTGTGCAACATGCGGTTCATGAAGCGGTAGTAGTTTTCATTGGCCCGGGCAAAGCGCTTTTGCATGCGCGTTTCCGCTACATAGGATTTGATGATGGGCAGGCCGCTGAGGTGTTCTTCCACATAGGAGAGGATGCGCCCCAGTTCTTTGCGGGCCAGGGCCGAGGGCTTTTTGAGGCTGTTGCTGACGGTAGTGATGATGAAGCCCGTCAGGGGAAGCAGTACGGCCACGAAGAGTGTCAGTTGAGGGCTTAGTACAATGAGCAGAATTAAGGTGAGCAGAATCATGAGAGGAGCTTGCACCAACTGATTCACCGAATTGAGCAATGCCCATTGAATTTCCGCCACATCGTTAGTCAGGCGGGCCATGATGTCGCCTTTGCGTTGATCTTCGAGGAAGGCCAGAGGCAGGTGGAGCATTTTTTGGTGGATGGCATTGCGCAAATCGCGCTCTATGCCGTTGCGCACTTTGGCCATAAAGAACATCGCCAGATAGCGGGTGAGGTTCTTCAGGAAAAAAGCGGTCGCTGCAAAGAGCAGTACCCACCAGAGCACTTGACGGGTACCGTACAGTTTTGCCCAGTGGGCGATGTAGTAGTTCAGCTTGCCTTCCAAATAGTTTTTGATGTCGAGCAGCCCCTCATAAGAAGGTGGGGTCTGCGGTGCGCCCGTATTTTGAAAGAGGATTTTGAGTACGGGGATGAGGATGGTGATGGACACCAGAGAGAAGATTACCATGAGGATATTACCGGCTATGGCGCCGGCAATCCATTTGCCGAAAGGCCGGGCATAGGCCAATACGCGAAAGTAGTTCTTCATGTTTTTTCTTCCTGCGGTTCCAAAACGAAGTCGTTGAGAAAACCCGTATGGAAGTTGCCCTTTTGAAAGTCGGGATTGTTCATCAATTGCTGGTGAAAGGGGATGGTTGTTTTAACACCTTCGACGATGAATTCATCCAGAGCGCGCTGCATTTTGCGGATGCATTCCTCTCTACTGGGTGCCCGACAGATCAGTTTGGCGATCATGGAATCGTAGTAAGGGGGGATGAGATACCCTGCATAGACGTGGGTGTCCACGCGTACGCCGTGTCCTTTGGGGCTGTGGAAGGAGGTGATTTTTCCGGGGCTTGGGCGGAAGTCGTTGAAGGGGTCCTCTGCATTGATGCGGCATTCTATGGCGTGGCCTTTCGGCAAATAATTTTTGCCTGATATGGGGATGCCGGCAGCGATTTTAATTTGTTCTTTGATGAGGTCAAAATCGACCACTTCTTCGGTGACGGGATGTTCGACCTGGATGCGGGTATTCATCTCCATAAAGTAGAAATTCCGGTGTTTGTCCACCAGAAATTCCACTGTACCTACGCCTTCGTACTTGATAGCAGCTCCGGCAGCGATGGCCGCTTTGCCCATGGCGTCGCGTAGTTTTTTGGTGACAAAGGGCGAAGGGCTTTCTTCCAGCAGTTTTTGGTGTCGGCGTTGGATGGAGCATTCTCGCTCGGAGAGATGGCAGACGTTGCCAAACTGGTCGCCGGCAATTTGTATTTCGATGTGGCGGGGTTCTTCGATGAATTTTTCGATATAGATGCCGTCGTTGCCAAATGAGGCTTTGGCTTCCTGGCGGGCCATGTTCCACTGGTCTTCGAACTCCTCTTCTTTCCAAACTACGCGCATGCCTTTGCCACCGCCTCCGGCAGTAGCTTTTAAAATGACGGGATAGCCGATTTCTGCCGCCAGTTTTTTGCCTTGTTTAATGTCTTTGAGCAGGCCTGCAGAGCCTGGCACTACGGGAACGCCGGCTTTGATCATGGTTTCTTTGGCCGTAATTTTATCGCCCATTTTGCGGATTTGGTCGGGCTGGGGGCCAATGAACTTGATGTCGTATTCTCGGCAGACTTCAGCGAAGGAGGCGTTTTCTGCCAGAAAGCCGTAGCCCGGGTGGATGGCATCGGCATTGGTGATTTCTGCAGCGGCCATGATTTTGGGAATCTTCAGGTAGGAGTCTGCAGAAGCCGGCGGGCCGATGCAAACGGCTTCGTCGGCAAAACGCACGTGCAGGCTTTCGCTATCGGCCGTAGAATAGATGGCTACGGTTTTGATGCCCATCTCTTTGCAGGTGCGGATGATGCGCAGGGCAATTTCACCCCGATTGGCAATCAGTATTTTTTTAAACATGTCGCTTGTTTCTTCAGAAAGGGGGGGTTCGGTCTTTAGCGCATGCGAGTTGTTTGGCCAAGGAGCAACGCTTGCTCCGGCTAAGGTCGATAATTCCCTTAAGCCGGCTCTACGAGGAAGAGAACTTGTCCAAATTCTACAGGCTGGGCATCTTCGACCATGACTTTGACGATTTTTCCACTTACCTCGGCTTCGATTTCGTTAAACAGCTTCATGGCTTCGATGATGCAGACTACCGTGTCGGGTTCCACGGTGTCTCCGACCTTCACATAGGGTGGTTTGTCGGGAGCTGCAGAGCGGTAGAAGGTGCCTACCATAGGAGATTTGATTTCCAGGTAGTTATGGCTTTCCTTTTTTTTCGGAGCATCGGTTTGGGCCGGTTTTTCCATTGCAGGGCTTGCAGCCGGAGCAGCGGGAGTTGTTGGTGCAGGGGCTTGAGCAAGGGCCTGGGGTACCGGGCTTACAGCTACGGACTTGCTTTTGGCGTATTTTTCCGTGCGTATGGAAATTTCAAAATCTCCGTCTTTGAGTTTGAACTCCGAGAGCTTGTTCTTGTTGACCAGCTTGATGAGTTCTTGTATTTCTTTAAAGGTCATAGGCCTGAGGTTTTGGTGTGAAGCAGTATGGCCCTGATTATTTCTTTACGCGTTCGATATAGGCCCCCGTGCGGGTATCGAGCTTAATGAGGTCGCCGGTGTTGACAAACAGCGGTACGCGTACTTCCGCACCGGTTTCTATGGTAGCCGGTTTAAGGGTGTTGGTAGCCGTGTCGCCCTTTACGCCGGGTTCCGTATAAGTTACTTCCATGATGACGTGGGCCGGCATTTCCATATTGAGGGGAAGGTCCTTTTCTGCGTGGAAAAGCACGTCCACTTCCATGCCTTCTTTGAGCAGCCCCGGGTTTTCTATGAGCTTTTCGTCCAAAGCCGTTTGTTCGTAGGTTTCGGAATTCATGAAGTGGTAGCCCATATCGTCTTTGTAGAGAAACTGATGCTTGCGGCGCTCGACCCTGATGGGGTTGATTTTGTGCCCCGCCGGAAAAGTGTGCTCGATGACGCGCCCATGCGTGAGGCTTTTTAGCTTGGTGCGAACAAAGGCGTTGCCCTTGCCCGGCTTGACGTGTTGAAATTCCACGACCGTCCACAGGTCGTTGTTGTGCTCTATGCAAAGTCCGTTTCGGATGTCGCTGGTATTAGCCATTGATTTTCGGGTTTTGTCGGGCAAAAATATAAAAAAAATGCGCTCAAAGGTCAAAGCTCTAATTGCTCTGCCTTACTGCTCGTTTTTTCCCCACTTGACCAAGATGGATCCCCAGGAAAACCCTCCGCCAAAAGCGGTGAGGATGAGGTAATCTCCGTTTTTGATTTGGTCTTCGTAATTCCACAGGCAGAGGGGTATGGTAGCGGAGGTGGTGTTGCCGTATTTGTCGATGTTAATCATGACGCGCTCCATGGGAAATTCAGCCGTTTTGGCTACGTATTCAATGATGCGCATATTGGCTTGGTGGGGCACCAACCAACGAATGTCATCTTTGCTCAGGCCATTGCGCTGCATGATGTCCAGCACCGTGGTTTTCATGCCCTCTACGGCGTATTTGAATACCTTGCGTCCGTCTTGATAAATGTAGTGCATCCTTTTGTCCACCGTTTCATGGGTGCAGGGGTAGAGCGAGCCACCGCCCTTTTGGTAGAGCAGATTGCGGCCGGAACCATCGCTTTTGAGTATGTAATCCAGCACGCCGGTGGGCTCTTCGGAGGGTTCCAGTAAGACGGCTCCGGCTCCGTCGCCAAAGAGAATGCAGGTCGAGCGGTCGGTATAATCCACTACAGCGGACAGCTTGTCGGCTCCGATAACGATGATTTTTTTGTATCGGCCGGATTCCATGTAGTGGGAGGCTGTTACCAAGGAGAACAAAAAGCTGGAACAGGCGGCGTTGAGATCGAAGCAAAAGGCGTTTTTCATGCCCACCTTATCGGCTACGATGTTGGCCGTATCCGGAAAGTGCATGTCGGCTGTAACCGTACCACAAACAACCATATCGATTTCTTCCGGAGAGGTGCCCGTTTTTTCGAGCAGGCCTTTGACGGCCTCGACAGCCATATCGGAAGTGGCTTTGCCCGGCTCTTTCAGAATGTGGCGCTCTTTGATGCCGGTTCGGGTACGAATCCACTCATCGTTGGTATCGACCATTTTTTCCAGATCGGCATTGGTCAGGACAAAATCGGGGACGTAGCCGTGGACGCCCGTGATTGCTGCGTATGTGCGTGCCATAGGTTTTTGTTTTTTTCCCGCCTTTCGGCAAATATGAGGTTTACCCGAGGGCGTTTTTGCGCTTTTATTTCGGATGATCCTGTAACTTGCCGCAGTTTTCGGGGAAATGGTCTTGCTCGTGAGGGGCCCGGTAAGAAGGCCTTTCTCAAGTTTAGAAAGTGCAAAGAAACAAAATCTCATGCAAAGAACGCTCATAAAAAACATAGACCGTTTGTTGGGGGTGGCTGAAGAGCCTCCTCCTTTGTTGCGGGGCAAGGCCTTGGCGACCTTGCCGGAATTGACGCAAGCCTGGCTGTTGATAGAGGATGATCGGATAGCTGCTTTTGGCGAGATGGGAGGAGAACTTCCGCGGGCCGATGTGGTCATTGAAGCTTTCGGCGGCAGTGTTTTGCCGGCTTTTGTGGATTCGCATACGCACTTGGTTTTTGCGGCCTGGCGGGAGGGGGAGTTCGTTTTGCGGCTTCAGGGCAAGAGCTATGAAGAGATTGCCCGTGCCGGCGGTGGTATACTCCATTCGGCTGCCCGTTTGCGCCAGATGCCGGAAGAAGCGCTTTACGAGCAGGCCTTGCAGCGCTTGGAAGAGGTGCAAAACCAGGGCACCGGTGCCTTGGAAATCAAGAGTGGTTATGGTCTGGATACGGATAGTGAGTTGAAGATGCTTCGGGTGATCCGTCGATTGAAGGAGCATTCTGCAGCTCCTGTCAAGGCGACTTTTCTGGGGGCACATGCTCTGCCCTTGGCCTATAAGAACGATAGAGCGGCCTACATCAGGCTTTTGATTGAACAAATGTTGCCGCGTGTTGCAGCCGAGGGGCTGGCCGACTACGTGGATGTGTTTTGCGAGAAGGTGGCCTTTAGTGTCGATGAAATGGAGCAGATTTTGGAGGCTTCCGCCAAATACGGTCTCAAGCCCAAGGTGCATGTCAATCAGTTCCATGCTTTAGGTGGTGTGGAAGCGGCAGTGAGACATGGCGCTGTGTCGGTGGATCATCTGGAGGTGGTTTCCGAGCGCGATTTGCAGATTTTGGCGAAAGCCGATACCCTGGCCGTTATTTTACCTTCGGCTCCTTTTTTCCTCAACGACCACTACCCCCCTGCTCGTCAGATGGTAGATAGAGGGCTGGCTTTAGCCCTGGCAACCGATTACAATCCGGGTTCTTCGCCCTCGGGGCGCATGGCTTTTTCGATTTCTTTGGCTTGCATCAAATGTGGTTTGTTGCCGGCAGAGGCACTCCAAGCGGCTACCGTGAACGGGGCGCATGCTCTGGAACTGGGCGAGCTCTGTGGGAGCATAACTCCAGGCATGAGAGCCGATTTGATTTTGACCAAACCCATACCTTCTCCGGCTTTTATTCCCTATGCCTTTGGTAGCAATTGGGTGGAAAGGGTCTTTCTGGGCGGTAAATAGTTGTCTGGATTGGATAGCGTTTGAGCGAAAGCTTTATGCCGGTGATTTCCCGAATTGCTGCTCACCTCTCGACGGCCTGGATGCTTGGTTAAGTCAGCGTTTAAGCAGGTACTAAGTCAGAGTGTCGGCTCGTTTCTAATGTGCTTGCTCGTTTTCCAAAAGCCAGGCGGTGAAAAGGCTTTAGGTCGGCAAATAGAGCATGGATTTGAAACCGGCGAAATCTGTGCAAAGCATGCTCTTCCGGTTTGTTCATTACAAGTATATTTTTGTTTAAGAGCAAACATTTTGGTTTTTCGATGCCTTTTAGGAGAAAGCGGTAGCTGGAACATCCTCGCGTATTCCGTACTTTTGTGCCTGTTTGGTGAATAAAAACTCAATTCCAATATCCCTTTTGTCATGAATAGACTTTCCGTCCTCCTCTTCTTTTTGCTTTTTTCCGCTCTTCATCTGCAAGCTCAGTCACCCAGGCCGGCGGAGGTCTGGATCCCCCATCAAATGGAAGGGCAGGAAAGTGTTTTTGCCTGCCCGCCCGGGCAGCAGAATTTTGCCGGAACGGTTTCTTTGGGCAACATTACGGCTCAGAGCAATGACATTGACCTGGATACCATGTATCTGTGCTTTGGCGATATGGTGGAAATCCTGCACAACGGCGATGCCAACCTCAGCGGTGATCCCGACCCCACTACGGCGCCCGGCATAGGTTATGCCTTTTACTTCTGTCCACCCATCGTTATGGGCCCCGATTTGCCGAATATCGTTACCGATCCCTGCCTGGTGAACAGTCCTCCACCTCCACCTCCGCTTTCTCTGTACATTGAGACCCAGGGCAACCTGAACGGAGATGAAGTTTTTTTCAACGATGGCAGTCTGATTAACTTTTTTAATGGCGGTGCCCCGGCTCTGTACTGGTGGGCGCCAATCACTTTTGATTCTCTGGTAACGACCATCATCGGGCCGGATACTTTTTACCAGGCTTTGTACGAGATGAACGGGCCTTGCGTGCAAGCCAATGTGAATGCTGCTTTTGCAACCGTTTATTTGAATGCCATAGATGCTACCAACATCAACCCCAATTCGGGCAATTCCGGCTGTGAGGGCTCTTTTACCGTGCAGGGCGGTTTGCCGGAATTTGACGGAAGTGCCTATACCATCACCATCACTTCTGCCACTGACCCCAACATCACGGGCAGTATTACCTCGGGTGTTCCCAACCATGGCGATGTAGTTACCTTTACGGTTCCCGTGCCTGGCTTGTACGATATTTCCATAGAAGACGGAAAGAGCTGTGGGGCGGCTTTTCAGATGGACATGAGCAGTTGCTCTTCGGTAACTTTTGATTTGGGCGAGGGGCAGGGAATACCCGGAGGAACGGTCTGTGTGCCCGTTACCGTTCAGAATTTTACAGACATCATTTCTTTTCAATTGTCCATGACTTTTGATCCGGCGGTGGTGAGTTTCATTCAACCACAAAATTTTAATCCGGCTCTTACCGGCTTGGATGCTAACGACTTCGGGGTATCAGGGAATACCGTCATTGTGAGTTGGGTAGAGACTTTTTTGCAGCCGGTTACGCTGGCAGATGACGAAGTGCTGTTTGAGCTGTGTTTTGACGTGGTTGGCAATTTGGGGGAGAGCAGTCCCTTGGAGTTTTTTCCGGCCACGGCCAATGAGGTAACCGATGTGAATGCCCAGCCCCTGGGTTTTAACGGCATTCCCGGCCTGATTGACATCAGCTCTTCGGCTTTGATAGCGACTTATGTGACAGATAGTGTCTCTTGTCCGAATGTTCCCGATGGAGCTTTTACCGTTACGGTGTCCAATGGCATGCCGCCGTATTCCGTGACCTGGCAATTGTTGCCGGGAGGGCCGGTTCAGGGGCCCGGGGTCATCAATATCCAGGGAGGCTCTTTTACGGCGAGTAATTTGCAAGCGGGAGATTACGGTGTAACTATCACGGATCAATCTAACCCGATGAATACGCGGGTGGATACCATTACCATACCTTCCGGGCCGCAGATGAACGTGATTTTCACCCAGCAACCGGCTCTGTGTAACGGAGGTTTGGGTGCTGTTACGGCCATTTTGGTTTTGGACAGTGTGATCATCAACAATCCCGGACCTCAATACAGTTTTTTGTGGGGCAATGGAGAGACTACGGCCACGCTTACTGATATTCCCTCGGGTTTGTACTTTGTAACCATTACAGATGAGAATACGGGCTGTACGGCTACGGGCAGTACTTTTTTGGCTCAGCCTCCGCCTTTGCTCATTTTGGCCTCTAATGTGTCGGATGCTACCTGTTCGGGTTTGCCCGACGGCAGCATTACCGTAGATGTTTCCGGAGGTACGCCTGATCCTTTTACCGGTTATGATATCAGTTGGCCTGCTCTTTTTCAGTTGGATCAGGGAACGAGTTCTACGGCAGCTAACCTCACTGATGGGGATTATCAGGTCGTGGTTACCGATGCCAACGGTTGTCAAGACAGCTTGACCGTTACTGTTGGGGCCGTGAAGCAGCTGTTGCTCAACACCAATGCTTTAAATACCATCAGTTGTAACGGCCTTTGCGATGGAGCTATAGAAGTGCAGGCTACGACGGTGGGGGGTATATCCAATAGCTATACTTTTACCTGGAGCGGCACGCCCATGCCTCCTGCTCCGGTCAATACGGCGACGACCAGCAGCGTCAACAACCTTTGTGCCGGCAATTATCAGGTGTTGCTGGAGGACGATCAGGGTTGTCAGTTAACGGAGGTCTTTGAATTGACTGAGCCTGCACCTTTAACGGTAACGGAAGGAGATGTCATTCCCGAAAGTTGTACGGTAGGCAATGATGGCTCGGCTTCGGTGGTTGTTACGGGGGGGACTTATCCTTATTTTTACAATTGGGGTATTTTTGGCCAGACCGACTCTACGATTACGGGGCTTTCAGCCGGAGATTATTCGGTTGTAATTACCGATGCCAACGGTTGTCAGGATTCGCTCAGCCTGACCATCAACATGCCGGTTGCTCCGGTTATTCTTTCTTTTGAGAACGATACCCTTCCTTGTTTTGACAGCGATAACGGGCAGTTGATTGTTTCGGCTATGCCGGGGCCTGGTGGAGCGCCTATTTCCAATTATAGCTGGTCGAATGGAGACAGCGGAGCTTCTTTGAGCAGCATCATCAACCTGAGTCCGGGGACTTATACCGTAACCATTACGGATCAATCCATGTGTGAAACCATAGACAGTGCTATGGTGGTAGCGCCTTCGCCTTTGGTTTTGGATAGTACGGCCACGCTTTCTCCAACTTGCCCGGGTGAAGGCGGAGGTGTGGCTACGGTGTTTCTCAGTGGTGGTACCTTGCCCTATTTTTACGACTGGTCGGTAGATGCTTTTGACGGCATCGGCAATGCTGCTATTGGAGGAGGGATCATTACAGCCGGAGATTATTCGGTAACGGTTACCGATGCCAACGGTTGTACGCCGGTGGTCGTCGATGTAACTATTCAGGATCCTCCGGCCATTGTGGCGGATTTCGATTTTGGCAGCATTGAGCCGGTGAGTTGTTACTTGAGTCAGGGTGTGCCTTGTGATGGACAGGCCGTGGTTTCCGCCATGTACAGCGATGGCAGTGCAGGTAGTTTTAATTTCAGCTGGTCGTCGGGAGAAACGGACAGCAATCAGGCTTCCAGCATGGCGATGCAATTGTGTCAAGAAACTCAATACGTAACCATTTCGGATGGTACTTGCTCTGTGGTGGATTCCGTTTTCATACCTTTCCCGCCGCCTTTGGAAGAAGGCCCTGACACTGAGATCGAACGGGTGAGTTGTTTTGGTCAGACTGATGGAGCTATTACGGTAGATGTGGTGGGAGGGACGCCGCCTTATACTTACACCTGGAGCAATAGCGGTATGGGCCCCAGCATTCAAAACTTGCCTCCGGGCATGTACGTGGCAACCATAGTAGATGATTTGGGATGTCAGTTTCAGTTTTCTGCAACGGTGGGGCAGCCGGATCCCTTTGTAGCTTTTCTGGACCAGGACGCCAGCCAGGATACGGTGAGTTGTTATGGAGATGCCGACGGGTCGGTTGTTGTCGGGGCACAAGGAGGTAATCTCGACATCAGTGGCGAGCTGTTCTACAATTGGGGTGGAGGCATTGCTCCGCCCAATTCCAATACGGCGGAAAATTTACCGGCAGGGGTATATAGTGTTACGGTGTCGGATATCAAGGGTTGTAGCGATGATTTGACTTTTACCGTATATCAACCCCAGCCTATTGTCTTTAGTTTGGCACCTGTTGAGCCCATTCTTTGTGCAGGGCAACAGACTACTATTTCCGTAGATACGGCTTACGGAGGTAACGGGCTTTCCGCTATTTGGTACACTTTTGCGGTGGACAATGCTTCGGAGCAGCCCTTGCAAACCCCCATTCCTGTTTTTGCGGGTACGCACAGCATTGTCGTTTATGACGGGGCGGGTTGCAGTGTAGATACGAGCATCACCATTACCGAGCCGGCTCCGCTTATTTTGGAATATCCGGAAACCATGGTAGTCGAATTGGGGGATAGCGTGCAAATCGAGTACGAGGCTTTTCAGTCCAGTTTGCCGTTGGATACGGTTTTTTGGACGCCTTTGACGTATTTGAGTTTTGGCAGCGATTTGCTGCAGCCCTGGGTGCGGCCTATCACTTCTCAGGAGTATGTGGTTGGGGTGTTTGATGTCAATGGTTGTCCGGCTACAGCGACTATTTACATTGAGGTGGACAAAAACCTCAATGTTTACATTCCGAATATCTTTTCACCCAACTACGACGGTTTCAATGACTTCTTCCAGGTTTACACCGGTAAGGGGGTAAAAGCCATTCGCAGCATGCGCATCTTTGACCGTTGGGGTGAGTTGCTTTACGAGCGCACCAATTTGCCTGCTCAGCCTGTGGAGTATGAGGGATGGGACGGCACCTATCGCGGAAAGATAGCTTCTTCCGGCGTTTATGTCTATATCATTGAAGTGGAGTTTGAAGATGGGGAGGTATTGCTCTTTAGAGGCGATGTTACCTTGGTGCGTTGAGCTTTTGGTGAGCGGAGACGCCCAATGCCGGGCGTTTCCGCTCACTGGGGCGCAACTGCTCTGATGAGTTGGTTTTAGCAAGTATTTGCATTGCTTTCAAATCCTTTTGGAATCGGTTAAGTTCTTGCGGTTTTGGAGTTGTCGCTATTGTTTTCTATCTTTGCCATAGAACGAGAAGGTAGAGCAGTAGGATGTTTTCATGACAGATAAAGGTATTTATAAGAGTTTGTTGGAGGCGCATCAAAATGGCCATAAGCAATTGGCTGTGTTGATTGACCCGGACGGTTTGACTTTGTCGGATTTGGAGCGGCAGTTGCTGTTGGCGAAGGAAGCCGGTGTGGATTATTTTTTTTTAGGAGGCAGTTTGATCTGGGATGACGTGCTCTGTACTTCGGCCGATTTGATCAAAGAGGTTTGTCCGGATATACCTTTGTTGTTATTTCCCGGGCACCCCATGCAGTTGAGCGATAAGGTTGATGCTGTTTTGCTTCTTTGCTTAATCTCGGGGCGCAATCCCGATTTTCTCATTGGGCAACAGGTCGTGGCAGCTCCATACTTGAAGCGCTTAGATGTGGAAGTAATTTCTACGGGTTATATGCTGGTGGGGAGTGGAAGTACAACTACGGTAGAGTACATGACGCAGACAGTTCCCATCCCGGGCAACAAGCCTTCTGTAGCAGCTTGTACGGCTTTGGCAGGAGATTTGCTGGGGTTGAAGCTTTCGTTTTTGGATGCGGGGAGTGGAGCCGATGAACCCGTTCATTCGGATGTGATTCGGGCCGTTTCACAAAGTACTCGTACTCCTACTTTTGTGGGAGGAGGAATCAGGAAGCCGGAGCAGGCTCTGGCAGCTGTACAAGCCGGGGCTGATTTAATTGTGGTGGGAAATGCTTTTGAAAAAGATCCGGCTTTGGTGGGAGAAATGGTTGCAGCCATTCGTTTGGAGCAAGGCGCGTTGACTTCGTCTTCCGAGAAAGAGTAGGCTGACATCTGGTTTTACAGGTTTGGGTTTTTGATGTTGTCTTGTTTTTGCGTTCAACGGGGTGTTTGGTTTGGTGTTGAATTTTTTTCGCTTTATGAGTTTAGATAGAGGTATTGTTGTTAAATCTACGGGGAGCTGGTATTTGCTGTCTGTTTCAAATTTGCCGGAAGGCGAAAAAATCAAAGCCCGTATCAAGGGGCGTTTTAGACTACACGGTTTGCCCTTGACCAATCCTGTGGCGGTGGGCGATGAGGTGGAGTTTGAGCGTTTGTCGGATGGCACGGGCATGATTAAAAAAATTCTGCCTAGAAAGAATTACGTGGTGAGGCAGTCGCCTCGAAAGAAGCATGGGCTTCACCTCATGGCGGCCAACATAGACCAGGCGGTACTCATTGTAACCATTCGGGAGCCCAACCTCAAGCAGGGGTTTATCGATCGCTACTTGCTGATGACCGAGCCGTATAACATTCCTGTTGCTTTGGTCTTTAATAAGGCAGATGTCTATGATGAGGGTGACATGGGGGTATATGAGTACTTGCGGGCTATTTATGAGAACATTGGTTATTCGGTCTTATTGACTTCCGTTGTGTCGGGCATTGGTTTAGAGCAATTTAGAAGCATTCTACAGGGAAAAATTTCTTTGCTTAGCGGGCAATCGGGTGTAGGGAAATCTTCGCTCATCAACGCCATACAACCGAGTTTGCAATTGAAAACGGGAACTTTGTCCGGTTATTCCGGTAAGGGGCAGCACACCACGACTTTTGCCGAGATGTATGCCTTGGATTTTGGCGGTCAAATCATCGATACGCCGGGCATCAAAACGCTTTCTTTTAACCATTTGGAGCCTTTGGATGTGGCGCACAACTTTCGGGAGTTTTTTGCACTATCTTCCCAATGTCGCTTTGGTGGTTCTTGTTTGCACCGCAGTGAGCCCGGCTGTGCAGTGAAAGAGGCTGTTGAGTCGGGGCAAATTAGTGAACTGCGCTACCTCAGTTACTTGACTTTACTGGAAGAGACTGAGAGCCAAAATTACTGGGAGCGGCGCAAGGACTATTGATTGGGTTTTGATGGAGTGTTGTGATTCAGGCGTTCGATGAGCCGGCCGGTGATGCGCAGGAAGTTCATTTCGGTGATGATGCCGATTAGTTCGTCTTTTTCCGTAATGACAGGCAGGCAACCGATTTTATTGTCGCGCATGAGATTCATGGCGTCCACAACGGTAGCATCCGGTCGTATGGTGATGGGTTTTTCTATCATGATGTCTTTGACGAAGCAATTCTTTTTCTTTTTGGCGTGGCCGTTTTTTGAGAAATAGCGCAGCAGAAGTCTGGAAGTAATTAAACCGGCCAGGTGGCCTTTGTTGTTTTCGACGGGGAGGTATCGAATTTTCCGCCAGTCCATCAATTCGGCGACGAATTCGACCAAGTCATCGGGTTGTACGGTATAGAGGTCTGTTTCCATAAACTCTTCGACCAGCAGGTCTTGGGGGTGGTATTCCGGCAAGTCTTCCAGTTGGGGCATTTCCCAGAGGTGGAGGGGAATGTCTTGCCATTGATTTTTGATGGTTCGGGCGGTGATGATGGCCAGGGCTTCGTCTTTGGAGACCTTTTTTTTCAGGTCGGTATAAGCTCTGAGTTGCCAACGGGCGCCGGTCATGTGGTTGTCCACGCGTGCGCGGATGATGTCGAGGTATTTTTGGATGTCGCTTTCTTTGACTTTTTGCTTTTTGAGGCCTTTTTCAGCCAGGGGAATCAAGATTTCGGAGATTAGATCAGCGGCGCTGAGTTTTTGATCGTCGAACCAGTTAAATCGGGAATCTATACCGAAGCGTGCAGCTTTGATGAAGTTGTCGCGTACATCTGCAAAGAGCAGGTGGTTGCGCACGTCTTCAATTTCATCAGCTAGGCCAACCATGGTGCCTAGCCAGAAAGCAGCGTTAGCTATTTCGTCGGGTACGGAAGGTCCTGAGGGTAATACGCGGTTTTCTATGCGGAGGTGAGGCTTGCCGTTATCACTGATGCCGTAGCAAGGGCGATTCCAGCGATAGACGGTAGAATTGTGTACCTGCAGGGCACGCAATTTGGGTATTTTGCCCTCGGCGAGCATTTCCAGGGCGTCTTCCGTGATATCGGCAGCCAAGAGGACGCGGAAACGCGCGATGTCTTCGCGGTAGATTTCCAGGATGGAGTCGTGAAGCCAGTCTTTACCGAAATGTACGCGCGGGCTTCGCTCGCGCATGTGTTCGTGGGTACTGCGGGTATCCAGGGCTTGCTGGAACATGGCGATGCGGCTTTCGTGCCATAGTCTTTTTCCAAAGACCAGCGGGGAGTTGGCAGCAATAGCCATGATGGGGGCGGCCAGGGTCTGAGCGATGTTGTACATTTTGACGAAATCTCCGGGCGATACCTGCAGGTGTACCTGGAAACTGGTGTTGGCCGCCTCCAGCATGGGGGAGTCGTGTTTTAAAAGTAGTTCGTCAATTCCGTTTAAGCGCAGTTCATAGGCAGGGCCAAGTAGTTGTTCATTGATAGCTTCCATCAGGGCGTGGTAGCGCTTGCGGGGTGTGAGGTTGTGTAGCCCCAGGTCGGATTTGCGCAAGGTGGGAAGAATGCCGGTAAGGATAATTTCTGCGCCTAATTTGTGTACTTTTTTGCGGATTTTTTCCAGCTTTTGGCGATTTTCCTTTTCCAGCTTGCTGAGGCAGTCGCCTTTGAATAGGTGAGGAGTGAGGTTGGTTTCCAGATTGAATTTAGCCAGTTCGGTTTCCACCCATTCATAATCTTTCATGTTTTTCAACGCCTCATCTGCTATGGTAGCCGGTTTATAGTTTTTGGTATTGACCAGACACATTTCCTGTTCAGCACCTATGCGACTGACTCCACTTTCGAAATAGTCGTTTTCGAGCATGAGTTCTAAGGCTCGAATGTCGTTGAGCAAGAATTGCATAAAGCGGTTCATAGCCCGCTTGCCCTTGAGCTTAGATACGCGTTGTTCTCCCATAAATTTGGTTTGTATTTTGGTAAAAGTGGTTTTTTGCTCTGTTACCTCAGTTTTACTTGGCCAAGATAGGACTTTTTTGTTCAATCGGGATGAAACTTTAAAGTTTGTGGGGTGTGTGGTGTAGGTTTTGATTGGCGATGGAGGGTTAATGGGGCCATTGGGGTAATTGAACCAATCGGGGAAATGAATCCTCCACCGACAGAGACGCACAAATTGTGCGTCTGTACGGCCGTGCATTTGATATGCGTTACGATCGTCACGCTGATCACGTCCGTTACGGTTAATTGGGTTAATCGGTTAAATCGGGTTAATCGGTTAAATCGGGTTAATCGGGTTAATCGGGTTAATCGGTTAACCGGAGGAAAGGGTTTACCTATTTCCTCCGCTTCAAAATCCTCTTTCCAAGCAAAGCCTGTGCATGCCAAAACTTCCGGCCTGGCCCGAGCGGCCGTTGAGACAGAGGCTGTCGCGGCTTGGGGATTTGTCCGGAGGGCAAATTTCCATAGAGCAGGCCCTAATCGCAGCAGGTGTCAATCTGCTGCACCCATTTAGCCCTGCGTTTTGTTTTGAAGTCATTGTCTGCTTTAGCCTTGAGTATAAAATCCTCGGGCTGGCGGGAGGGCCCCTAGTTGCAGCGGGTGTCAAC
>JALSKB010000024.1 GCA_026989035.1 Saprospiraceae bacterium | reverse complement strand
TACACCGTATTGACATGCACTTCACTCGACAAGTTCTCGAGAAGTTCTCTGGCAAGCTGATAATAAGCTTGATCAACGGCTTTTTCCACTTCTTTGGTCAGTTTTCGGATCGTAGCCAAATCCGTAACCGTTTCTTCAACATCCACCCTTGCATCTACCGGCAGCAAAGCCATATCCGGATTGGCCTCTACGATAACATGGAGCTTCCCAATCAATTCATTGGTTTTGGTTTCTGCTGCCTCTTGATCTCCCTCTTTAATACTTTGCAAGATGCTCTGAGTTTCCAAGACTGCTGTCAAGGCTTCATCGAGCATCTCCGACTTCAGCTTTTCAGCCGTCACATTGGCTTTGCGAAGAATGCGATCGTAGAGCGTATCCTTCGGCATAGCCAGGTTGTCAGGTGGCGTTGTTTCTTCGATCAAAGATTGTGTACTTTTGAGTTGTCCCTGAGCATCTTCCCTTACAGCTTCATGACAAGCTGTAAAAGAAGCGGAGGAAACAAGACCTCCTATGAGCATAGCGAAAATCCACTTTTTCATTTTCCTGTGTTTTAATTGGGTGTTAACGAATAAGAACAAGGAGCTTCTCTTGTCTGCTTTTTGAGCTCCGTTCCACTTTACCTCTTATCAGGATGTGTGCCAGTTATTTTTTTATGCCATCTTGTCACGACTTTTTCAACCTATGCGATTTTTTGTCAGCTTTATTTTTACAAGAGTATTACTACAGCAGCTCAAAACATTTTACGACAGGGATACTCCCATCACGAAATGGTTTGGGTTCAAACACAAAAAAGCCCGAAAGTCGAAGATGACTTTCGGGCTTATACTCATGGCGAAGTGATTTGGGAGGCATCAGCCTCCCAAACTCTCTACCTTTTGCCTGTTTGCGAATCGCAAATAACCCAAACCATTTCGGTTTGGGTATAGACGGGTTTTTTGTATAGGGCTTTGCAATGGGCAAGCCCTTTGTCAGCAATCTAAAAATCTATGGCATAGCCAGCCGTGATGTTCACGCCCCTGTTTTGAACTTTTTCCGTAAGCAGAGGTACATCTACAAGCTCCGTAAGGCCGTGGCGATAGCGGGCATCGAGATAAAATTTGCCGACAGGCAGTTTAAAAGCCAATCCGGCTCCCCCAATAACGGAAAAATCGGTCCGCGTAAAATTGTCCACGGGGATTTTGGTGTCGATGAGGGTGATGTTGACGATAAAACTGGCTTGGGTGCGCACCCTATTGCTCATCAAATAAGCTGCTGAAGCTCCTCCAAGCAGGTAAGTCTCTGCTCTTTTGCCCTTGAAGCGCAATTTAGCTAAGACGGGCAATTCGATGTAATTGGCATTGTTCAGCACCTTGACTCCCGCCGGTATGGTGGTGTTATCGTTGAGAGGGATATCGACATTTTGAGTCAGGCTAAACCCTTTGCGAGCATACATCAATTCCGATTGAATGGAAAACATATCTCCAAGCTCCATTTCTGCCATGAAACCGACATCCAAAGTGGACAAGGTGCTTATGCCCAGTTCTTTGCGCAAAGGTGAAGATACCGTAACCACATTGAACCCCACTTTAGGGCCGACATAAACCTGTGCTTTGGCGTATCCGGCGGCTGCGAAGAGGAAAAAAAGAACGAACAGCTTCTGCAGATTTTTCATGTTGCTGGTTTTTAATGATGGAAAGCAAAATTGCGTTTAACCGGTCTAATAACGCAACCAGAGAACTTAAGGTTTCTTATCGCTCTGTTAGCAGGAGGTTAAAACTGCCAGGCTCTTTTATTACCTTTGCACCAAGCTCAAATGCAGTTTGACTCGATCCAAATCCAAAATGGCTGAGCTGAAAATCAGACAGGTAGGCCTCATACTAAAGCTTTTTACGAGAAGCTTCCAAGCAAACCAACTATGCAGATACAAGCTTTTAAAGCGACTTATCCCAGGAAAAAACTCATCACCTCTGCAGACTCCTTTTTTGGAAAAGTCAAGGAAGAATATCCGGTATTTCGCGACAGCGGATTTTTCAAACAACGCAAACAACCCGGTCTATACATCTATCGCATAGACGAACCCCTGCGTTCCTATACCGGACTGCTGACCCTTGCCTCTATGGACGAATACCAGGAAGGGAACATCAAAATACACGAACACACCCTGGCGGCCAAAGAACAACGGCAGATTCAGTTGCTGATGCATCGCAAAGCCGCCGTCAAACCGGTTTTGCTAACGTACCGCGGAGTAGAAGAGATTGACAAGCTCATCAAAAAGCAATTGGTAGAGAAGGACCCCTTCATGCATTATTATTTTGAAGAAGAAGACGAGCACCACTGGATTTGGGAAATCAAGGAAGAAAAAACCATTAAAAAACTGCAGAAACTCTTTGCCGAAAAAGTTCCTACAGCTTATATAGCAGACGGCCACCATCGCACGGCAGCTATGGCTCTTTTGCGCGAACAAGCGGAAACCGAAGGTTTGCCCTCCTGCTACAATTACTTACTCAGTGCTTTTTTCCCAACCAGAGAACTGGATATCTTTGAGTTCAATCGCATCGTATTAAACACAAACGGTCTTTCTCCAACACGTTTGATTGCCAGCCTCTCTCAGTGGGCCAAAGTCAAAGTTCTGGATCAATACAAACCCCTCAAACAAAAGCACGAATGGCTGCTATTCCTCAACAACGAATGGTTTCATTTTCAATGGAGAGAAGAAACACTCAAAGCTTATCAAAATGATGAAGTATTGTTAGACGTCTCTTTGCTCAACAAACTGGTACTACAGGACATACTGGGCATAGAGGATCCTCGCACAGATGTCCGTTTAAAATACATAGAAGGGCCCAGAGGCATTGATGCTTTCAAACAGCTCGTCAATAAATCGGAAAACCGACTGGGCTTCATCCTGTTTCCCATTGACATAAAAGACTTCCTACATATAGCCGACGCCAGCAAGGTGCTTCCGCCAAAATCCACTTGGTTTGAGCCGCGCATGCGAAACGGCTTACTCGTTCACGACTTAAAAGACCAATGAAGACGAGAAAAATAACAGCAGACTGGATTTTCACAGGCACAGGCTCTCCCATCAAAGAAGGCGTGCTTGTTTTAAACGAAGAAGGGCGCATTGTACAACTGAGCTCCCGAGCGAATTTCGACCCTTCGGAATTGGAAATCTTTCAAGGCGCACTGGTACCCGGCTTCGTCAATGCCCACTGTCATCTGGAACTCTCTCACATGAAAGGCCTTGTAGATACCGGCACGGGTTTGCTGCCTTTTTTGAAAAGCGTCGTTTCCATGAGGGACTTCCCTCAAGAGCAAATCGAAGAAGCCATACGCCAAGCCGACGAAGAGATGCAAAAAAACGGTATCGTTGCTGTCGGAGATATATCCAACAAAGCAGATACGGCGAACATAAAAAAACAAAGCCCCATCCGCTACTACACCTTTGTCGAGCTGTTCGATTTCATGCAAGAAGTCGGTGCGGAAAACACCTTTCAACAAGGCAAAAAAGTTTTGGAGGAGCAAGCAGAAGGAAACGGCAACGAAAAAAATCTGACACCTCATGCTCCCTATACGGTATCGCCCCGACTGTTTGAACTCATACGAAATCATTTGCCGAAAGGCAAAAGCCTGAGCATACACAACCAAGAAACTGCCGAGGAGGACAAACTGTTTAAGAACAAAACGGGAGGCTTCCTGCCTTTCTTTAGCGACTTCGAAGCACAGGTGCCCGAGTTTCTGCCTTTCGGCAAATCTTCTCCGCATTACCTCATGCAACAACTGCCCAAACCTGACTTCCGGCTCCTTCTCGTTCACAATACTTGCACAACTAAAGAAGACATAGAAACGGTACAAGCTTACAACCCGCAAACTTACTGGGTCAGCTGCCCCAATGCCAACCTCTACATAGAGAACAGACTACCCTCTTATAAACTCTTCTTAGAAGCAGGAGCCAAAGTCGCTTTGGGAACAGACAGTTTAACTTCCAATTGGCAACTTTCCATCTTGGAGGAAATGAAAACCATTGCCCGATACCAATCGTTTATCCCCCTTGAAACCCTGGTAGAATGGGCCTGCTTAAACGGCGCCCAAGCCTTGGGTTTTGAAAAAGAATTGGGCAGTCTGGAACCGGGCAAAAAACCGGGAATTAACCTGATCAGCCTGGACAAAGGGGGAAGACTCTACCCAAAGAGCGAAGTCAAAGTCATTGCTTAATTGACCATGGCAAATCAGCTTAGCACCAACATCTAATTCAAATCTATGAGACGGTACACGACGGCGATTTTCTTCTCAGGCCTTCTCCTGATCTACATCGGCAGCACATCGAGTTGCTCCGAGCCACCACCACGTACCCTCACCCTGGCCGAACGCAAATTGGCCGACAGCCTCTTTCAAGAAGAGGTGAAACAACTTAAGCCCCAACTCGACAGCCTCTGCGAATTGCGCTTTGATTCCCTGGTTAAATCTGCTTTAGACTCCATGCTGGAAGTGCGCAAAGAGCTGATGGAAAAGCAATTGAAACGCCTCCAAAAGGAAACCCGAAAAGAATGAAGAAGTATCTATTCCTTTTAGTTCTCTTGCTCGTTCTGCCCTTTCTGCTTGCCCAGAAAATTAAGGTCTCTTCCCTGGTCCAACAACGCGTCAAGGAAAAGATAACGCGTTATACCCACAACCACCAACGTCAGTGCCGGGAAGAGGCCTTAAAGAAAGCTGCCCGACTGGCAGATTCCCTTATGCTGGAATACGCCCGCAGCAAACTGGATACGGCAAATTTGCCTGCTCTTCCACCCAAACCGGCCAAACCGAATTTACTCAAGCCCAAAGACACGACTGAATTAAAGCCCTTGTTTTAGCGCCCAAACCAAAACCAAAACAATTTGGGATTACCCGGGATAAGGAGGCAGGTTAACCTGAATGCTACCAGTTTACAAACGAACAAAAGGTAAAAAGCTCGGGCTGCTACACATTCCAAACCATTTTGCCCTAAGCATAACGCAGATTACAGCAAAAAAGCAAAAGGGATTAGGAGCAGTACCCTTTCTCACTCAAGCAACAGCTATCACTTCTCTCAATGCTCGTGGCTCTCACCCTCATGTTCGTGCTCTTCTCCTTCATCCTCTTCACCGAATGTTTGAGGGTCCCCTCCCATATCCAGGTAAATTTGCTTAAAGCCCTCGGCTAACTCCTTGCGCTCGGCCTCATTCATTTTGGCCTCTCCATGCATCAACACATAAGCCCTTAAGGGCATCTCTCCTTCCATAACTTCCTCATAGGCTTCCTCCAAAAGATGCAACTGCGTATTGTGTTTAACCTCCCCCCAAGTGGAAAAATTGAGATGCTTGCGTCCTTCTTTGATGTGCTTGCGCAAAAACCAGGAAACGGGAGCAACCTGGCTGTACCAAGGATAATGCGTCTCGTAAGAATGACAATCGTAACAACTGCTCTTGATGCGCTGCTCCATCTGTGGAGGGACATGCGTAACAACCGCAAAATCGTGGCTCAATTCATATTTAGGAACAGAGCGATCTATCCTCACAAACTGAATGAGGACAAAAAGGGCCAAAAGAGCCGACAAAATTTTCTTTACTCTGGGATTTTTCATGT
>JALSKB010000023.1 GCA_026989035.1 Saprospiraceae bacterium | reverse complement strand
TTGCCGGCAAACAAGTAATTCTTCCGGCCAAGGGCCAGTGGCCGGATTTTGTTTTCGATCAGGTTATTGTCCAACTCAAGCCGACCGTCTTCAAAAACCACCTCCAGCTTGGGTTTTGCTGCAAATCTAACCATAATGCCACACAAAACCTAAAATTTTCACTTTTTTTACAGCCTACCCTTCACAAAAAATACTCGGGAAAGAACATCACCAAAGCCAGGACCAGCAATTGGATGAGGATAAAGGGCAAGGCGCCCCGGTAGATTTGCAGGGTACTCACCTCCTCGGGTGCCACGCCCTTGAGATAGAACAGGGAAAAGCCGAAGGGAGGGGTCAGAAAAGAGGTTTGCAAATTCATGGCGAGCAGCAAGCCCAACCAGACGAGGTTGATGTCGTGCCGGATAAACACGGGTGCGACTACGGGCACGACGATGAAAACGATTTCGATAAAATCGATGAAAAAGCCCAAAAAGAAGACCAGCAACATCACCAAAAGCAAAAAGGCATTTGGCGAAAGCCCGGAACCTTCGATCAGTTCCACGAAATAGATATCTCCACCCAACTCTCTAAACACAAAAGAAAAGGTAGTTGCCCCCAGCAGAATAAAGAAAACCATGCTGGTCAACAGGGTCGTTTCGCGACTTACTTCGCGCAACATCTCAAAAGTAAACTTGCCCTGCAGCAAGCTCAACAGTACGGCTCCCAAAGCGCCCACGCCTGCTGCTTCAGTCGGCGTGGCATAACCCCCGAAAATAGAACCCAAAACCAAGGCTATCAAACAAAAGGGAAGCAAAAAAGCCAGTACGATACGCCGGCCCATGCCTTCAGCGCGGAAAGCCCTCAGCTCTTCTTCCGAAACCGGAGGGGCATCCCCCGGCCTAAAGTGCGCTCTAAACAGGACGTAAAGGATGTACAAGCCGACTAAGAGCAAACCGGGCAGCAAAGCGGCTTTAAACAGCGCCCCCACTGAAACGTTCAACACCGAGCCCAAAAGAATAAGCACAATGGAGGGCGGGATAATTTGCCCCAAAGTGCCGGAAGAAGCAATCACGCCTGTGGCCAACTCCGTTTTGTAACCCCGCTTCAGCATAACCGGCAAGCTGATCATACCCATGGTAACTACCGTAGCGCCTACAATACCCGTAGAAGCTGCCAACATGGCACCAACCAAGATGACAGCCACCGCCAGCCCGCCACGCATGCGGCCGAAAAGCAGGGCCATAGTTTCCAGCAGGCGCTCAGCCAAACCGGATCGCTCCAGCACCATCCCCATAAATACGAAAAGCGGCACGGCCAGCAAAACGTAATTGCTCATCACCCCCTGAATGCGCAAAGCCAGCAAAGACAAAGCATCCGTCGGCAAAAAACAAAGGGCATAAATGGCGGAAAGTCCCCCCAGGGTAAAAGCCACCGGATAGCCGTAAAGGATGAGCAAAAAAACGCTGAGAAACAATATGAGTGTAATCCACTCCATCTCAAGCCTTTTCTTTAAGTGTTCGGTACGCTTTGTACAGCTCTGCCAAAGCCTGCAAAATCAACAAGAAAAAAGCTATCGGCACCAAAGCCTTAACGAGATAACGAGCGGGTAAGCCACCCGGATCGGGCGAGGCCTCCCGAAGGAGAAAAGATTGCCAGGCATTGTTCCAAGAAACGATCAAAACGATGAGAGCCCAAGGCAGTAAAAACAACAGGCTCCCGTACAGGTTCACCAAAGCTTTGTCCCGCGGCTTCAAGCGATTGTAAAACACATCCACGCGCACGTGGCGATCGCGCTGCAGAGTCCAGGCACCGCTCAACAAAAAAAGTGCGGCAAAGAGATGCCACTCCAGCTCCACCATCCAGATGCGGGTGTGGTTGAAAAAGTAGCGCATCAACACGTCAAAACAAACCACCAAAACCAGCAACACGCTCAGGTAAGCGGCAAGCCGGCCCACTTTTGCCGTAAGGCGCTCTATAGCATCAAACAGAGCCTGCATGGCAAAAAAAAAGCTGTGCGACCTACCCGGCCGCACAGCTCTCATCTTTTTTACTGCTTGAAATAAGGTTCCTCCAACTCCTCACCATTACGAACTCTTTCCAGACGCTCCCTGAAGATCTTGGATTTTTCCAGGTCATCCAGGCGGGCATAAATTTCCTTGAGAGCGATGAGGGTATTTTGGTCGTTGGGGTTCAGCGACTCGGCCTTTTGAAACCAAGGTAAAGCTTCGTTGAAAAGCTTTTCCAATTCAGCTTTCTTTTCGTCGTATTTGCGCAGGCCTTCGCGACTCAGGTCGCTTTCCAATGCGATCATCTCCTGGATGACAGCAGCGGCTTTGTTGTAATCTAGAGCACCTATGCTGTAAATGGCATTGAAGTCGTTGGGGTCCAGTTCCAGAGCCTTTTGATAATAGCTCATGGCTTTGTCGAAATACTCCTGAGCTTTGACTTCGTCGGGTTCATCGGCCTGCGACTCCATTTGATACAGCTGATCATAGACGTTGCCCGTGGTGGTATAGAGGGAGACGTTGTCCGGCTCTTTTTGGATGGCTACTTCCAGCTTGTCGAGCAATTCTTCCAGGCGCCCCTGGCGAAGGTAGTAGTTGATTTCGGCAAACAGCAGCTCGGTGTTTTCCGGATATTTTTCCTTGCCGGCCTGGAGGATTTCAAGAGCCTTTTCTTCTTCGCCTTTTTTGCTGAGTAGGTCGAAGAGTGCTGCATAGATGTTGGCATCGTCGTAATCCATGGCGTAGAGCTGCTGATAGAGCGCCAAAGCCTCCTCGTTCTTTTGAGCCGCCCGGGCGCAATAAGCCGTTACGAAGAGATTGTCGTTGTAGTCCTTGTCTTCGGCAAAGATGGGCTTGCCTCCGTTTTCAACCACCAGCTTGTGCAATTCCAGGGTAGTTTTAAGCGGCTTGTAAGCTTCTGTATATGCTCCCTTTTGCAAGTAAATATTGCCCAGCATGTTGAGGTAGCTGGCTGCTTCGGCCAGGCCATTGGCGGCATCTCGCTTTTCAAACTTCTTCTTAGCCAGGCTCAAGGCCTTTTTAAAAGACTTGACAGCTTCGTAGATGGCATTTTCCGTTTCTTCGGACAGTTCGGCTTTCATACCGGCAATGACCATACCGGCCTCTTTAGAAGCCAAAGCATTGTAAATTTCACCGCGTTTTTGCCAAGTTTTAAACAAGCCATTGGTCTCATCGCTTTTTACAGCTATTTCAATGAGCTTTTGGGCCTCTTCCAACTTGGCTTCATTAGCAGAGGGATCCACGCGATAATCGCCCAAATCGCGGGTAGCTTTTTTGAGCGCTTTAGCAGGATCTTGTGCTTGTAAACTGAAAGTCAAGGTGAAAACAGCCAAGAAGGCCAAAAGAAAATGTTTCATAATTAATCTTTTGTTGGTTAAACCCGCAAGTAAGACGAAATCGCGGGCAAATGAAGGTATTTCAAAACGTGCTTTAGAGGAAACGGAGAACATTGCCTCTTTCGGGGAAAACGCCCCTTGGAGGCACGCCCTTTCCTTGTCATGGAATCGCCGTTCATACAATTTCAAGCCCTTTGGCCTGACACTTATTGAGACGAAATCAAAGCGTGGTTTCTCATATAAAGAAACGTTAAAAAGAGGATTTGTTTGTTAAGTATTATCAAACGAATCCGAACCTTTTTCCGAAGATTCCGACTCATCCTCTTCCAAATTGTCATGAGGCACCAAAGCTACATCGGCAATTTGGTCGCCCTCCGGTATGCGAATAACCCGCACGCCCTGGGTAGCCCGCCCCATCACGCGGATGTCGGCCACCGACATGCGGATGATGATTCCTCCCCGCGTGGTAATCATGAGGTCATCCTCGTCTTTAGCCGCCTTCAAAGCGATGACCGAGCCCGTTTTTTCGGTTACCATCATGGTGCGCACGCCCTTGCCTCCTCGGGAGATGAGCCGGTAATCGCCAAAAGCCGAACGCTTGCCATAGCCGTTTTCGGAAATGACGAGAATGGTGAAATCCTCATCCGAGGGGTCAATGCAGGACATACCCACCACGGCATCCTCTTCGGAGACCAGCTTAATACCCCGCACGCCGGCAGCCGTGCGGCCCATGGGGCGCACATCGCTCTCTTCAAAGCGAATGGCATTGCCCATGCGCGTACCCAAAAAGACCTGGCTGTTGCCGTTGGTCAGGCGCACCTCCAGCAACTCATCGCCTTCGTTGATGGTCAAGGCATTGATGCCACCGTTACGCGGGCGGGAGAAGGCCTGCATGCTGGTTTTCTTCACTTGACCCTTGCGCGTGGCAAACATGACGTAATGGCTTTTCAGAAAATCCTCGTCCTTCAAGTCCTGCACCTTGATGTAAGCCTTAATCTTGTCCTCTTTGGGTATGGACATGATGTTCTGAATAACGCGCCCGCTGGAAGTTTTGCTCGCCTCGGGAATTTCGTACACCCGCAGCCAATGGCATTTGCCTTGAGCGGTAAAAAACAAGAGGTAGGCATGGGTGTTCGCCACAAACATGTGAACGATGAAGTCTTCATCTCGGGTTTTGGCGCCTCTTGCTCCACGCCCTCCCCTGCCCTGTAGCCTGTACTCGCTCACGGGCGTGCGCTTGATGTAGCCCAGATGAGAGATGGTAACGACTACTTCTTCATCAGCGATGAGGTCAGTCATGTCGATATCACCTCCACCCATCAGGTCGATTTCCGTACGGCGCTCATCGCCGTATTTTTCTTTCACTTCTTCCAGCTCTTCCTTGACGATTTCGCGCTGCAGGGCTTCACTCCCCAAAATTTCGCGATAACGGGCGATGGCTTGTTGCAGCTCGTCGAATTCCGCACGGATTTTTTCGCGCTCTAAGCCGGTGAGCTTTTGCAGTCGCATATCGAGAATGGCCCTGGCCTGAATTTCCGTCAGGGCATGGCCTTCTTCCGGATGTTGGTCTTCGGTACGGGTGTTGAGCAGGTCGGCAAACTTTTCGTAGAAAGCCGCTTTGTCTTCAATAAAATCCCCTCGCATCAAAGCCATCCGCGCTTCTTCCGGCGTCTTGGAAGCCCGAATCAGAGCGATGACGGCATCCAGATAATCGAGAGCGATGAGAAGGCCGACCAAGACATGCGCCTTTTCGAGCGCCTTGTTCAGTTCGTAGCGCGTGCGTCGGACGATGACCTCCAGGCGGAATTGGATAAACTCGCGCATCAGGTCTTTCAGGCCCAGCAGCATGGGACGTCCTCCGACTAAAGCCACGTTGTTTACACCAAAGGAGCTTTGCAGAGGGGTGTATTTGTAGAGTTTACTCAGGACGACTTTGGCCATGGCATCGCGTTTGAGCTCCACTACAATGCGCATGCCCGTGCGGTCCGATTCATCGCGGATGTCGCTGATACCTTCGATTTTTTTGTCGTGTACCAAATCGGCAATTTTCATCACCAGGGCGGCCTTATTGACCTGATAGGGAATTTCCGTGATGATGATGGTTTCTTTGCCGGAAGGCGAAGCTTCTATGGTCGCCTTACCCCGCACGATGATGCGCCCACGGCCGGTTTCATAGGCGTCTTTCACGCCTTTGTAACCGTAGATGATACCCCCTGTCGGGAAATCGGGACCGGTGATGTACTGCATCAATTCGGAGGTGGAAATATCG
>JALSKB010000022.1 GCA_026989035.1 Saprospiraceae bacterium | reverse complement strand
GCCCTGATCCGGGCATTAAAACAAAAAGGCTTTGCCATAGGCGTAGAAACCAATGGTACCCTGCCAGCTCCAACAGGAATAGACTGGCTCTGCCTCAGCCCTAAAGCCGGTACCCAATGCAGCATCGTTTCGGGAGATGAACTGAAATTGGTCTATCCGCAAGTGGGCATTTGCCCCGAGGATTTCGCCGACTTGGATTTCAAACATTTCTTCCTCCAGCCCATGGATAGCCCCGAACTAAATCGCAATATCCGGCTTTGCATAGATTACTGCAGCCGACATCCCCAATGGCGCCTCAGCCTGCAATGGCACAAGATGATCGGTATCAAATAGTGAGCTTAGAGGACAAACCTCTTCTCAAGCTTGGAGAGCTGCACTAACCTTTTCCAAAATATTCCGGACCTCTTCTCTGGTCGGAGCCTGGGCATAAACCCGAAGTACAGGCTCCGTACCGGAAGGTCTAATCATCACCCAACGCTCCTCGTCAAAGTAAAACTTATAGCCGTCTATGTCTTCCGTCTTAGTTATTCGATACGGACCGAAAGTCAGGTAGCTACCTGCCGCACAACGTGCCATCACTTCCTCCTTCAAAGCATCGGTAACGTGCAAATCGTAGCGGTCATAGGCGAAAGGCCCTACAATCTCGTACACCTCCTCCAGCAACTGCCTGAGGGTTTTACCGGTCTCTGCCATAAAACTGAGCAACTCCAACCCTATCCACACGCCATCTCGCTCGGGGATGTGACCGGCCACGGCAATGCCTCCCGATTCCTCTCCCCCTACCAAGACCTTTTCCCGAGCCATAATTTCAGCTGTGTACTTAAAGCCTATGGGCGTTACCTCATAGGGCAGGCCAAAATGCTCTGCCAAGCGCTTCATCTTGTCGGTAACCGAAAAAGTGATAGCCACCTTGCCCTTTTGCTTTTGATAGCCCGCTTTGTACAACAGCAGCAAGAGCAAAATGCGATGGCTGTCCACAAAAGCTCCCTCCTCGTCAAACATGCCAATGCGATCGGCATCGCCATCGTTAGCCAGGCCGCAATTCAAGTCGGGATTTGAGCGAATTAAGGTACTGAGTTCTTCGAGATTGCGCTCAATAGGCTCAGGAGCCTGACCGTGAAAAGAAGGGTTGTATTCGCAATGCAGCAAACTGGCCTCGGGAAACAAACGAGGCACCACCCGCTGCCCGGCACCGTACATGGCATCGTAAGCCAGGCGAATGAAAGAACCCCTGATGGCCTCCAAATCAAAGTGCTTTTGAACATGCGCCACATAGAAATCCTCCAAATTGACCTCCTCCAGCAAACCCATTTGCCGAAAGGCCGATAAAGGCTTCATCTCCTCTTCGTATTTCTCCGGAATCAAAGCCTCTACCTCCGCTATTTGCGTCGGCGTCATAGGCCCGCCCAGAGCAGATTTCAACTTGAAGCCGTTGTAGGAAGGCGGGTTGTGGCTGGCTGTGATCACAATACCCAGGCCGGCTTGTAAACGTACCACACCCAGCGACACCATGGGTGTAGAGGCAAAATCCGGGCAGAGAAAAACCCGAATGCCGGCCGTGCAAAGTACCCGAGCAGCCTCTTCAGAAAACATTTTACCTCCAAATCGACAATCGTAACCGATAACGGCCTTGTCGTGCTTGTTTTGTTGCATCCATAGCGCTGTAGCCCGAGCCACGCGTCGCACATTGGCCAGGGTGTAATCGTCTGCGATGATGGCCCGCCAGCCGTCGGTGCCAAATTTAATATGCTGCATTCTTTCTATTTTGTGTAGGTTTGCGTCCGGCAAAGATAGAGAAAAGTGGAAGACAGCTATTACCACAAGGGATTGCGCAAGCGACTGGTTGAGGAGCTCCGCAAAAAGGGCATCCGTGACGAACGCATCCTCGCAGCCATGAGGGCCTTACCCAGGCATTTCTTTTTGCCTTCGGGCTTTGAGGAGCAAGCCTATGAAGACAAACCCTTTCCCATTGGAGAAGGGCAGACCATTTCCCAGCCCTACACTGTTGCTTATCAAACGCAATGTTTGGACGTCAAAGAAGGTGATCGGGTTTTGGAAATAGGCACCGGCTCGGGTTATCAAGCGGCCATTTTGGCTTTGATGGGAGCCAAAGTGTACAGCCTGGAGCGCATTCCAGATTTGTACGAACAGGCCTCCCACTTGTTAGCCCGCCTGCGTCCGGGCTTCGTGAGACTCTACCTGCGCGACGGTTTTGAAGGACTCCCCGAACACGCTCCTTTCGACAAAATTCTCATTACGGCTGCAGCGCCTCAAATTCCGAAAAAGTTGCTCGAACAACTAAAGGTGGGCGGACGCATGGTCGTCCCGGCAGGCCCTTCTGATCACCAATACATGTATATCATCGACCGCCTTTCGGCAAACAAATACAAAACGCAAAAACTGGAGCGCTTTCGCTTTGTACCCATGCTCAAGGGCATCAAAAAAACCGACAAAAAACCATAGCATGCAAGACCACAAGATTTTCGAACTCATTGAAAAAGAGCTGCAACGCCAAAGTCGCGGCCTGGAGTTGATTGCTTCGGAGAATTTCGTCAGCCGGGAAGTGCTGCAAGCCATGGGCTCCTGCCTCACCAACAAATACGCAGAGGGCTACCCGGGCAAGCGCTACTACGGAGGCTGCGAAGTAGTGGACCAAATCGAGCAGCTGGCCATAGACCGCTTAAAACAACTCTTCGGTGCCGAATACGCCAACGTACAACCCCATTCGGGTTCTCAGGCCAATGCCTCGGTTTACCTGGCCTGCCTCAAACCCGGAGACACCATCCTGGGCTTTGACCTCTCTCATGGCGGACACCTCACCCACGGCTCGCCGGTCAGCTATTCGGGCAAAACCTACAGAGCAGTGTTTTACGGTGTAAATCGAGAAAGCGGCTGCATCGATATGGAGCAGGTAGCCGAAACGGCCCGACGCGAAAAGCCCAAACTCATCATCTGCGGTGCTTCGGCCTATTCCAGAGACTGGGACTATGCCGGCTTTCGCCAAATTGCAGACGAAACGGGAGCCTTGCTCATGGCCGACATCGCCCATCCGGCAGGGCTAATCGCCGCAGGCCTACTCAACGACCCTATGCCCCATTGCCACATCGTAACATCCACCACACACAAAACCCTGCGAGGCCCCCGGGGTGGCATCATCATGATGGGAAAAAACTTCGACAACCCCTGGGGGCGCAAAACCAAAAAGGGAAATCCCGTAAAAATGTCGGCCATACTCAACAGCGGCGTCTTTCCCGGCATGCAGGGAGGCCCCCTGGAGCACGTCATCGCAGCCAAAGCCGTAGCTTTCTACGAAGCCTTACAACCCTCTTTTAAAGATTACGCTCAACAGGTCATCCGCAATGCACAGGCTATGGCTCAAGCTTTCAAGGACAAGGGCTACCACATCATCTCCGGCGGCACCGACAACCACCTCATGCTCATCGACCTGCGCAACAAAGGCGTAAGCGGAAAACAAGCCGAAGAGGCTCTGGTCCAAGCCGAAATAACCGTCAACAAAAACATGGTGCCTTTTGACGACCAATCTCCCTTCATCACCTCCGGCATACGCATAGGCACGGCAGCCATTACCAGCCGAGGGCTTAAAGAAGAAGACTGCCGCCAAGTCGTGGAATGGATGGATGAAATCATCCAACAGCCTGAAAACGAAAAACGCATCACTTCCATAGCTCAAAAAGTGGAAGCCATGATGCAAGACTTTCCCCTTTATGCTGAGAAAAGCTGACAGGCAAAATAATGCGTATCTTTGCCTCCCAAAATCCCTTCAAAAAAAAAAACGCTATGGCACGCACAGAATCCAAGATGTTACCTCTGGGCACCCAAGCTCCGAATTTCTGCTTGCCCGACACCGTTTCCGGTAAAACCGTCTGCCTGGAGGATGTGAAAACCGACAAGGGCTTGGTCGTCATGTTCATCTGCAACCACTGCCCCTACGTCTTGCACGTCAACGACGAGCTCGTCCGCCTCTCAAAGGAGTACCTCCAAAAAGGCATCGGCTTTGTCGCCATCAGTTCCAACGACGTGGAAAACTACCCCGACGATGCACCCGACAAGATGAAGGAAGTGGCAGAGCGCCTGGGCTATCCCTTCCCCTACTTGTACGACGAAAGCCAGGAAGTCGCCCGTGCTTACGACGCCGCTTGCACCCCTGACTTTTACCTCTTTGACGGAAATTTAAAATTGGTTTATCGCGGCCGACTAGACGCCTCCCGCCCGCAAAGCGATGTGCCCGTTACAGGTAAAGACCTTCGGCAAGCCCTCGACGCCCTCTTAGAAGGCCGGGCCATTCCCGAACCGCAATACCCCAGCATGGGTTGCAACATCAAGTGGAAAAACCAATAATTCAACCAACACCCTGACCCCAAAGCCATGACGCGCCTGAGTGTCAACATCAACAAAGTGGCTTTGCTGCGCAATGCCCGGGGAGGGAACCTCCCGGACCTGATTCAAGTGGCCAAAGATTGCGAAGCCTTCGGAGCCCAAGGCATTACCGTGCATCCCCGCCCCGATGAACGACACATCCGCTATGCCGATGTACCCCTGCTGCGGCAAGTGGTCCAAACGGAGTTCAACATCGAAGGCAACCCCACGGAGCGCTTCATGAAACTGGTCCTCGACAACAAACCCCACCAGTGCACCTTGGTTCCTGACGAACCCTCTGCGCTCACCTCCGATCACGGCTGGGACACCCTTCGCCATGCAGCTTTTCTCCGCGATGTCATTGCCCGTTTGCAAGAAGCCGGTATTCTGGTTTCTCTCTTCGTCGATCCGGTGGAAAAAATGATTGAGGGTGCCAAGGCAGTAGGAGCAGATCGCGTAGAACTATATACCGGCCCCTATGCCGAACACTTTGCCCAAGACCCCGGGGCTGCTGTTGCACCCTATGTACGAGCCGCCCAATTCGCCAAAAAACTCGCCATAGGCCTCAATGCCGGCCACGATCTCAACTTGGACAACCTCACCTTTTTCCTCAGCGAAACCCCGCATATCCTGGAGGTCTCCATCGGCCATGCCCTCATCAGCGATGCCCTCTACTACGGTCTGAGAAACACCATTCAAATGTACCTGGCTAAAATTGCCGATGCTGAAACCTAAAACTCGCCGACTACAGCAAAGGGCCGAATAACCATTTCCTTCCTTTCGTTACGAGGATATACCCTGTTATACCCAAACCGTTTCGGTTTGGGATATTTACGAGACGCAAGCGAGCGTAATGATAGGGAGTTTGGGAAGTTGACGCCGCCAAAACCACTTCGCCATGAGTACAACTGCTTTCGCAAAATGTAGAACGCCCCTCCTCAAGAACGCATAGCAACCACCGGATCCAGGGCCGAAGCTTGCAGAGCGGGAATAAAACCGGCCAACACTCCTACCACACTGGCCAGGCCCAAACCGAAAAGCACATTGTTCAACGACAGGTAAATGTCGTAGGGCATAAATCCGGACAACAACTTCAACAGTAAAAACACTAACAACAAACCAATCACTCCCCCGATGATGCACAAGATAACCGACTCGATGAGAAACTCCAGCAAGACAAAAAAACGCCGAGCACCCAAGGCCTTTTTAATACCTATCAGCCGCGTGCGTTCTTTTACGGAAACAAACATGATGTTGGCCACGGAAAACATACCTACAAACATCGCAAACCCACCCACCACATAGCCGATAGTATTCAGCACGCCAAAAAAACTATCCATAAAAGAGGCCACCACCGAGACGTTGTTCATGGCAAAATTGTCTTCTTCCAAGGGCTTCAAATGCCGGTTTGCGCGCAAGACGGCCCGCACCTCTTCTTTCATTTTTTCCATAGGCACGCCGGCTTTGGGCTTGACAATCACCACTGAGCCAAAAAGGCTATTGCGTTCTACATTGACCAATTTGCGGGCTGTTTCAAAAGGTAAAAGAACAATCTCATCCCAATTCATGATTTGTACCAAATCGTCTCCGGATGGAGCTATGACGCCCACCACCTCAAAGGTCTGTCCCATCATCTTGATTTTTTTGCCGACAGGCTCAAGCTCTCCAAAAAGTTCTCGGGCAACCTGATGCCCCAACACCAGTTTGTTTAAACCTCGCTGATACTCCGAAGGATGAAAAAAACGCCCTTTTTCGAACTCCATCGAAAACAGTTTTTCCACCTCGTAAGTAACCGCTACCACTACCACCCCCGAAAGACTGTTTGAGCGATATTTCAGCGTCTTAGCCCCTACAAAAAAGTGATAATCAGCCAACCCCACAGAAGAAGCCTTTTCCCGGATGGCCACCAAATCTTTGTAATTGGGACTGGGCCGCCGCATGTACTTCCAAAAATTCTGCGAGGGGTCTTCCGTCCAAGGCATCTTTTGAATGTAAACCACATCATCGCCCAACTTGCTGAAACTGGCCCGCACACTGTGTTCCAAAGAATTGACAGCCGACTGCACACCTACGATGCAGAAAATGCCTATGCACACGCCCAACAAAGACAGCGAAGTTCGCAACTTGTTGCTGCGCAATTGCCCAAAAGCCTGCAAAACACTCTCTCCGGCAATGCGCAACCACAGTTTAAAACGCAAAAAAACAGACCAATCGGATTCATAAGCCATAAGCAAAAGTGTCTGAGGCTTTCGCCAAAACAACACCTACAAAGATAAGGCATGCCCCGGCTCGCACAAATTATTTCGATAAACGAACCGCAAACCGTGACAGATGACAAAGCAAAACAAACCTCCTTGAACCACAAAGCTCGTTTAGAAGTTCTTTAGGTGTAAACCAAACTGCAGTGGTTTGAGGTTCCTAAGGCCCGCAAACAAGCAAAACAGAGAAAGTTTAAACAAAAGGCACTGCACTTGGGCAGTTTCAAATCATTTTGCCCCGACCATGCCACAAACGCTGGCAGATATTGAAGTGCAGCGTTTCTTTGTCAATTTTTCACTACCTTTGTGCGCTATTTAACCCAAGGCCCAAACAGGCCCGGGTTAAACGGCACACACGAGCATCCACAAGGCAAAGGTTTAAGCGGCCAATACCGCCAAACCACTCACGCTGATACAACTAAACAACAACCCTTTAAGCGTTAAGACACTAAAAGCCTCATGAGAACCAAGCTCTCTCAATTCAATTTCCAATTGCCGGAAAAATTGATAGCAGAATACCCTGTCGAAAACAGAGATGAAAGTCGCCTGATGGTCGTACATCGCGACACAGGAGAAATCGAACATAAAATCTTCAAAGACGTCATCGATTATTTCGACAAGGGCGACACTTTCATTTTCAACAATACAAAGGTTTTTCCTGCACGCTTGTTTGGGAAAAAAGAAAAAACCGGAGCGTCCATAGAGGTTTTTCTGCTGCGCGAGCTCAATGCCCACCACAAATTGTGGGACGTTCTGGTGGACCCCGCCCGAAAAATACGCGTGGGCAACAAGCTCTTTTTCGTAGATCATCAGGGCGTTGAACGCCTGGCTGCAGAAGTCATAGACAACACTACCTCCCGAGGCCGCACCATCCGCTTCCTCTACGACGGAGATGAAGAAGAGTTTCGCAATGAGTTGTTCTCCTTGGGACATATTCCGCTGCCTCCTTACATCAAGCGCCCGCCCAAAAAGATTGACCAGGAGCGCTACCAAACCGTCTATGCCAAAGAGATTGGTGCCGTAGCAGCTCCCACTGCCGGCCTGCACTTCAGCGAAGAACTTCTCAAACGCTTTGAGCTGAAAGGCATCAATCGAACAGAACTCACCCTGCACGTGGGCCTGGGCACCTTCCGCAACATCGAAGTGGAAGACCTCTCCAAACACAAAATGGATGCCGAATACATCCGAATCAGTCAAGAAACCGCCGAGATGGTCAACCGCTCAAAATTAGAAGGCCACCGCGTGTGCAGCGTGGGAACCACCTCCATGCGCTCCATCGAAACAGCTGTCTCTGCAAAAAACCTGCTCAAACCCATAGAAGGTTGGACTAACCTCTTCATCTTTCCTCCTTATGAATTCCGCATTGCAGACAGCATGGTAACCAATTTCCACCTGCCCAAATCCAGCCTCTTCATCATGGTATCGGCTTTTGGCGGTATGGATTTGATACGGCATGCCTACGATATAGCCATCAAAGAGGAATATCGATTCTTTAGCTACGGCGACGCCATGCTTATCGTGTAAGTGCCGGCACAGCATAACAGCCCAAACGAGAAGTTCCCGAACTTCCGCTGCAACATGAGCAACGAGACGACATACTCCCTCTACGAACTGAACGAATACGTTCGACGCGTGCTCTTGCTCAATTTTGAAGACCCCCTCTGGATTCGCTGCGAACTCTCCCAGGTGCGCGAATCCCGCGGGCACCTCTATTTGGAGCTCATCCAACAAGACGAAGGCGGCCAAACGCCCATTGCCCAAGCCTCGGCTATTCTTTGGAGTACCCGCTATCGCGAACTCGGCAAACGCCACGGCTTTCAAATCCTGGAGCAAATTTTTCAAAGCGGAGCCGAATTGCGCCTCAAAATCAAAGTCGATTTCCACGAACGCTATGGCTACAAACTCATGGTCGAAGAGCTCGACCCCGATTTCACCCTCGGCCAAAACGCCCTCAAAAAACAACGCACCCTGGAGCAACTCCTCGCAGAAGGGCGGCTGGAAAAAAACGGGCAAATTCCTCTCCCCCTTGTCCTACAACGCCTGGCCATTCTTAGCTCTTCCGAAGCAGCAGGCTATAGAGATTTTGTCCACCAATTGAACACCAACCCGCTGGGCTACCGCTTCGACACCACCCTCTTTCCCACCGCCGTCCAAGGAGAACGGGTGGAAACCGAAATGCACAACCAACTGCAGGCCATCAGCAAAAAAAAGACTCAATTTGATGCCGTCGTCATCATCCGCGGCGGCGGTTCGCGTACAGACCTCATGGCTTTCGACAGCTACCTGCTGGCCAAAGAAATTGCCGACATGCCGCTGCCCGTCATCACCGGTATCGGACATGAAATAGACACTTCTATAGCGGACATGGTGGCCCACACCTCAGTCAAAACACCCACAGCAGCTGCAGCCTTCATCTTGGAACACAACGAATATTTTGAAGCCCAACTACTCGACATACACCGGCAAATCGACCAAACGGCCAAACAATACGCTCAAATGGCCAACTTACAGCTCAACCAACTCGCCGAACAAATCCGCTGGACAAGCCGCGAGCAAATCCAACATGCCTTTCATCAATTGAACCTCATGCGAGAAAGCTTCCCGCGCATGGCTCGCCAACTCGTCCGAAACCAAAATCGCCAACTCCATTTCCTCGAACAACAGCTCCACGCCTTAGACCCGCAATCCATTCTCCGGCGAGGATTCTCCATAACCAGTTGCCAAGGCAAAATAGTCATGGATGCCTCCCATTTGCCGAAAGGCAGTACCCTCCACACTCAGTTCTTCAAAGGAGGCGCCACCAGCATAGTAAAAAAGACCCACGACAAATGAGCCGAAGAAAAAAACTCACCTACGAAGAAGCCTATAGCGAATTGGAAGACATCCTGCAACAACTGCAGGAAGGAGAAATCAGTATGGAAAAGCTCCCCGAACTGGTGCAACGCGCCGGCGAGCTGGTCAACTACTGCAGACAAAAACTCCGCAGCATCGAAAAAGAAGTGGAAAAAAACATGGGAACAGCAGAAGACGACTGACCTCTGCTGTTCCTCTCCATCAGGGCATTAACGCACTACAAATTTTTTACTGATAAGCCCTTCATCACTCTGGATAACGGCCAGATACAAACCGGCAGCCAAATCTTCCGTCGGTAAAGACAACACATTGGCCCCCAAAGAAAACTTCTCATCCCGTACCCAAAGACGCTCCCCCCTCAAACTCCACAACTCCAGCCGAGCTTCAAAAGAATGGTCGCTTTGCAAAGACAAAAACATCTTGCCGCCCTGCTCTACCGGATTTGGCGAAAGCTGAACATCGCGCACAAAATCGAGTGACTGCACACCCACCGTACTCGAAGTCTGAAAACTATATACCGAACTGAAGCCTGCACAAGTATAATACTCGTTGAAAGGCTTCACGCGGTAATAGTAAGTGGTGTTGGGCTGCAAGTCATAAATAAAAGCTCCGCTCCAATCACTTATCTTGCGCACAGGGCTGAGGTTAAAAGAAGGCAGAATATCCACCTCCAAGAGGTAGTGGTTGGCACCGGGAATGTCCTCCCAGTCGAAAAGCACCACGTTGTAGTAATCCGTAGTTGAACCGTCCAGAGGTGTATTCACATCCAGCGAAGTGAACGTAATTTCCGTAGCCGGAGGCGTGTAGTTCGTCTGCAAGTAAGAACGACTGGCCAGGTTAGCGGCAATCAGCGACTTTTGCATGGGCGTAAACTCGTAATCCGGGCAACCCCCGAAATACGACATCATGTTGTCTTCCATGGGCTGCAAAACATCGCCGTGGGGGTCCATGCAATTGCCCGTGTAGTTGCAATCGTCGTTGTCGGCAAAACCCAGGTTGTAGTCGGCCGGGGTATCGCACAGCAAATCACCGGCCGTATTGCAATTGCTGCCATCTACGTATTCCACCTGAATGCTGCCAAAGGGCGGTGCCCCCGACGGGCAGGGCGCAATAGTGCTGGAAACCGGATTTCCATGAATGGATTCCTGCCACCAGGTGCAATCCCAACCGTTAAAGGGGTGCAACAAACTGAAGTAATGCCCCACTTCATGCGGCAGCGTATTGGAGTAACCATTGGCCTCCGTTTTCTTCATGACGATCCAGTCGTATTGATTGGAATAATAGCCCAGGGTCTCGCCAATGCCTCCGGAATCAGCACTCTGGCAGACAAAAATGTTCAAAGCGTTGTTCACCTTGTTGCCATTCATAATCAAAGAGGCATTGCCGGGGTTGTTGTTCACCGTATTGTTGGCGATGTAGTTGAAACCCTGATAAATATAAAATTGAATGTTTTGATCGGCATACTGTTCGTTCAGCTCACAGACCATGTCCAAAATAGCCGCTTCTGAACGATAACCCGTGCCATTGCTGGTGCCTGCCAAATGAATTTTTAAGGGTACATATACCACATCACCCGAGCGGTAAGCTGCCCAGCCCAAGCGGTCCAATTCCGCTTTCAAAGCCTGAACGCGCTCTATGCTCTCCTGTGTCGGCACAAAGCCACAAGTGCCTCTCTGTCTCAATACGTCTTGAGCAGAAGCACCCCATGCTAAAATCAAGAAAAAAGCAACAAGCATGGGCAAACTACCGAAACAGGCCACTGCTTTACGCATAAACATTTTTACCTTCATCCTGGATAGTCTTTTTACGGCTTTCGCCAAATGAAAAAATTTACCCATAGGGCAATCCATATAAACCTTATGACAAAAATACAAAATCTATGCCGTACCAATTGTCTTTGTCCCGCTAAATGTCTAAAAAAATGTACACCCAAACCATTTTGGTTTGGGATATTTATAACTTGAAAACCAGCAAAAGTCAGGTGGTTTGGGATGCGAGAGCATCCCAAACCACTTCGTTATGAGTATATTAAATCTCACGAAACCCCACCTTCTTCTTCCTCTACCGTTTTTCTTACCTTTGCAGCGCATTTTCGCTCACAACAAAAATCCCTAACCAAAAAACAACGTCATGCGCAAAGTAACTGTGGTGGGAGCAGGTAATGTCGGCGCCACCTGCGCCAATGTTCTCGCCCACAAAGACATCGTCAACGAAATTGTTTTGCTCGACATCCAAGGCGATTTGGCCCGTGGCAAAGCCCTCGACAGCTGGGAGCAGGCACCCATTGATTACTACAGCACCCGCATAACCGGTACGGATGATTACAGCCTTACGGCAAATTCCGACATTGTAGTCATCACGGCAGGTGTGCCCCGCAAGCCGGGCATGAGCCGCGACGACCTCATCACCACCAATGCGCGCATCGTCAAGTCGGTTACGCAGAGCATCATGCAACACAGCGACAACCCCATCATCATCGTCGTATCCAACCCCTTGGATGTGATGACCTTGGCTGCCTGGGAAACTTCCGGGCTGGACTCCTCACGCGTATTCGGCATGGCTGGCATTCTGGACACAGCCCGCTACCGCGCCTTCCTGGCCGAAGCCTTAGACGTGTCGCCCAAAGACATCCAGGCCCTGCTCTTGGGAGGCCACGGCGACACCATGGTACCTCTGCCGCGCTACACCACGGTTTCCGGCATTCCCGTAACCGATATGATTGAAGCTGACAAACTCCATGCCATTGTCGAACGCACCAAAAAAGGCGGAGGCGAATTGGTACAACTCATGGGCACTTCGGCCTGGTATGCTCCGGGCGCCGCTGCCGCTCAAATGGTTGAAACCATCCTCAAAGACGAAAAGCGCATCTTCCCCTGTTGTGTACGCCTGACCGGCCAGCACGGTCTCAGTGATATCTTCCTCGGCCTGCCCGTAAAACTCGGCCGCCAAGGCTTGGAGCAAATCATCGAACTCAAACTCAATGAAGACGAACTGGCCCTGCTCAAAGCTTCGGCCGAACACGTCAAAAAAGTCATCGAATCTTATCGCCAATTGGACATCTAATGGCCTTTCGGCAAATGCAGCCCGTCGGTTTCCACTCTTTTCAAAGGGAAACCGACGGCCCTGCCTCCTCCCCGCTCTCGCAGCTTAGAAACCTTGCTTTACCCTTCTCTACCCAAACCATTTTGGTTTGGGGCACTTACAACTTGCAAACCAGCAAAAGTTAGGGAGTTTGGGATGCGTGAATATCCCAAACCACTTCGGCAAGAGTATGCCAAACAAGCCATTTTGCTGTGGGTATAACATATCGCCGAGCACCATCGTTTACTCCCAAGCAGACCTGAACATAACCGGAAGACTCCACAGCTCTGCACCCCAAGCAATCAAAACGCCATTCTGCTTCCGAACAAAAATTGCATGGCCATGAAAAAAGTGCTTTTGCTGCTGCTCCTGGCAGGTCTCTTCACCGGCCTCACCTATGCCCAAAGCACTGAAGCCGACAGCAGCGCTCTACTCAAAAAGCGCATCTCCCAAGCAGCACAAGAACTCATCGACAGCCTGCCCGAACAGCGCATGCACGCCCATGAACAGCTCAAAAACGACCTTATCCAATGGCTCGCACAAGGGGAGTCCTGGTCCTATTCCCTCGAAGAACTACCCACCCTCTCGGTTCAATACCCTGCCGACAGCAGCTTCCGCCTCATCACCTGGCAAGTAGAAACTCCGGACAGAAACTACCGCCACGGCGGCATCGTTCAGCACAAAGCTACACCTCAAGCTCCTGTTCTCCTCCACGACCGCCCTGCTGAAGCCCTCTTCTCCGAATACACCGCCACCGATGCCTCCGACTGGTTCGGCGGCCTCTGTTATGCCCTGCACGCCTTTACAACCCAAGACGGACAAACCGCCTGGCTGGCTTTCTTCTACGACAGCTACAGCCCTTACCTCGCCCGCAAATGGGTCGATGTGCTCAGCTTTACCCCGGAAGGAAAAGTACAATTCGGCTTGCCCGTCTTCGTCAAACCGGATTCCTTCGGCGGAGAAGATCGCCTTTCCAGAGTACTTATGGAATATTTCCGACAAGCTGCTACCCGCTTCAACTACGATGCCGAACTGGACCTCATCATCAAAGATCACATCATCCCCTATGGCACCTTGCCCGATCAATCCGGGCCAGCACCTATACCGGATGGCAGCTATGAAGGTTTCCGCTATGAAAAAGGGCGCTGGATATACGTAGAGAAAATTTTCCACCAAACCCTGCGCGACAACGAATATCCTCGGCCTTATCCCGTCTTGAATAGCCGCAAAGATTTGTTCGGAAAAAAACAATAGATTACATCTATGCCCAAACCGAAACGGTTTGGGACATTTACAATACACAAACCAGCGAAAGACAGGAAGTTTGGGAAGCTGACGCCTCTCAAACCACTTCGATATAAGTATAACTTTTCTTTTGTACCTTTGCCTCGGGTGAACCTCTCAAAACCCAACACGGGATAGGATAGCAAAAGCCAGCTCCCGAAAAAGCAGGTATCACCTCCATTTCATGGCAGGAAATACATTTTACGCATGGCCAAGCAAAAAAACACTCGTTTGATCGTCTTCCGCCAGGGAGAAAAAGGATTGGAAGTTTTGCTGCTGCGCTCAAAAAAAGATGACGGAGCCTGGGAACTGCCCACCGCAGCCCTGAGCCAACAACTCTCCCTTAGCCCTTCCGAACGAGAAACCCTGATCGAACTGGACCCCGTGGAAGAAACCGAAGAAGGCCTCTTTGAACAAGCCTATGCCGTGGAAAGCGACTGGCACGAAATACCTTCCCTCAAAGATATCCTCCGCCACGACCTGCACTTCGTCAAAGAAACCCTCAAGCAAATGGTGCCCGACATGATGCAGCGCGGCGTTTACGTCAGCATCAAAGATGCATTCAGGAAAGTACTTCCGCATCAATACAAAATGCTCAAAGAGCTGAAAGACATCCTCACCGACAGGAATTTGACCAAATACCTCTGAAGCCCTGTCCCCGCTCTTCCAATTTGGCAACAAGGCCTGGAAACATATTTCCCGAGCTCTTTTACAAAGCGGAAAGCGAAAAACCCTTTCTACTCCTCTAAGTGCTTTTTTCGCCTTCGCCCTATATACCAGATGAGCAAATAGAGGGAAACCAGCACCAACATGGGCAGCCAGGAGCCTATCTCATAACCGATGCGATAACCCAAAGAGGTCGTGTCCATATCGAATAGCATTTGGCGAAAGCCCTCACATCTTCAACACTTAGGGGTAATATTTCTCCGCAGAACTGTTGAGTATCAAATCTTCAAAAACCCTAACCAAGCGATTGGAAAAGAGCGCCAAATTGCGAATCTCTCCCAGAATGTTGAAATGCAAAACGCTGTTTCGCGTACCTACCTCGCGATTTCTGATGCGTTTAATCTGCTTTTTACGCGAAACGCGTATGGCCTTCATGAAAGGTTCCAAGCTTTCGACCAGACTATCCAGCTCTTTTTTGTCGCGGGTTTCAAACAAATGCACCACGCCCTCAAAACGCTCCTTCAAATGCCGGAGCAGCTCTTTGATTTCCTCGATTTGTACGGGCAACAAAGGTTTGTGGCTGTTGTCCACATGACGCACAATGGGACGCACAAAATGCCCCGTGTGCAAGACCATTTCCTCCAGGTAGTCCACCACCAAAACATAGACCTGGCCGGCCACCACATCTTCTTCGGCGACCTTGTCTAAAATTTTGTTTGACTTGGCCTTAATGCGCCCCATCTCCTCGCAAATGGCTTTGTACTTTTTATTGACTTTGCGCAGCAGATACAGATCTTCTTTTTCCAGGCCGTCTATGCTCTCCTCCATCAAAGACTCCAAAGCCTCCAACATGTTGCGCAAACGCCGGGTACTTTTATCGAGCAAATACTCGCGCGTCAACAACTGAAGCTCCTCTTCCTCTTCCCTGGCCTTTTCCTCTGCCATCTTTTGGCTGTGGTATCTGTGGGTGCGATACAGAACAAAGGCTAACAAAAGCAAGGCCAAAGCCAGAGCCAACACGCCACCGAAATAAAAGATGAAGACAAAAATAAAGGCTACCGTAAAGGCGGAAAAAGCCGTAAAGAACCACCCGCCAATCACCGAAAGCACGCCCGAAACTCGATAAACCGCACTCTCACGCCCCCAAGCCCCATCGGCCAAAGAAGCCCCCATAAAGACCATAAAAGTTACATAAGTCGTAGATAAGGGCAGCTTTAGCGCCGTTCCTATGGAAATCAGAATGCTGGCTACCATCAAGGTTACTGCTGCACGAACCAGGTCAAAGGCCGGAGCATCACTGCCCGCTTGCTGCTGCCGCTCGACAAAAGGATGATCATCAAAACGGCTTTCCACCCAGTTTTTCCAGCCTTCCGGCAAATGTTTGTTGACGAATTCCGCCATCTTCGCAAAAAAGCGCACAATGCTGCGCGATATGGCATAAGAGTCAAAGCGCTCAGCCCCTTCATACTGCCTGCCCAAATTGACCGAAGTTTTTAAAACAGAACGCGCCTTGCTGGAAAACCACAAGGTCAGCATCATAATCAAACCGGCCAACATCAACAAATAGGTCGGCGTAGGCACCTTACCCGCTAAAGCCTCCATCAAAAAGGAATCCGGATCAGGCGTGCCCGCAGCCAGGTACAACTGATAAGAATTGAAGCCGGCCAAAGGCACACCTATGAAATTGACCAGGTCGTTACCCGCAAAAGCCATGGCCAAGGCAAAAGTGCCCACCAGTACAATGGGCTTAAAGATGTCGATATTCGTCAACCACAAAACCACTTGCAACAAAAAAGTCCACCCCACAAAACTCCATACAATAATCCAAAAGCTGTTTTCCAAAATGCTCTTCTTCAGGTCTTCCGTCATGAAAGAAGCTCCCTTAATGCCTTTGATCAACAAAAAATAGGTGATGGCGGCAAAAGCCAGCCCACCCCAAAGTGCACCAAATTTTTTCAAATACCTCTTGTAATCAAAAGAAAACAGCAAGCGCGTCAAATACTGAACAACCACCCCTCCGACAAAAGACAAAACCACCGCAAACAAAATACCCGAAATGATGGCCAAAGCCTTGCCCGAATTGATGTACTCCGCCAGGCTCAAAGCATCGGTCTGCGTCAAAATCTTAATCAAAGACATACCTACCGCAGCTCCCAAAAGCTCAAAAACGATAGATACCGTCGTCGAAGTGGGCATGCCAAAAGTGTTGAAAGCATCCAACAGCAAGACATCCGTCACCATGACGGCGAGAAACAAAAGCATGATTTCCGAAAAGCTGAAAAACTGCGGATGGAAAATGCCCTTGCGCGCCACCTCCATCATACCACTTGAAAAAGTAGCTCCAACAAAAACGCCTAAAGCCGCTACGGCCAAAACCGTCTTAAACCGGCCTGCTCTGGAACCCACCGCAGCATTCAAAAAATTGACGGCATCATTGCTCACTCCGACGATCAAATCGGAAATGGCCAGCACAAAAAGGATGACTACAACAACGAGAAAAAGAGACATAAATCGCGTTTCAGTTGGCAGCTTTTAATAGACACTTCTTGGCATACGTTCGCGATAGAACGCAGCAAAAGTAAGAACAAAATCCCGTTGTAAAAATTAAATTTCTGTAAAGTTTCTCTACCTTTGGTTAGGCAAAAAACCGAAAAGCCTTCCTCCCGAAACCGAAAACCACCATCTCCAAAACACATGGAGATATGTTAGAAAGGCTCTACAGGCTCTATAGCCTCAGCCCCCTTTATCCGACCCACTCAACATCAGCTTATGAAAAAATATATATCCCTGCTTTTCACCTTCAGCCTTCCGTTCTTTCTGCTTTCGCAAAACATCACCCAAACCCTGCGCGGTCGCGTAGTGGATAAAGAAAGTAAATTTCCACTCATTGGCGTCAATGTGGTTGTGGAAGGCCTTTCACCGGTTATTGGCACCACCACCGACGAAGAAGGCTACTATCGACTGGAAAAAGTACCCGTGGGACGCCAAAACATCCACTTTTCCTATCTGGGCTACGAAGACCTGCTGTTGAACAACATCTTACTCACTTCCGGCAAGGAGGTCGTCCTCAATGTCGAAATGGAGGAAGCCGTAACCACCCTCAGCAGTGTAGAGGTCGTGGCCGAAAAGCGAAGCGGAGAAGCCCGCAACGAGATGGCCACCGTCAGCGCCCGCCAGTTTAGTGTGGAAGAGACAGAACGCTATGCCGGCAGCCGGGGAGACCCCGGCCGCATGGCCTCCAACTTCGCCGGAGTTCAGGGCAGTGATGACAGCCGCAACGACATCATCGTGCGTGGCAACACACCTCAGGGAGTGCTCTGGCGGCTCGAAGGCATCAATATCCCCAACCCCAATCACTTCGCCGTACCCGGTACGGGCGGAGGGCCTGTAACCATTCTCAACAACAAGTACCTGGCCAATTCCGATTTCTTTACCGGCGCCTTTCCCGCTGAATTTGCCAACGGCATTGCCGGCGTCTTCGACTTGCGCATGCGCAATGGCAACAACGAAAAGCACGAATTTAGCGGCCAACTCGGATTCCTCGGTACCGAACTCATGGCCGAAGGCCCCATCAACAAGGCAAAACGCTCTTCTTATCTGCTCTCCTACCGCTACTCTACCCTTCAGCTCTTTGGCTTCCTGGGCATTAATGTCGGTACCGATGCCATTCCCCAATATCAGGATGCCGCATTCAGGTTCTCCTTCCCCACCAAAAAGGGCGGCAACATCGCTCTATGGGGCATAGGAGGCAACAGCTCCATCAACATCGTTAAAAGCGATTTGGAAAAACCCCAGGAAGGCACCGACCTCTATGCCGAAAATCAGGTCGATCAGTTCTTCTGGTCGCGTATGGGGGTAACCGGCCTCAGCTGGACTCAACCCCTCAACGAAAATACCTTCTCCAAACTCACCCTTTCAGCTGCCCATCAAAGCGTTGGTGCCCGACACAAATACATCTTCAGACATGTTGAAGACGGGCTATTCGTCTATGACAGCATCCCTCCCGTACTCGACTACACCTTCAGCACCAACACCTTCTCCGCCAACTACCTCATCAACCGAAAACTCAACAGCCGCCTCAGCTTCAAAACGGGGCTGCAAACAGACCTCCTCCTCTTCTATTTCTCCGACAGCGTGCGTGCCGTCCATCAGCTGCCCGACCAAAGCTTCGCGCTCGACCCCTGGAGAAAGCGCTGGGATACCCGAGACCAAACTTTTAAAATTCAACCCTTCTTCCAGCTGAAATACAAAATCAACAGTCAACTGACCCTCACCGGCGGCCTGACAAACCTCTATTTTTCACTCAACAAAAACACTTTCTCTCCGCTCGAACCCCGCCTCGGCCTGGCTTGGCAATTTGCCCAAAAACAAAGGCTGAATTTCGGCTATGGCTTTCACTCCCAAAGCATGCCTTATTATCTCTATTACTACGGCTTTGAAACCATCAACGGAGACCCGCAAGAACACAACCTCGACCTGGGGCTGCTGAAAAGCCAACACTTCGTCTTGGGATACGATTGGTATCCCGCCCCCAAAGTGCGCCTGAAAGCGGAAACTTACTATCAGTACCTCTATGACATCCCCGTAGAAAACAAACCCTCTTCCTTTTCCATCGTCAATGCCGGTACGGGCTTCTCTCGCCTCTTCCCCGACACCTTGGTCAATGCCGGCACGGGCTATAACTATGGCCTGGAGCTCACCCTCGAACGCTTCTTCAGCGAAGGCTACTACTTCCTCTTCACCGGCTCATTCTTCAACAGCAAATACCGCGGCAGCGACGGCATCTTGCGCAACACCACTTTCAACACCCGCTTTGCCACCAACCTACTGGCCAGCAAAGAATTTCGATTCAAAAAAGGCAGCGCCCTTAACCTGGGCGGTAAAATCACCTATGCCGGCGGCCGATGGTACGGCCCCGTAGATGAAGAAGCCTCCGCCTATGCCCAGGAAGTGGTCTATACCGACGCCACCGTCAACACCCTGCAATTCAGGCCCTACTTCCGCCTGGATGCCAAAATATCCTTTCGCTGGAATAGGCCCAAAGTCAGCCACGAATTCAGCATAGACATGGTCAACCTCACCAACCACAAAAACATCCTCACCCTGACTTACGTGCCTGATCACCCCAGTGGAAACCCCATCCAAGAGGAGTATCAACTGGGCTTCCTGCCCATCTTCTTCTACAAAATAGATTTCTGAACTGCCCTCATAAGCCCATCGCAACACTTCAGCCGTTGCGATGGGCTTACCCAAATTTGCTGTAAAACACCCCATCTCATGCGCAAATCTCAACAACCCAGCAGCCAAAAAACCAAAACAACACAGCCCTAACCCCCGTTCCAAAGCCCGTGGAGAAAGCAAAAATCCCTACCTTTGTGGCAACCCCAGGCCCCTGTCTTGCGTTTGATATACTGAATAACGAAAAGACTCAGACACCCGCCAAATGCCCAAGCTTCAGCCCGGCGGGTTCTTCGGTAAAGCCAAGTGCCTGAACCTCAGTTTGAGCTTTCAACCTTGTAGGTGTTTCTAAGACAAAAGAAACAAAATATGAAAAAAATACCGCTATATATCCTCAGCATATCGGGCACCATGGCCCAGAATCAAAATTATGCCATACTCTTAGGTGAAGTCAACGGCCGCAGAAGATTGCCCATCATCATCGGTATGGCCGAAGCCCAAGCCATAGCCGTCGTATTGGAAAACATCACGCCTAAACGACCACTTACTCACGACCTGTTCAAAAACACCCTCGAAGCCTTCGACATCGAACTCAAAGAAGTCATCATCAGTGATCTCATCGACGGCACCTTCTATGCCTTGCTCATCTGTGAACGCAATGGCGAAATCCTGGAAATAGACTCTCGAGCCTCCGATGCCCTGGCTCTCGCAGTCCGATTCAATTGCCCCATCCACACCTACGATTTTATCCTGGACACAGCAGGAATCTCCCTCCAGGAACCCAATGAAATTCAAGTCACCGAAGAAAAAGAAAAAAGCCCCGGAACGAAAAGAAAGAACCCCGACGATTTCTCCAACTACCCACTCAAAGAATTGCGAAAAATACTCGACAAATTGGTCGAAAACGAAAACTACGAAAAAGCAGCTCTCGTTCGGGATGAAATCAATCGCCGCAAACAACTCAACAGCTAAGCAACACCCAAACGCGCATCATCCAAAACAGCTAAAACCCGATCCAACATCTCATCCGTAAAATCCAAATGCGTTACAAAACGCATAGTCCGGGGGCCAAAGGGCGCTGCCAACACTCCTCTTTCTTTCAGCCTTTCGGCAAATGTGGGAGCATCTAAGGGCTCACAAAGATCAAAGACCAAAATGTTGGTTTTCACAGGACGCAAATCTGCAACATAAGGTTGCTGGCCAAGGGCTTCCGCCAGAACCCGGGCCCGCCGGTGATCTTCCCGCAAGCGATCTACCTGATGCTCCAGAGCATATAAACCCGCTGCAGCCAAATAACCGGCTTGGCGCATGCCACCACCCATCACCTTGCGAAACTTTCGAGCCCGTTTGATCAAATCCGAAGAACCCGTCAACAAGGAACCCACCGGAGCGCCCAGTCCCTTAGACAAACAAACCGAAATGGTGTCAAACAAAGCACCCCAGTCGCGCGCCGATTCTCCGGTCTCCACCAAGGCATTGAAAATCCTGGCCCCGTCGAGATGCAAACGCAAAGCCTTGTTGTCGCAAACATGGCGAATAGCCCTGGCTTCATCCAATGTGTAATAACTACCCCCACCCTTATTGGCCGTATTTTCTAACACCACCAAGCGCGTACGCGGCAACCAGTCAAAATCAGATTTGACGGCAGCTTCTATCTGCTCAGCCCTCAACTTCCCGTACTCACCATCTATCAAGCTGATCGCCAAACCGGAATTGTAGGCATATCCACCTGTCTCATACTGATACACATGCGATAAACGCTCGCAAAGCACCTCATCCAAAGGCTCCGTATGCAGACGCAAAGCTATTTGGTTGGTCATCGTACCGCTGGGGCAAAATACCGCAGCCTCATGACCGAATATATCCGCTATCCGCTCTTCCAAAGCCCGAACACTGGGGTCTTCTCCAAAGACGTCATCGCCCACCTCTGCTTGCATCATCGCCTCCAACATACCCGGAGTAGGACGGGTTACCGTATCGCTGATCAGGTTAATCATAAATGCTTACTTTTGCTAAACAGATTGAATGCCCAACAAAAGTAACCAATTATGAAAAAGATACCCTCTGCTTGCTATCTGCTTCTCCTCACCCTCATAGCCTTCTACAGCTGCCAAAACAAAGCTCAAAACCAAGCCAAAGAAAAAGAAAACACCTCCACCACCCAAACAGAAAAACAAAACACCCCCCCACAATTGAAAAAATACTGGGCCTCGGACCCCTATTTGGAAACCTCCGAATCCGTGCTCTATAATCCCTGGGACAACACCCTCTTCGTATCCTGCATCTACGGCAAACCCACCGACAAAGACGGCAACGGACTCATCTTCAAAATATCCATCGAAAACGGACAAACCATACAGGAGCGCTTTGCCAAAGACCTCAACGCTCCCAAAGGCATGGGCCTCAGCCCCGATACCATGACCCTCTACGTAACCGACATCGATCGCCTCGTACTCGTCCATGCTCGCAGCGGCATCATCCTCAAAAGCTACCCCATCCAGGGTGCTAAATTTCTCAACGACGTTTTCGTCGATCCCACAGACAGTACTGTCTATTTCTCCGATACCGAAACCGGAAAAATCCATCGTCTCAAAGGCGAAGAAATTTCCGTTCTCACCCGAGTGAAAGCACCCAACGGCATCACGGCTTACAACGACAGCACCCTCCTGGTACTCTCTTTTGCCGGCCAGGAAATGTACCTCATCGATAAGCGTTCTGGCAAAGTAAACACCGTACCCGAAGGCATCCCCAACGGAGATGGCATCGTGCCCGACGGGCAAGGAGGTTTCTTTGCCTCAGACTGGAGCGGGCAAATCTTCCATCTCGATCAAGACCTGCACCCTTCCCTTTTGCTCGATACTCGAAAAAAGGAAATCAATGCCGCAGACATAGAGTACGTCCCTCAACAACAATTGCTGCTGGTACCGACCTTCTTCAAAAATGACGTTACAGCCTATAAATACGAATAGAGAAGCCCACAAGGACTTCTCCATTCGCAACACATGGCTCAACGAGCAAAATAACCGCCCGGAATCAAGCCAGCTGCAATGCTCATCACCTTGACTCCATCATCCTGGAAGACGTCCACCTCTCCCGGGCTGATGTAATCCTCGGCATTGCCCAGCAACAAATGCCCCGTTACAGGATCCAAGCCCAGGGAATAGTAAAAAATCCCGCTTTGCTGTCCGTGAGTGATGGCCTCGCTCGGCAAAGCCGTCGAATCGATGTGCATGCCATACGGCTCGCTGTTGATTAATGCATACAAAATTTCTCCGTTGGTCGAAACGGCCAAATCGGAAGAATAGGTCGGCACATCCAAAGCCAAAGCAATCAGGTCATTGGCATAACGCACCAACTTACCCGGTGCATTCAAAGGATCATTGGGGTCGTTCCAGTTGCTGTAACCGCTGCAAAGCACCCACAGCGCACCGTTCTTATCGACGACCATACTCGAAGGATTCACGCCCGAAGGCAATTTTTCTTGCAAACTGTTGGTCGCCAAGTCGATGATAGCAACCGTAGAATCCACCCCATAGCCACCGGAATTAGCCACGTACAATTTGCCGTCTTTGACCAACATGCCCTCTGCACCGGCACCCGTAGGTATGTTGGTCACTAAACTCATATCCGAGCTGTTGTAAATGGACACACTGCCGCTAAGCCCGTCAGCGCCCCATTGGCTTATAGCTATGCGGCCATCGCCCAAGTCCATTACATAACGCGGCTGGGCAAGGCCGGTAATTTCTCCCAACTTTTCAAAAGTCAGACCATCAGCTACCACTACCTTGCCGCTATTGTTGATGACCAAATAGGCCTTGCCGTCAATGATATTCATCGATTGGAAAACATTGCCCAGGCTCTCTCCGTCGTTGGCACGCGTAAAAACCTCCTGGATAACATTCTGATTTGTTCGATCGTAAAATGTCAAAGTACCGGTACCCTGCTGAAAAGGCCCCTCATTGACAATGAAAATCCCCTCTTCATACTTTACGGATTCCACTGGGGCAGGCGGCATGTCTTTGGTACAAGAAACCAGCTGAAAGCCCAAAAACAACACTAGGTAAAACAGTGATTTTTTCATCTCTCGCACGAGTTTAAAAGTTAAAAAATCAAAACGAGCTGCCTTTCGGCAAATCAAGAGGCGAGAGAAAAGAATGGCAGAAGAAAGATGTTGAATCTGCTCAGGCAAAGCCACTACACGGTAGCAACTTGCTCAAAGGAAAAAAGCAAAACCCAACAGCGAAGTTCCTCCATTCATTTCTCTTTCACCGAGAAGAAATGAACGCGACTGCGGCACGGCCGGCATACGGCCTCCCACAGCCGGGCTTTGGCAGGTCTTCTGACTTGCTCCGCTTTGCTCCGACCTTCCCGAAAACTTCCGTTTCCAGTGGTTACACGCATCGGTTTTCATTTGGCGAAAGCCAAAGCCAAACCGTTGTTGCGGGAGCAAAAGCACATAAAGAGCTTACAGCTGCGGGAACAGTTCGGGATTCTCACCCGATTCCCTCTTGGGGAGCTGCCTGTGCAACCCCTTCGCGAGACTTGCAATAAGCCTCGACCAAAACCCCTGCAAAGGTAAACAAAAAAAAGGGTAGAATTGCCGCGCAATTCCACCCTTTCTGAACAGTTATTCTTAACACTACCCCCCCGAAAATGCCCACAGCTCACCTCCCGGTAGCGAGGTTTAATAGTCCGATTCCTTTTGGCCGCGATAGGAGCCTTTACCCACCGGCTTGCCCTCGGGACGGGGAAATTCCTCGTCTTCCGGACCAGCCACGAAAAACTCAACGCGCCGGTTGATGTAATTGCTGCCACTGACAGGTACCAAAGGCTCGTCTTCACCGGCATATTGCAAAATGAGCCGCTCACGCGGAACGTCGTATTGATTGACCAGCAGATCAATAGCTGCCTGAGCGCGCTGATAAGACAACATCTCGTTGTAATCGGAGGAAGCCGTCTTATCGGTAAAGCCCTTGACTACGACCCTGATGTCCGGGTTCATTTTCATAACCCTGGCCACGCTCTCCAAAGCAGGATAATCGGCATAGCGCACCGAGTAGCTGTCCGGATTGAAGTGAATGGTAGGCAAGAACCAGGCTGTTACGGCTGCTGCATGATCGGCCGCCTGTTGTGCCACAACCTGCTCCAGTTCTTCTTCCGTAACGTATTTGCCCGGGCCTGCTACAGCACGTCCTTGCTCATCTACCTGAGTAGCTGGCGGAGAGTAAGGCTCGGCATCCTGATAATCGGGAATGCCGTCATTATCGCTGTCCAAAGGTAATCCACGCGTATCCACCGGCACACCTGCCGGCGTGTCGTTGTCCTGGTCGAGCATATCAATGACGCCATCTCCATCGCTGTCCGTCAAATCCAATACCGGGCGTTCCTTCAATTCGGAAATGTCCTTGAGCACCACGTCCAGAGGGTTTACCCAGTACAAAGGCTCCGACAAAGCGCCCTTCTTTCGCAAATTGAAATTGATGCGCAAATTGGTGTAATTGCCAATGTCGCGGAATCTGCTGTTAAAACCGTCGAGGTAATCGGTGCGCCCCCCGACCAAAGTAGTGATCTTGTGCTCCAGGGCTATGTTTATGGCAGGGCTTATTTTAAAAGCCACGCCAGCCCCCATTTCAAAAGCTCCGGCCAAGTTGCCGAGATCGCGAGCACCCGGTATCACCAAATCGGGATAATCGGCAATGGTGTCGTTGGTAAAGTCAATAGCCGTGGTCGTGTAAACGGCCCCTCCCCCTAAAAAGCCGTACCAATTGACCTTGCGCACGGGCTTATCCCAGCGCAGGTTGTTGAAAACTACGACCAACTGCACATTGCCGGAGGCATACATGGTACGGTAAGTATAGGCCTCTCCTTCATTTCTATAGCTAATTACCGAACCATCGGTTGACCCTACAAAATTGTAATAGGTAGCATCAAAACGCAGGGAAAAGACGTAATCCAAAGCCCTGCGCAGGTGAAAACCGGCACCCCAGGAAGGCTGAAAACCGGTAACATCACCGGCCAAAAAAGAATGGCCACCGTGTAAGCCCACCTCCCAGGCATACTTGGGTGTGGCCTGAATACCTCCGTAAGGAGAAGATGCATCATCTTGTGCATGAGACACGAGAGCAAAGCTCAAAACAAAAGCCGTTAGCAGGCTTTTCAAGTAAGAAGATTTCATGGAGTCTAGTTTTCTCTTAGTTATTTCGGTTTAGGGATTGCAAGATATACTTGGCAAAGATAGCTGTTTTCAAACGTTTAAGCAACATCCAGCTTGCCTTATCGCTAAAGCGGAATCCACAAGATATGACGACAAATCACTATACAAGTAACTCATTTCATCGCAAAACGCATCGGATAATCCACTTTGACCTTGCCTTTGCGAATGTTTTCCAGCTTGCGCTTGATCATGCGCTTCTTAATCGGCTTGAGTAAATCGACAAAAAGCCGGCCTTCGATGTGATCGTATTCGTGCTGAATGATGCGGGCCTCCAGGCCCTCATAAGTCTCCTCATGCTGCTGAAAATCCTCATCCAGATATCGAATGCGAATGCGTGGCGGCCTCAACACATCCCCCGTAAGCTGCGGAATGCTCAGGCACCCCTCCTCATAAGCCCAAGGCTCCCCTTCTTGGCTCAGGATGCGAGCATTGATAAAGACTTTGCGCAAAGCCCGCTCCTCCTCTTCTTGCTCATACAAAGGCGTAGAGTCAACCAGAAAAAGGCGAATGCTCTTGCCTATCTGTGGTGCCGCCAGACCTACACCACGAGCATTTTTCATCGTATTCCACATAGCCTCAATCAACTCTTCTAAGCCCGGATAAGAATCCGGAATATCCGAAGCTACCTTTTTGAGTACAGGCTGACCATAACCGTAAATGGGGAGTATGGTCAAAGTCTTCTTCCGTTCTTTGATTTTAGTCATGGCTATCTCTGCTTTGCCAAACTTCGGTTTCCATATAATCTTTCAGCAGAATTGCCGCACTCAGCTTGTCAATCAGCCCCTTATCCCTGCGCTTCTTTTTTTTCAAGCCCGTTTGCAACAACAAAGCTTCAGCCTCTTGTGAAGTATAGCGTTCATCCAGGGTTACGATTTCTAACTCGGGAAAGCGTTTTTTCAACTGCCGCAGTACCCCCTTGACTAAATGGGTCATGCGCGTAGGGCTCCCATCTAAGGCCAGGGGATACCCCACCACCATACACTCCACCTCTTCTTCCTTCAAATACCTTTCCAAAAAGGAAAACAATTCCACAGTAGGCACAGTTACCAAGCCCGAAGCAATGATCTGCAAAGGATCCGTAACCGCTAAACCACAACGCTTAGTACCATAGTCCAGGGCAAGAATGCGTGCCATGCTGCAAAGATACGAGAAATATGCCGTCCAAAACGGACTTTAGTACTCCGACACATTGCCCAGCTGCACGGCCACGAAATCGGCATCTTCTACCGAAGCAGTCAAATTATTGAAATTCATAACACGGGGAAAAGGTGGCGAAAAGGGATTGTTCGGATCCGGAAAATCGTAGTCAGCCGGCACAAAAACCCAATCGCTTTGCTCCGGAAAAGCATCAATGACACCCAAAATCCTCCGCTGAATCAACACCAAATCCAAACTGCTCACACTGCCCGAACCATTCACATCCGCGGCAATGAGTTGATAAGGAAAATCAAAAGGCACGACCTGCAAAATGTGCCGGGAAATCAAAACCATATCCAAAGTGGTAATTCCTTCCATGGAATGAAAAGACCAATCCGGCCGCAGAGTATAGTCTCCGCCTTGCGGCAAATTGGTGAAGGCATAGCCACCGTCTTCTTCGGTCAAAAGCTGTTGTTGCATACTGCCACTCAAAATGACTTCGGCAGCGGGCAAAGCCTCTCCTTGAAAAGTAGCTATGCGACCGGCTAGCTCAAAATCAAAAGGCTGGCAGGCTTCCATAGGATCCTGCACTTCCAAATACGTCTCGCAATAATCGGCATTGCCAAAGTCGTCAAAAACCCACAACTGAACCGTGTTTTCTCCCAAGTCCTCACAGAAAAAAGTGCGCAGGGTATCTCCCGGAGACGAACTATACGAAAACTTCAAATCCTCCTGAGCGGTACAATTGTCAAAACTCCCCGCATCAAAATCTTCCGCCGGAACCGAAATCATTCCCGTCTGCATGATGGTTATAACCAAAGCCTCTTTGCAATAAGGCGTGGGCTTCTTGGCATCAACCACCCGCAAAGTGTACTGGCAACTGCTGCTGTTTCCGCAACCGTCCGTTACGGTGTAATTGACCAAATAATCTCCCAGTGGCACATCGGGAAACGGCCCGAAGCCCTCTCCCAATTCACTCGAAACCAAAATCTCAATAGACGGGCTACAGTCTTCTACCTGTAAAGGAGGTATGCTTACCGTATCCGTGCAAAAAGGCGTAGTTAATTTTACAAAACCACTGAGTGGACAAACCAGCACCGGTGGTGTCTCATCCAATACTTTGATGATTTGCTCGTGGGTAAACACAGCCCCATTTTCGGGATTTTCAGGATCGTAATGACACCAATCCACGATCGTCCAGCTTCGCACAATCTTAAAGCAAGCCGGCTCTGCCACATCGTACAAAGCATCTTCATAGCTAAAAGCAATCAAACCACAGACCTGCTCTGCCACCGTCGGCTTGTCGTAACCCGCCGGCAAACTATCGGGAGAAAGAACCTGAGGCGAACTACAGTCGGGCGCCTGATAATCCTCCGGCCAATTGATGTCCTCTGCCTGTAAGGGCTGAGCATAAGAAAAAACAACGCTTTGAACAAAGGAAGAAGCGTTTCCGGAAGGATCCACTGCTGTAAAATGCCGTTCGATCGTGCCCGTTCCACAAACGTCCAAATCACCACTTTCTTCATAAGACAATTCGTACCCACAAGCATCCCACACCTGAGGCCAGCCCACAAGAGCCGTATCCTGTAAATCCTCATAACAACTCAGCTCTAAATCCGGCAAAACTTCCAACTGAGGGGCCAGCTTGTCCTGCACGCTAACTTCCACCATGCAAGCGTTGACCTGACCAGAGCTATCTCGCACTTGCACAAAGACCTGAACGATGGAATCAACAGCATCTTCACATTGAAAAAGCACAGTAGGCGTAAAGAGGGAATCTTGCATCCGCCTTGCGGCAAATTCGATGGGGCTGCAAGCATCGTAGCTTCCTTGATCAAAGGCAAAAGCCGGAATCTCGGCCTGGCCGCTTTCCCCCAAAGAAACCACGGTCTGCTCTAAGCAAATGGCCACAGGCGCCTGCATATCCCGTACAGCAAGAACGGATTGGCAAGAAGCGGCATTTCCGCAAGCATCGATAGCCTGATAAACGATGCCGTATTCGCCTTTCGGCAAATGCTCTACCAGGCTGTCATTTGCCGAAAGGCTAAAACCCAACCCGCTCCAACTCAAACTCCAGCTCGAACAATCATCCAACACTTCCACCTGGGGCACAGCAAAGGTTGCGCTGCAATCGTCTTCATTGATGGCGACAAAAAAACTGTCAGGACAAACGAGCTGTGGTGGTTCCAAATCGGCCAGATGAATGATTTGCAAATGCGTAAGAGGAGCCGAGCCTGAAGCTGCACACCAATCCAAAACACTCCAGGAACGCAAAAGATATTGCCCTCCACCACAAGCTTCCAACCATTCATCGCTAAAAGATACCCCCAAAGAACAATCTTCTTCCTGACCATGCAGGGGCTGACCATCCAAAGTGGGATAACCCGTTTGCGCAGGGTCTGTCTGGCTACTCCCACAAGGCAAGACGAGGTTATCCGGAAACGAAAGGGCCTGTAAAGGCGGGCGATACAAGGCCGCATGTTGCACACAGGGAGAAGAGGTGTTGCCCGAAGCATCTGTAGCCAGCCATTCCCTGCGAATCAACTCCCACACGCCCGTCGGACTACAAGAAGAGGGCCAACTGTTTTCCTGAACCAGCTCTACAACAGCTTCTTCCGCGCAATTGTCAAAGGCTTGCGGAGGGTCAAACAGCTCTAAACCCTCGGCACAACTGAACCAAAGGGTATCCGAAGGGCAGTTCCACTCAGGTGGCAAGAGATCCAAAACCTCCAGCTCACTCCAACAACTGTTGCCCGTACTCAACTGTATCACCTGGGCTGTGAGCAAAACGCCTATATGCTCACTCCCCAAAGGCATAGACACCGCATTCACCCCTTGGTAAACCGTTACGGAAAAATCGCTGTAATCGAGATACGAACCCTCCAACAACATCTCTGCCGTAGGCAGAGCCTCACACTGCCCGTCCAAAGACAATTGTATCTGATCATTGCAGGAAAGCCCTCCTTGTGCAGAAAGAAACTCGTAAGACAAGCACAAAAAACAAAACAGACTCAAAAAGCGAATGAAACGGATATGAAAGGACACCATCTGACCCATGTTTAACCTCGTTCAAACTCCAGAGAGCTTAAAACCGATAAAAAATTGTCGCCCTATTGAAAAACAATGGTACAGGTTAACCCAAACCAACCGAATTGCGGACAACAAGCTGTTTAAAAGAATGGAGCACAAAATCCATTCCAAAAAATCGACATATCGGGTAGATGCGGCTGCGTGTAGCTTGTGGTACAGCTTTTGCCTGATTTAAGGGCTAAGCTTGGCACAAATATATAATTATTTTTTATATAACCAAACCGAAATGGTTTGGGATATTTAGGACTTGTTATGTTCATCACAATTCCTCCCCCTCACACAGGCTGCTGACCTCCTCCACCTCCCTTTTCTCCGTGTCGAAGTTGATGCCCAAGGCGATGAGCTTCTTGCCCGTAGAGCGATATTTGTCTAAGT
>JALSKB010000021.1 GCA_026989035.1 Saprospiraceae bacterium | reverse complement strand
GTATGCCCCACGCCCCCGAGCGGCCGCAGAGACAGAGGCCGTCGCGGCTTGGGGATTTGCTCGTAGGGTACCGGAGAGCAAATTTCCATAGAGCAGGCCCCTAATCGCAGCAGGTGTCAACCTGCTGCACCCATTTAGCCCTGCGTTTTGTTTTGATGCCATTGTCTGCTTTAGCCTTGAGTATAAAATCCTCGGGCTGGCGGGAGGGCCCTGGTTGCAGCGGGTGTCAACCCGCTGGCTCCATTTTATATCAATGCGCAGCCACCTTGGCCAGGCCTTGATTTTTTGCTTCTTTTTATTCTTCAGCGATGTCAGTGGAGGGACCTGGTTCAATTCTTGCCGGAGGGTACTGATTGATCACGAGCACACAATAGAAAGTTCTGTATCGTTCCTTTATTTGGCAAAATTTCAATCTTTTGCAGAATAGAATTTTCAGACACCTTTTAAAAAAGAGACGACAGGCCATAGCCTGCCATCTCTTGCTTGTTATGGGGATAGAGCTCTTCTTTTACATCCAGCCCTGTTGTCTCATCCATTCATCGTTATAGACTTTCCCCAGATAGCGACTGCCATGATCGTGAAAGATGACGACCACAAAGTCATCAGGTTGAAATTGACCGGCCATCTGATACAAGGCCTGGAGATTTGCTCCGGAGGAATAGCCCATCATGAGTCCTTCCATTTCAGCCAGTTCGCGGGTGCGGAAGGCTGCTTCGCGATCGGGCACTTTTTCATAGTGGTCTATGAGGTCGAAGAGCACATTTTTGGGAATGATGTTTTTGCCGGTGCCTTCGATGCGATAGGAAGCTATTTCGCTGGGGTCGTATTCTCCGGTTTGCCAGTATTTGGTCAAAACCGAGCCGTAGGCATCTACGCCTATGATTTTGACATTCGGATTTTGCTCTTTCAGATAACGGGCTATACCCGAGACTGTACCTCCGGTTCCCGTGCTGCCGATGAAGTGGGTGATGCGGCCTTCGGATTGCTCCCAGATTTCCGGTCCCGTGCTCCGGTAGTGGGCATCCATGTTGTCGGTGTTGAAATTCTGGTTGAGATAGACCGAATTGGGAATTTCACGAGCGAGAGTTTTGGCCTTTTCGTAATAGGATTCCGGGCTGTCCGGCTTGGCTTCTTTGGGGCAGATGACGATTTCTGCTCCCAGGGCTTTCAGCAGGTTAATTTTTTCTTGAGAAATTTTGCTGGTTACGGTAAGAACACAATGGTAGCCCTTTACTGCGGCGATCATGGCCAGGCTGTAGCCCGTATTGCCGGATGTGGCTTCTATGATAGTTCCTCCGGGTTTGAGGAGACCTCGGGCTTCAGCACGTTCGATCATGTATTTGGCTACGCGGTCTTTTGCGGAAGCTCCCGGATTAAACGCTTCTACTTTGGCCCAGACTTCGGTGTTTAGGTCTAAAGAGGCCTTTTCCAAGCGAACCATGGGGGTGTTGCCAATAGCTTCAATGACCGACGGAACGCGCCGGCTGCAAGAGGGGTGTAAGAGGCTGTTTGATAGCATCATAAGTCTTTTGTGTTATTTGTTTGCCCATGAGGGCCGGTTTGATTCTTTCTTTCGTCGCATGCCAGGGTTTGGCAGTTTTTTGGCGAAAGCCATGAGAATCGAATCCATTGCAAAGATACGCCATTGTCTAAGGTATGGTGCAAAATGTTGATTTACAATTTGATTTTAGCCTAAAATTTTGTGTTTTATTTATTGTTTTGTCTTTTTTTGCAAATATTTTTTAATCGCTATGCTTTTAGAGCTTTTATTTTTTGACAGTATTTAAGGAGCCGGCCCGGGGGTGACAAAAGTCACCTTTGGCATTGACGATTGTCATTCTTTGGGGGGGAGTCGTGGTTGTACCTTAGCGCTTGTAAGAGAAAGGGAAAAGTCTCTTGAAAGGGGAAAATGCTGAAATTGGGGTTTTTTCTCCTGCTTACAAAGAATTAAGTGCTATAATGGGTGACATTGGATATTGCTCTATCCTTTCGGGGCTAATTCTCTGAATTAGCCCTTTTTTTATGTTTGGTAGGGAGGGTTGATGAGGAGCTCGCGCCCCCCTCACTGTAAAGTGCGCAAGGTGGAAGGAGCTACGCCCAGGTTTTCGGGCAATGTGATGGTAGGGAAGGCCGTTTTTATTCCTATTTTGATGATGGCCAGGTGGTGTATGGTATGATCGAAGGCATAGGCCAGTTCGCGTCCCAGGGTAGAAGAGACGAGCCGGCGTTCTTCGGATTGTTCTGAGCTGAAATCAGAGAGAATTTGGAGCGGGCTGTCTTCGTTCAAGCCGGTGAGTTGTGTTATCAGTTGTTTAAGGCCCAGCGTTGCTGCGTGGGGGCTTTTTTCGACCTGTGTTTCGCGTTGGCGGGCGGCATAATCGATGATGCCCTTTTGCCAGTTAGCGAAGAGGATTTCGTAGAAGTTATAGATGTGGCGGAAGTGTTGGCCGATGGATGATCCGTTAAAGATTTCCAGGGGTTGGGCGTAGGCCTTTTCCGGGATCAGGGAGAGCACTTCGGTGAGTTGTTGAAGAATGAATCGGGTGCCTTCTTTTGGTGTCATGTTGCGTTTGGTCTTGTTGTTGTGTTTTGTGCGGCTTGCAGGGTATTTAGCAAGAGGCTGGTTACTGTCATGGGGCCTACGCCACCGGGCACGGGGGTGATGTAGGAACATTTGGGTGCGACGTTTTCAAAATCCACATCGCCGACCAGGCGATAGCCTCGTTGGGCAGAGGGGTCTTCTACGCGGTTGATGCCCACATCGATGACTACGGCACCTTCTTTGACCATATCGGCGGTGATTTTTTTCGGTTGCCCGATGGCGGCGATGAGAATGTCCGCTTGTCGGGCCAGTTCCGGCAAATTTTGGGTGCGGCTATGGGCCAGAGTTACCGTGCAATTTCCCGGATACCCTTTTCTCGACAGCAATAGACTTAGGGGCGTGCCTACGATGTTGCTTCGCCCTATGATGAGGCAGTTTTTACCCTCTGTGGGGATTTCATAGCGCTCAAGCATTTGCAGGATACCGTAAGGAGTTGCCGGCAAATAGCGAGGCATACCCAAGGCCATGAGTCCTACATTCATAGGGTGAAAGCCATCCACGTCTTTTTCCGGACTTATAGCCAAGAGTACTTCGTTTTCGTTGAGATGTGCCGGCAGGGGCAGCTGTACAATAAAACCGTGAATATCCGGATTTGCGTTTAGCTCGATCACAATATCCATCAATTCTTTTTGCGAAATATCCGCCCCGCGACGTATTAGGGTAGATTGAAAGCCCACTTGTTCGCAGGAGCGGACTTTGTTGCGCACATAGGCCTGGCTGGCCGGATCGTCGCCTATCAGCACGGCTGCCAGATGAGGCGGGCGCTGTCCAGCGGCTGTTCTTTTTGCCACTTCGGCAGCAATTTCGTTTTTGATGGTTTGGGATAGGGTTTTGCCGTCGAGGAGGGTCATGAGATAGAGAGTTTAAGGAGGCTTTGAGTTTGAGGTGAAAAAGAATTTAGCAGTCTTCCATTTAGCTCGGAAATCTGCCTTTTTATCTAAACCCCGGGGAGGGTAAGAGGCAGAAAATGTAAAGGTAAAAAAATAAGAGATTGAGCGACCTAAGTCGCCCAATCTCTCTTTTTTCACCTTGGGCAGTTTTTAGCCTTTTCCCTTTCACTTGTTGTCGTCTTCGACTTCTTCGAATTCGACATCCGTTACATCATCGGAGCCCGAGGTGTTTCCGGAATCCGTACCTGCAGTGCTGCCGTTGTTTCCGGCTGTTTCAGCGCCTTGGGTAGCTTGATACATTTCGGCGCTGGCAGCTTGCCAGGCGGTATTCAGTTTTTCCATAGCGCTGTCTATGCCGCTGATATCTTCGGCTTTGTGAGCTTCGCGCAGTTCGTTCAAGGCGCTTTCGATAGCAGACTTTTTGTCCTCGGGCAGTTTGTCGCCGTACTCGTTAAGCTGCTTTTCACTTTGGAAGATCAAGGAGTCGGCGGCGTTGAGTTTTTCAGCACGTTCCCGAGCTTTGCGGTCTTCTTCGGCATGGGCTTCCGCTTCGGCTTTCATCTTTTCGATTTCCTCTTTAGACAGGCCGGTAGAAGCCTCTACCCGAACGGTTTGTTCTTTGCCGGTTCCTTTGTCTTTAGCCGTTACTTGCAAGATGCCGTTGGCATCGATATCGAAGCTCACTTCAATTTGAGGTACACCCCGAGGAGCAGGGGGTATGCCATCCAGGATAAAGCGAGCCACCGTGCGGTTGTCTTTGGCCATAGGACGTTCACCTTGAAGGACGTGAATTTCCACCGAGGGTTGATTGTCGGTAGCCGTCGAATAGACCTTGGTTTTGTGTACGGGCACGGTGGTATTTGCCGGAATGATGACGTCATATACACCGCCCATGGTTTCGATACCCATAGACAGCGGAGTTACGTCTAGCAGGATGACATCCGATACATCACCACTGAGTACACCACCCTGTATGGCAGCACCTATGGCAACGACTTCGTCGGGGTTGACGCCTTTGTGCAATTTTTTGCCAAAGAACTTTTCTACTGCAGCCTGTACGGCAGGAATGCGGGTAGAACCTCCGACCATAATGATTTCATCGACATCTTTGGCCGTGATGCCGGCATCTTTCAGCGCTTGTTTTACCGGATCAATGGTGCGTTGAATCAGGTGATCCACCATTTTTTCAAACTGCGAGCGCGTGATTTTTTTCACCAAGTGTTTGGGTACACCATCTACAGCAGTGATATAGGGAAGGTTGACTTCCGTTTCTGTAGTGGAGGACAATTCGATTTTGGCTTTTTCCGCAGCCTCTTTCAAGCGTTGAAGAGCCATAGGATCTTTGCGCAGATCTATACCTTCTTCTTTTTTGAACTCATCGGCCAAATAGTCAATGAGCACTTGGTCAAAATCGTCACCACCCAAGTGCGTGTCGCCGTTGGTGGATTTCACTTCAAAGACGCCACCACCCAAATCGAGGATGGATATGTCAAAGGTACCTCCTCCTAAGTCGTAAACCGCTACGGTGATTTCTTTGTCTTTTTTGTCTAAGCCGTAAGCCAAGGCCGCAGCTGTAGGTTCATTGACAATGCGTTTGACCGTCAGGCCCGCAATTTCACCGGCTTCTTTGGTGGCTTGGCGCTGGGAGTCGTTGAAGTATGCCGGTACGGTTACCACGGCTTCCTTGACCTCATAACCCAAGTAATCGCTGGCCACTTTCTTCATTTTTTGAAGAATCATGGCTGAGATTTCCTGCGGAGAGTAAAGGCGGCCATCCACGTCGATGCGGATGGTGTCGTTGGGGCCTTTAACTACTTTGTAAGGGACTTTGTTGATTTCGTCCTTGACTTCCGAAAAACGCCGCCCCATAAAGCGCTTTATAGAAGATATGGTGCGTTCGGAATTGGTGATGGCTTGCCGCTTGGCAGGGTCGCCAATCTTGCGCTCTCCATTGTCTATGAAGGCAACTACCGAAGGGGTAGTGCGTTTTCCTTCTTCGTTGGGGATAACCACCGGTTCGTTGCCTTCCATAACGGCAACTACAGAGTTGGTTGTTCCCAAGTCAATGCCTATAATTTTTCCCATGTTCGTTTATTTTTTTGCGTTGGCAAATCGGGTTTTCTTTCCTGCTTTCAAAATCTTTGATTTTGAAAAAAGCTGGTCTGCAGACTACCTTTTTTGGGACGCTTTGTCACCTTATGCTGCCTCTAAAAGGCCTAAAGTGGGCAAAGCCCGAGACCACTTAATGCTCTGCAAGGGATATGCCAAGCTTGAAAAACTGCCAAAAAGTCAGGAAATCCTTGAAGATGTACTCGTGGTGAAGTGGTTTGGGAGGCGTCAGCCTCCCAAATTTCCTATCTCTCGCTCGTTTGCGGGTCGTAAATATCCCCAACCATTTCGGCTCGGGTATGATTAGGACTGAATTGGCGAAAAAGGGAAGCTCGCTTTCCGAGTTTCCTCCATGGAACGATTAACCTTCAAGTACAAATTGCAAACCCACAAGCTGTAAAGGATACCGGGAAGCTCAAAGTAGCCCCGGTATCGCTGTCATGACAAAGCCAGCAGCTTGTGTGGTTGATGTTTACTGGAAGTTTAAGTCAGCTGTATATTCGCCGTTTTTGAGTAAGTCCAAGCTGGTGCTGCTGAGTTGGAGACCGAAAACACCGCCTTTTGAAATGGAGCTAAAGAGGCCCAATCCACCTTCGATGTTGGTGTAAGTAGGGATATCTTGAGATGCCGTGATGCCGGTATTGGCTTGTGTGATGTTGATGTATTCTTCGATAGCTTGTCCGGCACCGATGACAATCAGATCCATGCCTGTAAATTGTCGAAGGGTGGTGGGTTTGGCTTCGAGGGAAGAGGCCAGGGTGGTATAAAAATCGATACCATCAACTTTGATGACGGTGGTAGAGCTGCTGCCGGAGTGGGCAACACCTCGGGCCATAGTCCATACTAAGGTTTTTGAGACGGCATCTTGGCTGTGACCGGCTTCCCATTCGTCGTAGTGGATGTGCATTTCTACATCGAAAATGCGAGCTTCAGTGCCACTAGTCCAGCGGAAGGAATTTTGTTGGTCGTATTTAAAAGTTACCTGGGAGCCGTCGATGAGGCCGGAAGGAGATATTTCGCCCAAAACGGTGGCTTCGGCCGTAACATCGTCCAAGTTGCCTTGCCGTTCAATGCTTAGGCCCAAAGGAGCGTTTTCATCCAAGGGGAGGAGGGAGGCTTTGAGCTTATAGAGGTAGTTGGGTTGGTCGGCAAAGGGGCCGGATTCTCTGGGATAGCCTTCCAGATTGCCGTCCACGCGTTGTAGTTGTTTTTTGGTGCCGCTTTCCAAATCGATGAGGAAGACGGTGATGGCATCTTCGGGATAATAGATGGAGTCGGGGTTTTGGGCGATTTCATTGATGTCGCCTTCGGGGTTGATGAAGACCTTTTCTACGCGAATGTAATAAGCTGTGTCTGTGCGGTTAATCATGCCGTACACCACGGGAATGTCTTTCCAGGGAGCATTCAGCTGAAACTCGTCTTTGCAGGCATTTTGCGACAGCAGCAAAGCCAAAGCCAGAATCAGGTATCCGATATTTTTCATGCGGCAAAGGTACACAAAAAAGGATTGAGTATCTTTGAGCTTGGAAAGCCATTTGCCGAAAGGCGCTAAAAACCAAGTTGTATGTCAGCAAGTAGCAAACCCGTTAAGCGCGTTACTACCCATATTTTGCAAGCCATGAAGCAGCAGGGGGAGAAAATCTCCATGCTTACGGCTTACGATTATTCCATGGCCCGGATTTTGGACGAGGCAGGTATTGATGTGCTGTTGGTAGGAGATTCCGCTTCTAACGTCATGGCCGGGCACGAGACGACTTTGCCCATTACCCTGGACCAAATGATTTATCACGCTGCTTCTGTGGTGCGGGCTGTGAAGCGGGCTTTGGTCGTGGTGGATTTGCCTTTTGGGTCGTATCAGGGCAACTCTAAAGAGGCTTTGAATTCGACCATACGCATTATGAAAGAATCGGGCGCTCATGCCGTGAAGGCAGAGGGTGGTGCCGAAATTCAAGAATCCGTCAAGCGCATTCTATCGGCCGGCGTTCCTGTAATGGGGCATTTGGGTTTGACCCCACAGTCTATTTATAAATTTGGCACCTATACGGTGCGGGCAAAGGAGGAGGCCGAAGCACAAAAACTAAAAGAAGATGCTTTGTTGTTGCAGGACTTGGGTTGTTTTGCCATTGTGTTGGAAAAAATTCCTGCTACTTTGGGGAAAGAGGTTTCCGAGATGTTGCACATTCCCACGATTGGGATAGGTGCCGGCCCGGATGTGGATGGCCAGGTATTGGTTACCCACGATATGTTGGGCATTACCAAAAATTTCCACCCTCGTTTTTTGAGGCGCTACTTGGAGCTATACGATGCTATGAAAGAGGCGGCAGAACAGTACATTGAGGACGTTAAGCGTGGAGATTTTCCGAACGAAAAGGAGCGTTACTAAAAGGCCTGTTATCTGTTCTTTAGGTTTTGCTTATACTTTTTGATGTTGCGGTTGTGGCCTCTAAGCGTTTTGGCAAAATTGTGTAGGCCACTGCCATCTCCCTTGGCGCAAAAAAAGATGTAGTCGTGTTTTTCCGCTTGGAGGACGGCGTCTATGCTGGCAATGGAAGCCATGCTGATGGGGCCGGGTGGCAGGCCTTCGTACAGGTAGGTGTTGTAAGGGGAGTCGTATTTGGTGTGGTAGTGGGTTACGCGTGAGGTGCCAAAATCGCGGCGGGCAAAGACGGCAGTGGGGTCGGCCTGGAGTTTGATGCCGCGTTTGAGTCGATTGAGATAGACGCCGGCGATGCGCTTTTTTTCTTCATTGCGGTTGGTTTCCCGTTCTACGATGGAGGCCAAGGTATAGACTTCTTCCGGGCTGAGGCCGAGTTTGCGGGCTTTACCGAGTCGGTCGTTCATTTTCCAAAACCTATCGTGTTCTTTTTTCATGCGTTCGAGAAATTTTTCAGGAGGGGTATTCCAGAAAAATTCATAGGTATTGGGAATGAACAGGCTCATGAAGGTTTCTTTGGTAAATCCGAGTGCTTGGATGAGGGAGTCGTTTTGAAAGGCTGCTTTTATCTCTGCTGCGGAAGGCTCGATAAAGCGAGCGACTTTTTCGGCTACGTCTTCCGGCAGACGTGCGTCTTCTGTGATAACCACTTTGACAGGGGCTTGTTTTCCGTTGCGGAGATGCCGTACCAGCTCGAGATTGGTCCAGCCCGGTTGAATTTGAAAGCGGCCGGCCCGCATCTTAGGGCGATGGTATTTGAGCTTTTCAGCTACGCGACGAAACGATGCGGTGTCTTTGATAAACCCACCCTTGTGTAACAGTTCTTTGACTTCTTCAAAGCTGCTGCCCGTGGGAATCAGGACAAAGGTTTCCTTGAGCTCTTTGGGTACGTTGGGCAGCAAGTAGTCTTTGTACTTTTGGTAGGCCCAGAAGCCGGCTACGAGGAGCAGGGTAAGGGCTGCAAAAAGAATGGATTTCTTCATGCTCGGTTTGGCGTTTCCCCGCAAGGGTGTGTGTTTAGTGTGTGGTGATTTTATCAGAAGTTTAGAGGTTGATAAACAGAGGTTCTCCCAAGCCTGCTTCGTTTTGCACGTAGATGCGCAGTTGTCCTTTGGCATTTGGCGGAAGCTCGACAAAGGCTTCTTGTCCGTCAGTTTTGGTTTTGAGTTGCCGGTTGTTCAACAGGGCAATGACGGCACCGCCTTTCGGCAAATGCAACCGGAGGCTCAGTCCGTCTTTTTCGCTCAATTCAACGGTCGGTAGATTTTTTTTGTTGCCTTCTCGCGCTTTAACCTGATAGACGGATACCTCCTGCCCTTGTTCGTCCTTGGTCTTGTTGGGGTTTTTCGGATCGGTCATGCTTTGGCCGTCAATGACAAAGCGATAGCGGTAGTTGCCGGGCGGCAACGGGAAGATGAGTTCCCAGACTTTGCCCTTTTTGACCATCAGACCGCGTGAGGAATCCCAGTTGTTCATGTCGCCTACGACTTGAACTTGGCTGTAGCCCTTGTCTTTTAATCGGAAGGGCACGGGGATGCTGCCGGCATCGCGTACGAGCAGATCGACTTGCCCTTCGGGGGTGTAAAGCGTTATGAGATTGACAAGTCCGATATCACCCACAATGTTAAATGCCAGGCCTTTCGGCAAACGTTCAACCTTGAGGCCGGGCACGGAGACGATGGAATCTACGGCGGATATACCGGTACCACTCCAAGACCACTCGGTGCGTATCCCGGTGAGTAAGACGGGAGCTATGGGAGGCAGATCAGCTGTTTTCTCTTGAGCTACTTCCGATTTGTCGAGATTTTTACCGCTATTTTTCTCCTGGTTTTGTGGCTCTGTATTGTTTTGACAGGCATACAAGAGCAACAAAAGGAAAAAAGCAGTAGAAGAGGCGATTTTCATAAGGCAGTTTTTTGTTTTCAAGGCAGGGTATCCATGAGTTGGAGGTAGGTTTCCAACTTGGCCTGGACGTCCGTTTGGTTGAAGCGCTCCGTACCTATCCAGATCATGATGGTTTTATCTTTGGTCATCTTGATTTTGTATTCGCCCTGAAAAGAAGGATCTTCGGTTCGAATGGTGAGTACGGCAATAGAAGGGTGATAAGTCCAGGTGCCTTTGGTAATTTCGTCTTTCCACTTGCCGGCTTTGAGGTGCCCGTCGGCAGTAAACTGGAACCAACGCCCCGTATTTTCTTTGGGTGCGTTTTCCGGGTCTTTGATGCTGACGTAGCCGGCGATGTACCAGTATCCGGTGGTGAGGCCTTCCAGAAAGTTTTGGGTTTGTTCACTGATGATGCCACCTTCGTAGGGTACTACACCAATGACTTCTTCGGTGGGTTTTTGCCCCTGAGTCTGGTTTTGGGATATTTCCTGATTTGTTGGTTCATTCTCTTGGCAGCTGGCAGATAGGAGCAAGGAGATGAAAAGAAGAAGGAAGTGGCTTGCTTTCATTGGGGGTTTTTGTGTTTGGTGTAAAAAGTTTGAGTTTTGGCAAAGATACGAACTCCTTGCAATTTCAGTCAGTAAACATACAGCTGTTTGGGTTGGCATGGAGGTGCAAAATGTGCTTTAGGACTTTTTCTTTACCTTTGGCGCGATGTGAAACCCTACTGAATAAAACCAACTGCAAAATGCCTACCGATCTCGACATTGCGCGCAAAGTACAGCTGAAGCACATTGCCGATGTTGCTGCTCAACTGGACATTCCTTCGGACGATTTACAACTTTACGGAAAGTACAAAGCCAAGCTGCCACTTGATCTCATTGATGAGGAAAAAGTCGCCCGCAGCAAGCTGATTTTGGTCTCTGCCATTTCCCCCACACCGGCAGGGGAAGGAAAGACAACCGTATCTATCGGTCTTTCCCAGGGCTTGAATCGTCTTGGCAAAAAAACTTGTGTGGCTTTGCGCGAACCGTCTTTGGGGCCTGTTTTTGGCATCAAGGGCGGTGCTACGGGAGGAGGTTATTCCCAGGTGCTTCCCATGGAAGACATCAACCTGCACTTTACGGGCGACTTCTCTGCTGTAGAGAAAGCACACAATCTGCTTTCTGCTCTGGTGGACAACAATCTGCACCAGCGCAAGCGCTCTTTGGGCATAGACCCCCGCACCATTTTGTGGAAGCGGGTGATGGATATGAACGATCGTTCTCTGCGTCATCTGGTCATTGGGCTGGGAGGGCGCACACAAGGTGTACCTCGTGAAGCCGGTTTTGACATCACGGCAGCTTCGGAAATCATGGCTATTCTTTGCTTGTCTTCCGGCATGGAGGATTTGAAGAAGCGCATGGGCAACATCTTTATAGGTTTTACCTATGAGAAAGAGCCGGTTTATGCTCGTGCTTTGAAGGCTCAGGGGGCTATGGCGGCTTTGTTGAAGGATGCCATCAAGCCCAACTTGGTCCAGACGCTTGAGGGGTATCCGGCCATCATTCACGGGGGGCCTTTTGCCAATATTGCCCAGGGTACCAATACCATCCTGGCAACGCGTATGGCCATGTCTTTGGCCGACTACGTGGTAACCGAAGCGGGTTTTGGTTTTGACTTGGGCGGAGAAAAGTTTTTGGACATCAAGTGCCCTACGGCCCGTATCGCCCCGCAGGCGGTTGTGCTGGTAGCCACGATAAGGGCATTGAAATACCACGGAGGCGCTAAACTCAAGGAATTGACCCTGCCCGATCCCGAGGCGGTAAGCAGGGGGTTGGTCAATTTGGAAAAACACCTGGAGAATACACAACACTACGGTCTTAAGCCGGTCGTGGCTTTGAATTTGTTCACTTCTGACACAGAAGAAGAGGTGAACATCGTCTTGGAGCACTGCAAGAGCTTAGGCGTGGATGCCGTGGTAGCTGATGTCTGGGGGCAAGGTGGAGCAGGAGCCGAAGATTTGGCGAAAGCCGTGGTGAGAATCGTTGAAGCAGGTGAAAGCCGTTTTCAACCGCTTTACGATTGGTCCTGGCCTGTAGAGAAGAAAATAGAGACCATAGCCACCCGCATTTACGGAGCGGAGGGAGTAGAATACAGCTCCACGGCTAAGGCCGATCTGCGCCGCATCGCCAAGCTGGGCTTGGAAGAACTGCCCGTATGCATAGCCAAAACGCAGAAATCGCTTTCCGACAATGCCAAATTAATCGGCCGTCCCGAGGGCTTCACCCTTTCCGTGCGCCAAATTGAAATAGCTGCGGGTGCCGGCTTTTTGGTGCCCATTACCGGAGACATCATGCGCATGCCGGGTCTGCCCGCTCTACCGGCTGCAGAGGGCATCGACATCGACGAGCAAGGCAACATCAGCGGCTTGTTTTAAGGGTGAAAATATACACCATGTTCGGTTTTGTCCATATCTTGCACTCGAAAGCCTTTGCTTTTTTCGTGCAACTACAGGCCTATGATTCGTTCTGTTTATGTAGCAGCCACAGGGCAGCATGTGGGTAAAACCACCAGCACCCTGGGTTTGGTCTCCGCTTTGGCTCGGGCAGGGATAAAGGTAGGATATTGCAAACCCGTAGGGCAGCAGTTTCTGGATTTGGGAAATCTGAAGGTCGATAAAGATGCGCTGCTCTTTTCCAAAACCATGGATTTCAAGTTGGCTGAAAATATCCACAGCCCGGTTATCTTGGGCAAAGGTGCTACGGCGGCCTATCTGGATGCTCCCGAAAAGTTTGATTATGCAGGGCGCATTCGCTATGCGGCAGATTATCTGCAGCAGCATTATGAGATGGTGGTGTATGAAGGTACCGGCCATCCGGGCGTGGGCAGCGTGGTCAACCTGTCCAATGCCGATGTAGCAAAAATGTTGGGTGCTTCGGTGATCATAGTGGTCGAAGGAGGTATCGGCAATACGCTGGACAAACTCTATTTGTCGCTTTGTCCTTTTCGCCAACTGGGCGTTCCCGTTATTGGCGTTATTGTCAATAAGGTGCGACCCGATAAAATCGACAAGGTGCGCTACTACCTCCAAAAGAAGCTCAAGGAGATGGATTTGCCCCTGCTGGGCATTTTACCTTACGACAAGCGGCTTTCTCATCCCATTATGGCGACTATTGTGCATGCCGTCAAAGGTCGTGTGCTGGCCAACGAACAGTATTTGGACAACAGGGTTGAGGGCTTTTTGTCAGGTACTTTGTTGGAAGAGGAGCAGATTACCCAGGTGAGCAATCGGCTTTTGGTGGTCAGCTATAAGCGTTTGGCGGAAGCCCTTGAACGCATTCGGGTGATTACCGAATCTATCCAATTGGAGTACTTCCCGCTTTCCGGTATTGTCATTACCGGAGATGGCGTTCACGAAAAACCCGTCGTGCATTCTTCTGTGTTTGAACATTATACCTCCCAATACAACATTCCGGTGATTACAACGCCTTTTGACACCTTGGGTGCGGTGATCAAAATAAGTCGTATCGAAGTCAAGATCAATACGCGTACGCCTTGGAAAGTAGAGCGTGCCATAGAGCTCATCAACGAACATGTGGATTTAGACGTGTTGTTACACTAAGGCTTCTACCATTTCTTTGATGGTCTTTTCCATGGGGGTATAAGTCAGTCCCAGCTCTTTGAGGCTGCGCTGATTGTTTAAGCTGATGGAGTACCCCACATTGCGTTTGATAAACGGGTAAGTCAAACCAAAGGCCCAGCCTATGAGATAAATCATGAATTTGGGGGATTCCATCAGCGGCAGCTTGAAGCGGAATTTTCCGGGGTAGAGTTTGGCTATCATTTGGCGAAGCTCCCAAATGCTCATCACGCGCTCTGCTAAGATGTAGCGCCCCTTGCTGTCCTCTCTTTCCAGGGCTAACAAATGAGCTTTGGCCACATCCCGCACGTCCACAAAGCCGAATTCCAAATGAGGGACACCAAGGAATAGCTTTCCACCGATGAGATCTTTCAAAAACTGAATGCTCTCCGAGCGCGTATGTGGGCTTAAGGGCGGCCCCATGACGAAAGAAGGATTGATGACAACCAATTTCCATTGGTCTTGTTCTCTTTCCATTTTCCAGGCTTCTTTTTCGGCCATCACCTTGGAGTAGGAGTAGGGTTGGTGCCTGGCGGAGCTGGAGGTGTTGAAATGCGCTTCGGTGAATTCCGCCAGCCCTTGCTCTTTCATGTCGATGTTGTCTCCATGAACAGCAGCCACACTGGAAGTGAGCACGACCTTTTTTACCGTTCCCGAGCGCTTGGCTGCTTCCAGCACATTCCGGGTGCCTTTGACGGCAGGCTCTATCAGCTCTTTTACGGGATCTTTAAATTTCAAGGAGAAAGGAGAAGCCATGTGAATGATGGCGTCGCTGCCTTTTGCAGCTTGGTCGAAGGAGCCTTCTTTGAGCAAATCGGCTTCAAAAGGCTCTAGGGTACCGGGGCTGTTTTGGGCTATTTCACTCAGGTGTTTGTATTTGTGTATCTTGTTGGGGTCTCGAAGGCTGAGGCGGAGATGGTATCCTTTTCCTAACAGTTCTTTCGCTACGTAAGAGCCCAAGTAACCGGTGCCTCCGGTGAGCATGATGGTTTTCATAATGGGTGAGGATTTGTTTTGCCTTTCGGCAAATGAAGAAAGTGTTTCGCTGCAGTTTGCTAAGAGAGGAAAAATCGCGCTATTTTTTCCTTCCATTTGCCGTAAGGCGGAAAGACAAAAGGCAGGTCGGGGCGGAAAGAGGTTTTGAGGATGCTCTTTTTGTGCGAGAATGTTTCAAAACCGTCTTTGCCGTGATAGGCTCCCAGGCCACTGGTTTGAAAGCCGCCGAAGGGGATATCCGGATCGGCCAGATGTACCAGGGTGTTGTTGATGCAACCTCCGCCAAAGGGGATGTCTCGGGTTAGCTCTTTTTGTAGTGTTCTGTTTTTTGAAAACAGATAAAGGGCCAAAGGGAAGGGGTTTTGTTTGATGATTTGTTTTAGTTCGTCGGGGGTTTCCCAACTGATGAGGGGTAGGATGGGTCCAAAAATTTCTTCTTGCATGATGGGGCTGTCGAGCCTCGGTTCGTCGATAAGCGTGGGTTCGATGAAAAGCTCTTCCGGCCAGCTGCGTCCTCCGTAGAGGATGTTTTGCCCTTCCAGCAGCTTGGTCAGTGCCAGGAAGCGCTTTTTGTTGATGATGTGTGCGATATAAGGGCTTTTCTGTGGGCTTTCGCCAAAGGTGTTTTTGAAGTAGTCGGCCAGGTGTTGCACCAGTTCGTCTTTGACGTTTTTGTGGACGAGCAGGTAGTCCGGGGCTACACAGGTTTGGCCGCCGTTGAAGGTCTTACCCCAGGCTATGCGTTTGGCTGCGATTGGCAGCGGTACCGTATCGTCCACGATGCAGGGGCTTTTGCCGCCGAGTTCAAGAGTAACGGGACAGAGTTGTCGGGCAGCGGCTTCCATGATGCGTTTGCCAACGGGGACGCTACCGGTAAAAAAGAGGTGTTGGAATTGATGGGCGTCGATGAGCTTGGGTATGACATCTCGCCCGGGGAGTTGTATGCTCGTTACATGGCCGGGCTCAAAACTTTCTGCAATGATTTTTGCGGTTACGGCAGCTGTAGCGGGCGTTTGGGAAGAGGTTTTTACCAAGGCGCAGTTGCCGGCAGCTATGGAAGCTACCAAAGGAGCCATAAGCAGTTGGAAGGGGTAGTTCCAAGGGCCCAGAATCAGGGTCAGTCCTTTGGGGTGGTAGCTTACCTCGCTGCGAGAGAGGAACAAAGCCAGGGGTGCCAGATGGTTTTTTGGCGGCTCAGCCCAGCGGGGCAGGTAGTTCAGGGTATGCTTGATTTCCTGGTACATGAAGCCCACCTCACTGGCATAACTTTCAAAACGGGGTTTGCGAAAGTCGCTGTAGAGGGCGTCCAAAAGCTCTTCTTCGCGTCTTTTTATGGACACTTTGAGCCTTTTTAGCGCTTTCAGGCGAAAGGAAATATCCCTGGTTTTTCCCGTATCAAAGAAGGCTTGCTGTTGCAGGTATTTGCTGCTGATGGAGTGCTCATCTGTAGCAGGCTGTATTTCTGTATGCATAAACTTTTTGTGGCTGGGGCTTGAAAGACAAAGAAAAGGTGCGTGCCTTTTATGAGCACGGTTTGCCTGAGGGCAAAGGCCTAGATTGTGTTCCAAAGATAACCTTTTTTAAAGATTTGCTCTTGAGGTGGAGAAATCTTCCTGGCAGGTAGAAACCTCTGAGACTCAACGGTCGCTGGGACCAAGCCGGGGGGCTGGGCATGCGCAGGCTTTGATTGCAAAGGAATCGGTGGAAATAAGTAAATCTATACCCAAACCAAAATGGTTTGGGATATTTACAACTCACAAAGGAGCGAAAGATAGGGAGTTTGGGAGGCTGACGCCTCCCAAACCACTTTGTCAGGAGTATATTTCCCCGATTAACCCTCAACTGCAAATTGAGGCACCTGCGATTAGAGGACTTTTACAGCAATTTGTAGTTTTTAAACTCACCTATGCGGTGGCCCGTTTTTTTTTCGATAAACTGCAGAAATTTGTCTTTTGCCGAAAGGCGTTTCATGGAAGGTTCGAAGAAGAAGTTCCAATCGGCTTGTTGGATGCGTTTTTGCATGAGGGCCGGGTGGCTGCCTTTGAAGCGACGTAAGGAATCGATGTTGGCAGCATAATCGTAGCTTTTTTTAGAGCCAATTCGCTTTTCGACCCAGCTGTCGGGATGCCAAAGTTTGTTGAAGTAGCGCTGTTTCTCTTGTTGCTTTTCCGGGTTTTTGACCCAGCCGTAATGAAAGATGCGTCCTCCGGAAGGTTTGACGCGGAGTTTCTTGCCCGTTTTTCTGAAGCCCTGGGCGTCGCGATAGGAGGAAATGGCCGGGTCTTGCCGGATAATGCGCACTTCCCTGCGGTACCAGCGGCGGCTGTCTCCCAGGTAGTGATAGGAGCCGTAAAAGTGCAGGTAGTCGAAGACCAGACCTTCTATGCGGGCATCGTCTTTATAGTGCAGCATACTTTGCTTTAGATTGGGGTAGTCCTCTTCGTGGATGAGCTCATCGGCTTGGAGGTAGATGCACCAATCGACTTTTTCTTTGATGGCTCGATAGGCCTTGTTGGTTTCTTCGGCCAGTACGCGGCCGCCTTCTCTGAGGTTATCGTCCCAGACGGTTTGAAGGATGCGAATTTTATCGGGAGCGATGTTGCGTACCAGTTCCAGGGTCTTGTCTTCCGATTGCCCTACGGCAACCACCACGAAATCGCAGAGGGGCAGCATGGAGCGTATGGATTCTTCGACAGGGTAATCGAAGCGTATGGCGTTGCGGATAAAGGTGAAACCGGCTATTTTCATGGGAGATACACTCGTGGATTCATTTCTCTCCTCTTTTCTTTGGGCGAAATCCTCTTCGGCGCTTATTTCGTTGGTGGCCCTTTCTTTTTTGATTTTTCGGCTTGAGTTGGGGCGCTTTGCCCAGTTCTTCGGGTAGAGGTAAGCGAGGTATTTGTCGTTCGATGAGCCGTTCGATACGGCGGAGTTTGTAGGCTTCTTCGGGGGTGACGAAAGTGAGGGCCTTGCCGGTGGTTTCGGCTCGGGCCGTGCGTCCTACGCGGTGTACGTAATCTTCGGCATCGTGGGGTACGTCAAAGTTGACGACCAGGTGAATGTCTTTGATGTCTATGCCTCGGCTGAGCACATCGGTAGCTACCAAGACGCGTGTTTGGCGTGCACGGAAGCGGTTGAGCACGTCTTCGCGTTCGCTTTGTTCGAGTTTAGAGGAGATGCCTTCCACGCGGTAGCCTTGTCCTTTCAGCGCTCGCACGATTTCGCCGACCATGCGTTTGGTGGAGGTGAAGATGAGGACGGTTTGATAGGGGTTGTCTTTTCCGGCCAGCAGTTGACGCAGTAGGGGAATTTTTTGCGAGCTATAAGCGATATAAACGCCTTGTTCCACGCCTTCTGCCGGTTTGGACAGGGCGAAGGTTATTTCTGCCGGTTTTTTGAGGATTTCCTTGGCGAATTTGCGGATTTTGGGGGGCATGGTGGCACTGAACATCAGGCTTTGCCTGTTTTTTGGCAGGTAGCTGATGATTTTCATGATGTCGTCGTGAAAGCCGATGTCGAGCATGCGGTCCGCTTCATCGAGGACGAGGTATTGCACCTGGCTGAAGTCGGTATAGCTGCCCGTGGTGAGGTGAGAAATCAGCTTGCCGGGCGTGGCTACGATGATGTCGGTGCCTCCGCTAAGGGCCTTTTTCTGTTGTTCCCAGTCGTCGCCATCGCCACCGCCGTAGAGGGCAAAGGAGTGCACGTCCAGGAAGTAGGAAAAGCCCTGGATTTGCTGGTCGATTTGTTGGGCCAGCTCTCTGGTGGGGACGATGACCAGAGCGCGCGTTTTGTTTTGGTAAGTTTGTTCTGCCAGGGCTTGTAAAACGGGCAGCATGAAGGCCGCTGTTTTGCCCGTGCCGGTTTGGGCACAGGCTATGAGATCTCTTTTTTGGAGGATGATGGGAATGGCTTTTTCCTGTACGGGGGTAGCCTCTTTAAATCCCATGTAAGATATGGCTTCTAGAATTTGTTCGTGTAAACCCAGTTCGTGAAATGTCATGTAAAGCGTTTTGAGGTTGAGACCTCGTTTGGAGTACTTTTGTCTTTTGGGGTAGATTACGCTGGTATCAGAGCAAGTCTTTTGCGCTTACAAAGAAAATGGTTCGGGCGATTTGAGAACCACCCGAACCCCTTCTTCCTACTTGCCAAGGCAATGGATTTTGTTGTTCCCAGCCCTGCTGCCGTTTGGTTTTGCTTGCCGGAATAAGGTAGCCGGCAATCCCACCAACACTGTCGTTTGCTCGTTTGCGAGTTTTTGACAGAGACAGCTTGTAGGGTTTGGATTGAAAGCATGAGGAAGGGGGGGGGACTTCCACAGATTCGTTATTTTCCTTTACTTGCCAAAGAACCCTTTGAGGATATTCATGCCCATACCGCCGATGTCGTCGATGATGCTTCCGTCGCCATCGCTGTCGAGGAATTTCATGGCCATGTTGAGCATGGGGTTTTGGGACTTTTGTTGTGAGACCGAACCTGTGAGCAGCGACATCAGGCCGCTTACGTCTAAGCCTTGTTGGCGTTTTTGGCGCCCGAGAGCGCCCATGATGACGGGAGCCAGCATGCCCATGAGGTTGTTGGTCTGATCACCACCCAGGCCGCTGAGTTGGCTGATCATAGACACGGCAGAGCTTTGCTTTTCGCCCAGCAGATGCTTGAGGATGCCCATGCCGTCCAGGGCTTTACTTTGAGCCGGCTCGGGCTGTGCCTGGCCACCGAGGAAGCCCATGAGGTTGTCCAGAATGCTGCCGTCATGGTCGCGATCCAGAGCATTGGCCAGGGCTTCTGCACCTTCGGGTTTGGACGCATTGCGGGCCAGGGCCGCTGTCAGGGTAGATACAATGGCCGTAGTCGCCTTGGCAGTCTTTTCTTTTTCCACGCCGCCGAGCTGTTGGCTAAATTGCTCAATTAGGTCTTCGGACAATTGGCCTTGCAAAAGGCTATTGAAGTCAATAGACATGGTGTTTGTTTTTGTTGATGCCGGTTCATGAAATATTTTCTCATTGTTTATCCCGAAGTTAAACCGGCAGAATCTGTTTCGGGAATTTCCGCTTTGTGAACGCGCCCAAAGATAGGAAAAATATCTGGTTTTCGGGCTTTTTTCCAAACGGAGGTGTTGGTATTTTTAAAAAGCCGTACCTTTACCGGCATGGAATTTAGCCATATTGTCCAGATGTCTTCGACTTTTTCTCCTTTGTTGGAGCGCATGGAGCGGCAGGCCCTTGCCGCCTTTAATCGCTATGCCGATGCCCGTAGGGTGTATAACCACTTTGCCCTGTGTAAGCGCACGGTGGAGCGCGTTTGGGAGTTGGGCAAGGGCGAGGGATTGAGTGAAGAGGACTTGGCTGCTTGCGTTTTGGCCGCTTGGTGGTTGCAAATGCCTATGGACCCGGAGGGCCTGAATTTGGCGAAAGCCCCACCCAGCCCCCTTCAAATGGCACGAGTCAAAGAAGAGCTAAAAGAGCTGGGATGCTCCGACAGCTTGCAGGAAGACGTATTGAATTTGTTGCGGGGGTTTGCCTCCGTTTTGCTGGTCAATCGCCCGCCTTCCGACAAAAAGCTACAAGTGCTGCGGGATGCTTATCTCGTAGCCCGTTTCGGGCCCGAGTTGGAAGACGAATGGCCTTATTTGATGCTTGAAAAGCAACTGCTCACCGGAGAGGAGCCGGATGTAGCATCGGAAAAAGCGCAATGGTTGCGCACGCTTTCGGGCTTGCACTATTTTACGGCTTACGCCAAATTGCATTACGAGCCGGTGCGAGCTCGCCATCTGCTGTGGCTGCAACGCGAGGTAAGCCGTGCCGCTCGGCGCAAAGCTGAACCGCCTGAACATCAACGCAAATTCCAAAAAATAGAGCGCAAAACGCCCTCATCCGGCATTCAAACCTTCTTTCGGGCCAACTACCGCAATCACATCAACCTCAGCTCCATAGCTGACAACAAGGCCCATATCATGATCAGTGTGAATGCCATCCTCATCAGTGTGCTCATCTCGGTCATCTCTTACAAAAACATTACCGAAAGCCAACCGGAAATCCTCATGCCGGTAGTCATCTTCTTGATTACGGGCCTGACCTCTCTCATCTTTGCCGTACTTTCAGCCCGCCCTAAAGTCTCTGCCTTTCGGCAAATGCCGGAAAAAGAGGAATACCGCAAAAATCTGGTCTTTTTCGGAAAATTTGTCTCCCGACCGATAGAGGATTACGAAGAAGCTGTAGATGAAATGTTTCAAAGCGGAGAACTGCTCTATACAAACCTGGTCAGAGACCTCTATAACCTGGGCCTGGTGCTCGACAAGAAATATCGCTACTTGAACATTTCTTACAACATTTTCATGCTCGGTTTTGTAGCTACCGTATTGACTTTTTTGCTGGCTGTTTTTCTCTAACCACAAGGCGCTTTAAGGGAAGTCGTCAAACAACATTTTTTGCGAAAAGCTGTTTTTCCTTAGAGGTGTTTGTCCAACGATTAAGAGAAGCTTGAATTGCAAGCCTGTGAATGGCCTTTTTTGTAGCCTGAAAGTATGGAGTCCATGTCTGCCTGTCTGTCGCGTTTTTTTATAGGACTTGGAGCACTGTTGCTCCTTTCCATGGGAGCCTGTCAATACACGCAAAAAATACGAGACGGGGCTACTGCCATGGAAAGGAAGCAATACAGTTTGGCCTATGAACTGTTAAAAAAAGAATACGAGAAGGAGAAGAGCCGTGTAGAACAAGGCAAATTGGCTTATCAATTGGGGGAGGCTTTGACTCGGATGCAGCGCGAGCGGGAAGCTGCCGCATGGTTCAAAAAGGCCTATGATTACCAATATGGCGTGGAGGCTCTAAAAGCTTATGCCTATGCCCTCAAGCAAAGTGAACAATACGAGGAGGCCATACAGGCTTTTAAAGAGCTGGGTATTGAAGTGGGTAGTCCGTATGAATATCGGGCCGAAATCAAAGCCTGTGAACAGGCCCTTCAGTGGTTGAAAAAAGAAAATTTTCCTTTTGAGATAGAGCCCCTTCCCTGCAACAGCCCGGCAGCAGATTACGGGACAAGCCTTTTTAAGCCTTCCGGATATATCTTGTTTACTTCGGATAGGCCCCGGGCTGAAGGAGCCGTTTATTTGTGGACGGGCCGGTCTTTCTCGGATCTCTATCTGGTCAAGGCCGATGAAGTCGATGCCTCTCCTTTGCCGGAGCCTGTGAATACGGCTGATAACGAAGGAGCGGCTTTCTTTCATGCTCCAACGGCAACGCTTTACTTTACCCGTTGTTTTGCCGAGGGGGAATTTGAAGATCGCTATTGCAAAATTTGGTCAACGCATTATCGGGATGGTCGTTGGTCTGTCCCTGAATTGCTGCCTTTTCAGAAAGAACACATCAACTACGGCCAACCGGCTATGACCGAAGATGGCAGCCGTCTTTACTTTTCTTCCAATGACCCGGAAGGTTGGGGAGGTTACGACATTTATTACGTAGAAGCTCTTGCCGGAGGAGGATGGTCGGAGCCTCACTTGTTGAGTAGAGCTATCAATACGCCGAATGGCGACGAGCAATTTCCCCGGCCCGAAGCAGATACCCTTTACTTCGCTTCCGACGGCCATGCCGGCATGGGAGGTTTAGACATTTTCCGCTCATATCAATTACAGACTAATCGCTGGACTCCGGCTCGAAACATGAAACCTCCGATTAACTCCGGTGCCGATGATTTCGGGCTTTGTGTACAACGCGATGAGCGTGGGAGATTAGCCGGCTATTTTACTTCTAACAGGCCTCATGAACAGCCGGGAAGTGGAGCAGATGACCTTTGGAGTTTTCGGCCCTCGGAAACTTTTCCTGAGCTGGCTGAAGAAAATAAAGACTCCACCCGGGGGCGTTGGATACTCGAATTGTATGTGCTGGAAAATGTATATGCCATAGCTGATGATCCGTCTTCGGAAATCCTCGCACGTAGGCCTTTGCCCCGGGCCGAAGTCGTTTTGAAAAGCGAAGGGGGGGGAAAGGCTTTGCTTACCGATGAAAACGGACTGATTCAATGGCCCCTTGATGAAGAAAAAGATTACCACTTTGTCGTATCGAAAGAGGGCTACCTCAGTTCGGAAGCGGTTTTTTCTTCCGTGGGCATGGCGCCTCCCTCTTCAGGTGATGAGTATGTCAGCTTGGAAGTGGTTTTGCAAAAAGTTTATATCGACAAAGAAATTGTTTTGAAAGATATTTACTACGACTTTGATCGGTGGGAGATACGCGAAGATGCCAAACCAACTCTTAATCGCTTGGCCAAAGCATTGCAGTTGAACCCCAACATTCGCATTCGACTCAATTCGCATACGGATTGCCGGGGATCCGCTCGTTACAACCAGGAGTTGTCGGAAAAGCGCGCTCGGGCAGCCGTGGATTACCTCATTTCCTTAGGTATCGATCCCGATCGCCTGGAAGCTAAGGGATTTGGCGAAAGCCAGCCCCGGGCAGATTGCAGTTGCTCTCGTTGTACAGAGGAGGAACATCAACTCAACAGGAGGACTTCCTTTTCCATTCTTAAGATGTGAGGAAGTCTATTGAAAAAGACCCAGTCGCCAGGGCTTCCACCAGCGAGGTGCCAAATTGATGCTTTGCTTCTTTTTGAGCTGCTTTCCGAAGAAGAGGAAACCGGCTCTCCAAGTGTCAATACTTAACTTTACTTCGGGCTGCTGACGTATCTCTTCCCAGGCGCGACTCATGCCTTTAGACCAGTGGATATCGTCAAAAACGAACACGGCATTTTCGCTTCGACGAGGCAAGACCGTTCGGAACAGCTCTAAGGTCGCTTCATAGCGGTGGTCTCCGTCGAAATAGACCAGATCCACTTGGCCCAATTCTTTTAGTGTCTCGGGTAGCTTTTGCCGAAAGGCACCGCACAAGATTCTTGCATCGGGAATGTTGAATTGTTTGAGGTGTTCTTCTGCCTTTCGGCAAAGGTAGGGGTGCCCTTCGATGCCGCGAAAGCGGGCCTGTGAAGCTCCACCGCTGAGATAGAGCGCCGACAGCCCGAGTGAGCTGCCCAGTTCGAGTATGGTTTGGGGGCGATACAGCAAACTGGTTTTGAAGAGCATGCGGCCTAAAGCCGGAGAACAAGCCGAATGGCGAACGATGTCTGCCAGGCTGTGTCCTTTTTTTTTGCTACCAGCGCCCCAGTCGGAAGGGGGAAAGGGCTCTTTGGATTGCAGCAGGGCTTTGCGCAGTTTTTTAATCTCTTCAAAGCGGTAATAATGGCGGCGGTCTTCTAAAACGCGTACGGCAAATTGGTAGGCCGTGGGGCTGTGCAGGTCGTAAACGACCTTGGCAGAGCTGTAAAAGCGCAGGAAAGCCGCGATGCGATGCAGCATAAAGTTTTTTGCAAGGATACGCACTTTTCAGAAAAATGCGGCATGCTCATAGCCCGGAGCCTGGCTACAGCAGGTGTCGGCAACCAACCTCGATACCCGTTTTTCAGTCATTTTATCTACAGGCTGTAAATCTTTTCATCTCAATTGATGGGGTGTAATAGGAACGGTTGAAATGGCGTTTGAAAACGGACTGGGGCCTTGGTGGCCTCCCTGAGGGATAAAACGTTTGGTATGCGAAAAATTTTCTTTGTCATTCTTTTTGCCGGTTTTGCAGCTCAAGCTGCAGCTCAGGCTTATTTTACAGCAGCCGGCTTGCGCCTGGGTACGGAATGGGGGCTTAGCGTACAGCATCGCTTTACCAAAAGTTGGACTGGCGAGGCTATTTTGCAGTCGGCTTTTTTAAATGATGATGTCCTGTTTACTCTTTTGGCCGAGCGGCACTTTCCGCTCATTGTGCGAAACTTCAACATCTATGGAGGCGGGGGAGTACATTGGGCTTGGTCAGGTGATGGAAGGGACTTGCACCGCAGTGGCGGGGGACTGAGTTTGATTGGAGGATTGGAGCTTTCTTTGGGGCGCCTGAACCTTTCTTATGATCTCAAACCGGCTTTGACCTTTTCCAGGCATCACCCCTTGCTTTTGCACACGGGTTTGTCGCTGCGCTATATTTTGGTAAAGGGGAGCGTCTTTAGGAAGCAGCAACGCAAGAAGAAAAGGGCTAAGCGCAAGTGGCCCTGGGAAACCTAAAGGGTATAAAAAAAGAGAAAGCCGATGCACCTTTTTGCCAAAGAAATGTTTTGGCTGGTAAACTTATGACAAAATAGTTTGACATGCTTTTACCTCTCTGCAGGCAGGTTCAAACTTCCTCTCTTTTTTTGCCCGTTTGCGAGTCGTAAATATCCCAAACCATTTTGGTTTGGGCATATACTCATGGCGAAGTGGTTTGGGAGGCGTCAGCCTCCCAAATTTCCTAACTTACGGAATTCATCAGATATGGAAAAGCGCAAGTACAAATTGGGTCTGACACTCTCCGGAGGAGGTGCTCGCGGTATTGCCCACATGGGTTTTATCAAAGCCCTGGAAGAAAGCGATGTAAAAATCGAGATGATTTCCGGCAGCAGTGCCGGAGCAGTTGTGGGAGCGCTTTGGGCCGGGGGCTTATCCGTTGAAGAAATGTTTGAGTTGGTGCGTTCAACTAAGATTTTTCAACTTTTGCGGCCGTCTTTTACCCGTAACGGTTTGCTTGAGCTGACCCATTTGCGGAAGGTGTTGAAAGAGAAATTGCCCTATGAGCGTTTGGAAGACCTACCGCGTCCGTTGTTGGTAACGGCGGTTTCTCTGGAGTTGGGGCGCCCGGAGTACTTCAGGGAGGGTATATTGAGCGAAGTTGTGGCGGCCTCTTGTGCTGTACCCCTACTTTTTAAGCCGGTGGAACTGCAGGGACGCTTGTACGCAGATGGTGGTTTGATGAAAAACCTGCCGGTTATTCCGCTTAAAGCCTATTGCGAGGAGGTCATGGCTTTTGATGTGCTGCCTCGAGGTCTGGCCACTTCCAAGAGTTTGCGCTCCAGCTGGAAGTTGTTGTTGCGGGTCGTGCAGCTGGGCATAGCGGCCTCTACCCATGCGGATGTGCAGGCGGCCGATTATTACATTCCGTGTCGCGAGCTGGGTAGTGTTTCGCCTTTGCGTCTGGATCGGGCGGAGAAGATCTTTCAGGCGGGTTATGAAGCCGGCCGCAGGGCTTTGAAAGAGCTTCCGGTTTCCTGTTGATAGAAGAGGAGAGGGCTTGGTTTTTTTCTTTCGTCTTCTTGGTATTTGTTGGGCTTTGTATATATTTGCCTGGCCAGTCTGTTTGTGTTTGGCGAATAGAGCAATGAGCTTGCCCGTGTTTGTTCTTCGGGTCTAAAAAGGTCAAGCGTACGAATGGCTGCACAGCCAGGCCTTGCCCGGTTTTCAAAGAGCTGTATCAGAGCTTGAGTCCTTGATATTTCCTAGGACAGAGAGATGCGGGAGGCGTGAGCACTACACCTATTTGCCCATATTGGGGTAGGCCATTTCATCACGAGATCTACTCATGACGAAATGGATTGGAAGGCATGAGTCTGTCAAGCTCCTTATCTTTCGCTCGTTTACGAGCCGTGGATATTCCAAATCATTTCGGTTTAGGTAGCTATACCGCTATTTTTTAACAAATTTGAGTTCATGAGACGCACCATCATTGCCGGCATAGGTCATTATGTGCCGGAGCATGTAGAGACTAATGACGACCTGTCGCAGGTCATGGAAACTTCCGATGCTTGGATACGGGAACGCACGGGCATTCAAACCAGGCGCTTTGCCGACAAGCACAAAGAAACCCCCGCCAGCATGGGGGCTAAAGCGGCAGAGTTGGCCATTGAACGGGCCGGCATTGCCAAAGAGGAGGTGGATTTTATCATTTTCGCTACCCTCAGCCCTGATTACTACTTTCCGGGCAGTGGGGTTTTGCTTCAAAGAGAGTTGGGCCTTTCGGAAACGGAAATCGGCGCTTTGGATATACGCACGCAGTGTACGGGTTTTATCTATGGCTTGACAGTAGCTGATCAGTTTATCCGTTCGGGCATGTACAAAAACGTTCTTTTGGTCGGAGCGGAGAAGCACTCTATGGGATTGGATTTCACCACGCGGGGTCGCAATGTCAGCGTGATTTTCGGAGATGGTGCAGGAGCTGCTTTGCTGCAAGCTACCGAAGATGGGCAGCGGGGCATCTTGGCTTCCTGCCTGCATTCCAACGGGCGTTATGCCGAGATTCTCTCGATGATTAATCCGGGTTCACACGGGGGGTATCACCACGAGAAGTTGGGCCTGGAAGCCGATTTCGGCTATGAAAGCGGGCGCTATATGCCCATTTTTGTTACGGAAAAGATGTTGAGCGATGCTCAGCTCTTTCCCTATATGGATGGCCCTGCGGTTTTTAAGTTTGCCGTGCAGAAGTTTCCCGCAGCCATTGTTGAAGTCTTGGAGAAAGCGGGTTTAGAGCCTTCCGATTTGGATCTGTTGGTGCCACACCAAGCTAATTTGCGCATCAGCCAGTTTGTGCAAAAAAAGCTCCGTTTGCGGGATGACCAGGTTTACAACAATATCCAGCGCTATGGCAACACCACTGCGGCCAGCATTCCCATTGCGCTTAGCGAAGCCTGGGAAGAGGGGCGAGTTAAGGAAGGAGATGTGGTTTGCCTGGCGGCCTTCGGCAGCGGCTTTACCTGGGGTGCGAATCTGCTGAGGTGGTGAGTGAAGTGGTGGGTGAAAAAAATTGCCCGTCAAAACCAAAAGGCCTTGGCGGGCAAGCTTTTGTTAGAGCTGTTGAAACTCGTAAGTACAGACGTTGAGAAAGGGCTCTGTGCCGAAGGTGAGCTCCAAAGTAAATGTGCCTTTGTCGTCTATGGTGCCTTCACCTCGCATTTTGACGGTGGGGTCCGGCTCGAAGTCTTGTTCCGGGATTTCCACTTTGTACTGTTCTGTGACGGTGCCCGTCCAAGTCCAATTGAGAATCTGGAAAATGAGTTTTTGTTCGTTAGCCGAAGAAGGTGTTACGCTGAGGTTGTCACCCGGCAGGTTTAGATCGGTAATGCAGCTGCCGGAAGAGGAGTAGGTTCCGATAAATTTGTTTCGCCAGGGGATGCAGGTGCCGTCGTCTTTTTTGGCATCGGCATTGTAGTTGTCGGACATGGGGTTGGTGCAACCCTCTTTTTTGCAACCCGTGCTGCTGATGCTCAGGCTGAGCAGGAAAGCCAGACCCAAAAGAGGGAACCACTTAGCTGAGAAAATTTTCATGTGAAAAAGCGTTTGTGTTTTTAAAATGGTGCAATGAGTTTTATGTGAAGGGATAACGTTGAAGTTCAACTTTTTGGTGCTTATAGGGCTGCTTTTTTGCTGCCTTTCGGCAAATGATATTTGGAAGAAACAGGGCTTGGTATGCCGGTATTCCCAACTTCTTCGCCTTTTGCCTATGGGACGGTTGAGAATATTTCGACTCTTTTCGGTTTAAAATTTTTCGGGATCGGCTTCTTCCCAATCTCTTCGCCAGGAGGGAGGGACATCTTGCTCGTGGATTAGACAGCCTTTCGGCAAAGAGGGGAAGATTTCGTCGTAGCGCATGATGCGGTTGCGGCTGATGCGGCGGTAGATGTGGCTGCGGTTGATTTGGCTGGCTTGGTGCAAGCCTGCTGCGGCCAGCAATTCGACAAAAGCTTCCATGGTTTCGCGATGAAAGTTGGCTACGCGCGGTGCCTTATCCGCTACGACCAGTCCGGCGACGAGTTCGGGGTCTTGGGTTGCTACGCCGGTGGGGCAGGTGTTGTTGTTACACTCCAGGGCATGGATGCAGCCCAAAGCCAGCATCATGCCGCGAGCGCTGTTGCAGGCATCGGCACCGATGGCCAGGGCGCGGAAAAGGTGGAAGGCCGTGAATATTTTGCCCGAGGCGAAGAGCCTGATGTGTTCCTTGAGCTCAAAGCCGCAGAGGGCATCATAGGCAAAGGCCAGGCCTTCCCGAAAGGGCATTCCCACCGAGTTGGAGAATTCCAAGGGAGCAGCTCCCGTGCCACCTTCTCCTCCGTCTATGGTGATGAAATCGGGATAAAGGCCGGTTTTTTGCATGGCTTTGCAGATGGCCAGGAACTCGCTCTTGCGACCGATGCAGAGTTTAAAGCCCACGGGCTTTCCGTTGGAAAGTTCCCGAAGTTGTTGGAGGAATTCGAGTAAGCCGATGGGGGTATGGAAAGCCGTGTGGTAAGGTGGTGAGGCCACAGTGGTGTGTGGCTCTACCTTGCGTATGCTTGCAATTTCCGGGCTGTTTTTGACAGCCGGCAAGATGCCTCCATGCCCGGGTTTAGCACCTTGAGAAAGTTTCAGTTCAATCATTTTTACGGCTTCGTGGGCGGCTTCTTCCCGGAAGAGATCCGGAGAAAAGCGCCCGTCCTGATCGCGGCAGCCGAAGTAAGCCGTGCCGATTTGAAAGATGAGATCGCCACCGGATTTGTGGTAGGGGCTGATGCCGCCTTCACCGGTATTGTGCGCAAATTGGCCGGCCTGGGCACCGAGATTGAGCGCCTTAACTGCGTTTTTGCTTAGAGAGCCGAAGCTCATGGCCGAGATGTTGAGCAGGGAAGCACTGTACGGAATCAAGCATTGAGGTCCTCCAACTTTAACTCTCGGATGTTGATCGAGTTTGTGGGCATCCAGGGCAGCAATGGAGTGGTTCATCCATTCGTAGCCCTCCTCATAGACGTCGAACTGCGTGCCAAAAGGCTGGGTGTCCAGCTCGGTTTTTGATCGCTGATAGATGACCTCCCGAAACATGCGACTGACGGGCTTGCCGTTGGTGTCGGATTCTATGAAATACTGGTAAATCTTAGGGCGCAGTTCTTCCATGATAAAACGCCCGCGCCCCAGCAAGGGGTAGTTCCTTCGTATGGTGTTGCGCTTTTGAAAAAAATCGTAGTACCCCATCAGTAAGAGAGGCACCAAAAGCAGCAAGGCCCACCAGAAGGGAGGCCAGATGAAAGAGGCTATAAAAGCGACAAAAAGCAGGCTGATGATGGAAAAAGAGACGAATTCGTTGCGCATAACAGTTGGGGTTGCTTTGCGCAAAGAAACGCAGAATTTTTCTTGTAAGCACGGCATTGCTGCAAGAGAGAAACGAGGAACCGGCAAATGGGAGAGGCTTAGTGAAGTGAAACTTCCTATACCATGCTTCTATTCCTATACCATGCTTCTACAAGTATCCCTATTTCCCAAACCATTTTTGTTTTGGTTCGGGGATTTTTCAATTTGGCGCTCCAGATAGCTGTGAAATGAGTCAGGAGTACTCGTTGTAATTCCGGTTTTTCTATCCATCGCGAATGGGTTTGGGAATGGTTCACTTGCCGTTGCGGCCTCCGCCTGCGTTTTGCATCTTGGCGGAAGCCACAGCAGCGGTGTGCTCGTTTTCCCAAACCACTTCGCTTTGGGAACCTTAGAATCTGAGGGAGATTCCCCCCAGTATGTTCAGGCCTACGGTGGGGTATCGGTACCAGCGTTGTCGTTTGTTGTTGGCCAGGTTGTTGATATCGAGAAAGAGGCCGAAGTTTTTTGCAATGAAATATTCTGCTCCTACGCTGATGTCGAACAAAGCATTGAGCAAGAGTTCTTTGCCTTCTTCGTCTTTGGTGAAGACGCCGTTTTGCATGAAGAGGCCGGCATAGACGAAGGCTTGGTCTTTGATGGCTTCGTAGCTGACTTTTCCTTTGAGTTCGAAAGAGGGCAGATGCCAGGGGCGAGCTTCTTGACTTAGGCTGAAGATGTTTTGGGAGGCCGTGAGGCTGAGTTTCAGCTCGGATATGGGGTGGGCCAGGATGCTGCCCTGGATGCGTATTACAGTTGCCGTGTCGTACAAGAGGTCGAAGCGCTTGCGCAGGGGGTTGAGCAGTTCATCTACGGGTAGGAAGAGCGCCAGGTTTTCAATTTTTTTGTAGCCGACACGACCCGAGTAAGTGAGGATGCCCACATCGCCTCTCAGTCCGCCGTAATATTCGGTAATTTTGCTGTTGCGAATATCCAGGCGGTTGTTGATGTAGGGGTTGTAGGTGCTGAGGTAGAGGAAGTTGTTTTTTTGCAGTCCTCCTCCGGCACCGGCAAACACAGCCAGGTTGTTGCCCAGCACTTCGTATTCGACTTCGGCATCGGGGAAGAAAAAGAAGTTGTCGTCGCTGGAGGCGATGTTGATGCCTGCTTTGATGCGGAATACGTCGCCGTGGAAGGTGAAGGCCGGTTGCAGG
>JALSKB010000020.1 GCA_026989035.1 Saprospiraceae bacterium | reverse complement strand
TCGCATTCCAGACCAAACTTCTGGCAGGCGAAGCTCAAGGCACTGCCCCACTGGCCGGCTCCGGTTTCGGTTACGATGCGTTTGACGCCTTCTTGTTGGTTGTAATAGGCCTGTGCAACGGCCGTATTGGGTTTGTGTGATCCACTGGGGCTGACCCCCTCGTATTTGTAGTAAATTTTTGCGGGGGTATCCAGGGCTTTTTCCAGGGCATAAGCTCTGTACATGGGAGTGGGACGCCAATGCTTATAGATGTTTCTGACTTCTTCGGGGATTTCTACCCACTTGTCCTGGCTTACTTCTTGCATGATGAGGGCCATGGGGAAAAGCGGTGCTAAAGCCTCCGGCCCTATGGGCTCTTTGGTGCCGGGATTGAGCGGAGGCAATGGCTTGTTAGGCATATCCGCCACGATGTTGTACCAGTGCGTGGGAATTTCCTTTTCTGAAAGCAGGATTTTCTTGTCTTGCATTGGAAAATTGCTTTAGGGGGTGAACAAATTAGATAATGGACAAAATGGCAAGCCGGGCCGGCCATTCAAAGAATTTTCTTTTTGGGTAGGTTTTTGTTTTAATCAGCAGGCCCAAGCGGGTCTGTTGAGCAGCAAGTATTTGATGATTGATATACTCATGGCGAAATGGTTTGGAAGGCATCAGCCTCCTAAACTCCCTATTTTTTGCGCGTCGCTCGTTTGCGCGTCGTAAATGTTCCAAACCATTTCAGGTTGGGTATAGATACCGATAAGCAAATATAGGCAAGTGTTTTTATTTTTTTTTATAAAGCTCGCAATTTTTCATCTTTGAGGGGTTTGAAGAGCTTGCTTGAGGGGGGTGAGCGATCTGTAAGGAGGCTGGTCGTTTGGCATTTTGCCTATCAAATCGTTTTCAGGTTTTAAAAAAATATTTTGATTTGCTGTTTTTGTTATACATATCTTTGGTTTTGCAATGGGTTTTTTGGTTGTATTTTTTTCGACCTTTGGCTAAGTTACGAATTGTGGAAGGGGGGGAGTCCGGCTCTTTTCCCTCTTTGAGCATAGTGCTTTGTGCGCGCAATGAAGCGGAAAACCTGAAGCACAACCTTCCTGTTTTGTTGGCCCAACGTTATCCCGGGGCCTGTGAGGTCTTGGTGGTTGACGATTGCTCTACTGATGAGACTTTGGAGGTTTGCAGGGAGCTGGCTTCACGGCAGGAAGGGCTTGCTTTGCGGGTGCTCAGTTTAGCGGGGCCTAAGCCGGAGGGCAGTGGTAAAAAGCAGGCACTTGCGGAGGGCATTTCAGCGGCCTGTTATGAGTATGTCCTGCTTACGGATGCCGATTGTCGGCCGGCTTCTCCTTTTTGGGCGAGGCAAATGGCAGGGCCTTTTTTGCGGGGCTGTGATTTGGTTTTGGGTTACAGCCCATTTGCACGTCGGCCGGGTTTGCTGAATGCCTTTCAGCGCTTTGAGGGTTTGTGGACGGCGATTCAATACCTTTCTTTTGCCTTTCGGCAAATGCCTTACATGGGTGTGGGGCGGAATTTGGCTTACGCCAAATCGCTTTACCGTTCGGTTGGCGGGTTTGAGGCGCATGCCGATTTGCCTTATGGGGATGACGACCTTTTCGTTCAGGATGTTTCGGGCAAAGCTGTTTTTGAGGTTTGTCTTGACCCGCAGAGCTTTGTTTGGACGGAGGCCTTGCCTCATTGGCGAGCTTATTGGCGACAAAAGCGCCGGCACATAGGTGCTGCGAGCCGGTATAAGCTAAGAGACAAAATATTGCTTGGGCTTTTGTCTTTCAGTTTGGTTTTCCATTTGGGTTTGGGGTGCTTGTTGCTGCCGTTCTATTTTTGGCAGGCTGGGCTTGCCTTGTTGCTTCGCTATGTTTTGGTGTGGCCCATAGCTTTTCGCCTGAGCAAAAAGCTGGGGCAAGAAGATTTGGGCAGGTATTGGCCGTTTTTTGAGATTCTTTTGGTTTTGTATTTGTTGGTTATGGCTCCGGTTGTTTTCCCGGGGAAAAACAAAGGGCCTGTCGTATGGAGATCACAATTGTTTTAGGCAGATGCCGGCTCAGGTTATACCCGTCACAAATTGGTTTAGGGATTGTTCACTTGCCGTTTCGGCCTCCGCCTGCGTTGCAAAGCCTCGCCACAGCTCAGGCGGCGCCTACGTTTTGTTCCTCATCTCACAAATTTTCTTCTCGTAGTGCTCGAAAGCGCTTGCGGGCTTCTACAGCGAAGGTGCTGTCGGAGAATTCCATGAAGAGTTTTTCGTAGAGTTCTTTGGCCTTTTCTTTTTGGTGGAGTTTGGTTTCGTAAAGTTCTGCCATTTGGAAGAGTGCATTATCAGCTCGGATGCCATCGGCATATTTTTCTACGATTTTGTTTAGGGTTTGGATGCTGTGTTGGAGATCTCCTTTTTTCAGGTAGATTTGAGCTTTGAGGTAGAGCACGTCATCATCCAGGGCGTGGTCGGGGAATTTCAGGAGCAGGCTGTCGAGTTTTTTTTCTGCTTCGTCCAGTTTGTTTTGGAAGACCAGCAAGTCGGCTTGTGCGTACATGCCAAGGGCTTCGGCTGTGGTATCCAGGCCGAGGTTGTCGGTGATGAAGATGGAGAGGTCCAGGGCGTCGTTGGCGATGAGTTTGGAAGTAGAAGCTTTGAGGACGTCGAGTTGGGTTTGAGCCCAGCCGAAATCGCCATTGTAGTAAAAGAGGCGGGCATTGCGGAATCGAGCTTCATGGCCGAGGGGATCTTCTTCGAAGGCTTTATCGACCTGAGAGAAGAGCAGAGTAGCTTCCCAGATTTCACCCTTGACGAGATAGAGGTCACCCAGCGTTATTTTGGTTTTGCCCAGTGTTGTAGGTGAGAGGCCCGGGATATCGATGACTTGTTTTAGCAGTTGTATGGCCGAGTCGATTTTATTGAGTTGGTAAGCTTGGAGTTTGGCCAATTCGAGAGCGATGTGGGCTGTGCGGGGGGTGAGGTGGAATTCTTCGAGGAAGTTTTGGTATTGTTTTTCCAGGTCGAGAGCGGCGAGGGTGTCTATAGGGTATTGGTCAAAGACCATCAGGCCTTTGGTTTTGAGGGCGAGGCGGTGGGCTTCGATGTAGGTGGGGTTTTCAGGGCCTTTGTCTGTGAGGTACTCAAAGATTTTTAAGGCGGCCTTGTAGTCCTTGTCTTGCAGGGCTGTTTGGCCCAGGTTAAAGATGTTGTAGTCGTAGCCACCTACTCGTCTATCGAGGGATTTTATTTGCCGAAAGGCTCCCATATAATTTTTTTCGCGCAGGAAGACCCAGGCCAGGAATTCGGGGTATGTGCTGTTTTCCGGTTCTTTTTGGATGCGGTCGTAGAGTTGGGTTTTGAGTTCTTCAAAGTCTTTTTCAGAGAAGTATCGTTGGAAGATGGTTTGCAGGGTAGTTTGCCTGCGGGGGTTCATGCTGAGGCTGTTCAGGTAATTTTCAATGGCTTTGGCATTGAGGCCTTGCCGGCGGTAAAGGTCACCCAGGTTGTAGTAAACCAGTTCATCGGGGCCGAGCATATTCATGCCTTTTTCATAGGTGCGTGCGGCCAATTCGTAGAGCGCTTGGGAGGTAAAGGCTTGCGCCAAACGCACCACGGCGTATTTGTCTGCGGGCAGGTTTCGAATGGCTTTTTCGTATTGTTGTTGGGCTTTATCCGGGAGGTCTTGTTTTTTGAGCAGTTGTCCGTAGGTGACGTACAATTGCACTTTTTCCGGATGATTTTTCAGTGCTTTTTTGATGTTTTTTTCCGCATCGGCATAGTTGCCGGTTTCCATGAGGCAGCCGATGTATCTGCTGAAGTAGAAATCGTTGCTGGGGTATTGTTTGGCCAGTTTTTGGTAGAGGCTGGCAGCTTTTTCGTATTCTCCATTGCTGTAATATTGTTGTGCCAGCTGAGGCTCCTGGGCAGAGAGGTTAGCCAGGTTAGCGAGGAGTAGGATACATACCGACCAAAGCGTTTTCATGGCATTGTTTTTGGCTTGAGCTTTTATGGGGGCCTAAGTAGAACGTGAGAGGGGGCTTTGTGGTTGTGTTTTTTTGTTTTTAAGCTTTGTGGTGGGCGATTTTCAGAATTTCTTTTTCAATTTTTTGGAAGAGCTCGTCGGAAAGTGGCAGGAGGGGGAGTCTTGTTTCGCGGGAGCAAAGGCCCAGGGCTTCCAAGGCGCCTTTGATGCCGGCGGGGTTGCCTTCCCGATAGAGCAGCTCGTTGAGGGGCAGGAGGCCGTTGTGGATTTTTCTCGCTTTTTCCCATTCGCAGTTCAAGGCGTAGCGCACCATGGAGGAGAATTGGTCGGGCAGGGCATTGGCCATGACGGATACTACGCCATCGGCTCCACAGGCGATGAGGGGCAGGGTGAGCATGTCATCACCTGAGAGGACGAGAAAGTTGTCGGGTTTTTGCGAAAGCAAGTTCATGATTTGTGTCAAATTGCCGGAGGCTTCTTTGATGCCGATGAATTGCTCTTGGCCCTTTTCGGCCAGGCGCAACACGGTTTGAGGTAGCAGATTGGAGCAGGTACGGGAGGGGATGTTGTAGATGAGGATGGGCTTGGGGGAGGCTTCTGCCAGCTGCATGAAATGGGCATAGAGACCTTCTTGGGTAGGCTTGTTGTAGGGGGGAGAGCTGATCATGATGGCATCGACGGCGGAGTAATCGAAGCTTTGGAGGTGTTCTTTCAGGGCCCGGGTATTGCTGCCACCGAGGCCGGCGACGATGGGTTTTCTGCCGGCGTTGATTTCTATACAGAGTTTGAGGAGTTGTTTTTTTTCTGCCTCGGATAGAGTAGAGGCTTCTCCTGTGGAACCCAAGGGGACGAGGAAATTCACTTGGGAGAGGATGAGTCGTTCGGCCATTTCGGCAAAAGCCGCGTAGTTAATCGGGCCGTTTCTAAAGGGTGTAACCAGAGCTACACCGGTTCCTCTAAGCAGGGAGGGATTCATATTGACTTTGCATTTTTTGGAGGTATTGCTCTGCTTGTCGAATGAACTCTTGGATATCCTCGCTTTTGTTCATGTCGAGCATGAGGTCGCAGGCTTCGGCGGCTGCTCGGGCTGATCCTACTCGAAAACGGGCAGCGGAGAGGGTGGCTATATAGTTCATCCAAGGTTGTGGTTGTAGCGACAAGTGCAGCAGGATGTCAAAAGGTTCTTGGATGAAGCGCCGGGTTTCTTCGGATTTAGGCGTGAAGAACCAAGAAAGGTCTTTGCGGTTGAAGTTGGGGAAGGGGTGGTTGCTGTTGTCCGCTGTATTGTCCATGAAGCCCAGGAGTTTGACTCGCTTGCCGCTTTTTTTGAGTTGGCGGGCATAAGCCAGTACGGGATTGCGGTTTTCCAGTTCGGTGCCGTCGAAGAGGATGCCGATGTAGCGAGCCTTTTCCAGGGAGAGCGAGGCTCGTTTGTGGCGTTGATTGTGTAGTTTTTTTTTCAGGTCTCGTTGAAAGAGGCGCTGGCGTAGTTTCTCAAACATGCTGTTTCGGCTTTGTAGCCTTTATGCTCCGGCTATGAGTTTTTCTTCTTTCGTTTTTTTCCTTGGCCGGAGTCGGCTTCTTCTTTTAGTGTATCATAAACGCCCATAGAAGCGTATTTGTTGATTCTGGCTTCGATGCGTTTTTCAGGGTCCATGGGCATGAGTTCTTCCAGGGCTTTTTTGATGTGTCGTTTGAGGGTTTTGGCCATTTCTTCGGGATGGGCATGAGCGCCGCCCAAGGGTTCTTTGATGATGCCGTCAATGAGGCCGAATTCGTACATGTTTTCAGCGGTGAGCTTTAAGGCTTCGGCGGCTTGTTCTTTATAGTCCCAGCTACGCCATAGGATGGAGGAGCAGGATTCCGGAGAGATGACGGCATACCAGGTGTTTTCC